>NZ_JBHVQS010000059.1:0-55034 GCF_042886435.1 Streptomyces sp. NPDC058000
GGACTGCTTCGCTTTACGTCCGGCTCACCCCCACCCCGCAGACCCGTCCCCTCCCGTTGGTGGGTGGGTTCGGGGAGCGTTGGGGCTGGTGTGAGTGGGAGGGTTTCGGTGGAGTTCGGGTTCGGTGACGAGGATGAGGCGTTTCGGGGGGAGGTGCGGGCTTGGCTGGAGGCTCGTCTTGTGGGGGCCTTCGCCTCGTTGGGGGCGGGGGGTGGGCCCGGGAGTGAGCATGTGGGGGTCGGGGTCCGGCGGGGCTGGGAGCGGGAGTTGGGGTGTGGGGGGTGGATCGGGCTGGGGTGGGACCGGGCGTACGGGGGGTACGGGAACCGGGCCGGGTCGCTGACGCAGCAGGTGGTGTGGGCGGAGGAGTACGCGCGGGCCGGGGCGCCGGGCCGGGTGGGGCACATCGGGGAGAACCTGCTGGCGCCGACCCTGATCGCGTACGGGGACGAGGCGCAGCGGAAGCGGTTCCTGCCGGCCGTGGCGCGGGGCGAGGAGCTGTGGTGCCAGGGCTACAGCGAGCCGGAGGCGGGGTCGGACCTGGCGGGGCTGCGGACGGCGGCGGTCCGGGACGGGGCCGGGTACCGGATCAGCGGGCAGAAGGTGTGGACCTCGTTGGCCGCGGAGGCCGACTGGTGCTTCGTCCTGGCGCGGACGGATCCGGGGGAGCGGCGGCACCGGGGGCTGTCGTTCCTGCTGGTGCCGATGGACCAGCCCGGACGGATCGAGGTGCGGCCGATCCGGCAGATGTCGGGGACCGCGGAGTTCAACGAGGTGTTCTTCGACGGGGCGGTGGCGCGTGCCGACCACGTGGTGGGCGGCGAGGGCGCCGGCTGGCGGGTGGCGATGGGGCTGCTGGCCCTGGAACGCGGGGTGTCGACGCTCGTCCAGCAGATCGGGTTCGCACGGGAGTTGGCGGACGTGGTTGCTGCGGCGGTGCGCGGTGGGGCGGTGCGCGATCCCGTACTGCATGAGCAACTCGTTCGTCAGTGGGCCGAGTTGAGGGTCATGCGGTGGAACGCGTTGCGGACGCTGGGGGCGGCGGGCGATGCGGGGGCGCCGAGCGTGGCGAAGCTGTTGTGGGGCGGGTGGCACCGGCGGTTGGGGGAGTTGGCGATGCGGGTGCGGGGCGCGGTCGCCGCCGTGGGTCCCGGTGAGTGGTCCGCGGCGGCGCCGTACGAACTCGACGCGTGGCAAAGGTTGTTCCTGTTCACCCGGGCCGACACGATCTACGGCGGCTCGGACGAGATCCAGCGCAACATCATCGCCGAGCGGGTGCTCGGCCTGCCCAGAGCGGAGCGGGGATGAAAGGCGTCATATTCGATGGTGAGCAGGTCCGGGTCGTGGACGATCTGGAGGTGCGGGATCCGGGGCCGGGCGAGGTGCTGGTGGGGATCCGGGCGGCCGGGTTGTGCCACAGCGACCTGTCGGTGATCGACGGGACGATTCCGTTTCCGGTGCCGGTGGTGTTGGGGCACGAGGGCGCGGGGGTGGTCGAGGCCGTAGGGGCGGGCGTGAACCATGTGGTGCCCGGTGACCATGTGGCGCTGTCGACGCTGGCGAACTGCGGGGCGTGCGCGGAGTGCGACCGGGGGCGGCCGACGATGTGCCGCAAGGCGATCGGGATGCCCGGCACACCGTTCCGGCGGGGCGGTGCGGAGCTGTACAACTTCGCGTCGAACTCGGCGTTCGCGGAGCGGACGGTCGTCAAGGCGGTGCAGGCGGTGAAGATCCCGAAGGAGATCCCGCTGACGTCGGCCGCGCTGATCGGGTGCGGGGTGCTGACCGGTGTGGGCGCGGTCCTGAACCGGGCGCGGGTGGACCGCGGGGACTCGGTGGTGGTGATCGGCGCCGGCGGCATCGGCCTCAACGTGCTCCAGGGCGCGCGGATCGCGGGTGCCTCGGTGATCGTGGCGGTGGACGCCAATCCCGAGAAGGAGGCGGCGGCGCGACAGTTCGGGGCGACGCACTTCGTCGACGCGTCGGCCGTGCCGGACGGCGTCAAGGCGGTGAAGGAAATCCTGCCGACCGGCGCCGACCACACCTTCGAGTGCGTGGGCAGTACGCGGCTGATCCGGCAGGCGATCGACCTGCTGGACCGGCACGGGCAGGCGGTGCTGCTGGGCGTCCCGCCGGCCACCGCCGAGGCGTCCTTCCTGGTCTCGTCCATGTACCTGGACAAGTCCATCCTCGGCTGCCGCTACGGCTCCGCCCGCCCGCAACGGGACATCGCCCTCTACGCCCGGCTGTACCGCGAAGGGCGGCTGCTGCTGGACGAGTTGGTGACCGCGACGTACGGGGTGACGGACTTCGCCAAGGCGGCGGACGACGCACATCACGGGCGGGTGGCGCGGGCGGTACTGGTCTTCGGCGGGGGAGCGGGCTAGCTAGGCAGTGTCCGACGGGTCGTGTGGACGGCCTGGTGATCCTGGCGTGAATCGGCGGCGAGGAGCCTCGGGGTGGGGTCCTGGTGAGGGTGGCCGCTGGTCAGCGGGCGATCTCGTCGAGCAGTGAGGCCAGTTCGATCGGTCGGGAGAACATCGGCCAGTGCCCGGTCGGCAGGTGGCGCAGGTCCATGCCGGCCATCGGCTCGAAGACCGGGTTGCCGCTGCCGGCCAGCATGCGCACCTGTTCGGGGGTGAATGTCGAGGCGATCACCGAGCAGTGCATGTCCGGCGGCACCAGGGGGCGGTCCAGGGGGCGAGTGGCGGTCGCGAACGGCTGAGGTGTGGCCAACTCGGCTATGCGCGCGAGGTGTTCGCTGGTGAGTCCTGCCAGGTTGTCCGGATCCCCTGCCGGGTCGAACGGTGGTACCGGCAGCTGCCAGCCGCCCCCCGTCTCCGCGACCTGCTTGCGCCACTCTTCCTGCGTCTGGGGCTCGTTGAAGTCGATCACGGCCATGCCGCCGGGCAACGGTCCCGCGTCCACATACACGATCCGTGCGATCCGATCCGGGATCCGGTCCGCGGCGCCGGTAACCGGCAGGTTCGCTCCGCTGTGCCCGACCAGAACCACATCCCGCAGACCGTTGTCGTCGATGAGACGGACGATGTCGTCCACGTGTGTGTAGACGTCCACATCGGGGGTGGCCTCGGCTGCGCGGTCGGCCAGGCCGGTCAGCGTGAGCGGGTGGACGTCATGGCCCGCCGCCCTCAGCTCCGGTGTCACTTCGTCCCATGCCCACGCTCCGAGCCAGAACCCGGGAACCAGAACGATCTCTGCCATGGCCGCCCCCCTGTGTGCTTGCCCTGTGCTTGCCCTGCTGCGTTGGACGCCAGGCTAGCCATGATGGCGGACACCGGCTGTCCTAGATTCCGGGCGGCCGACGGCGTCTTCCCGGCGACCTAGGCGACTTAGGCGACCTAGGCGACCTTGGGGCCGCAGCGCATACCGATGTAGACGCAGGCCGTGCCGTCCTCCAGGGTGGAGAAGACCACGGGCATGTAGTCCTCGCTGAACGCCGCGCCCACCCCGGTCCCCGCGAAGACCGTCTCCGTCACCGGTACCAGGTCTATGTCCAGGGGCTCGGAGAAGTCCTTCATACCGTCTACGAACTCGTACACCGCGTGGCCCGCACCGTCCCGCTCGGTCACGGTGATGACCACGCCCTCGCGCCGGTACGTGCCGACGAACGGCGTGAAGTCGACCACGGGCGGCTGGGCCGGCGGGGCGAAGGGCTCCGGCATCGTCACCTCGGCCAACTCGGCGAGGAGTTCCCGGTAGAGCGCCGCGTACAGTTCGCGCGCACCGCCGCCGTTGGTGAGCAGCGCGACCGCGACGCCCGCCGAGGGCACCACGCGCAGATAGCCGTACTGCCCGATCGAGGCGCCGTCGTGCCCGTATCCCTGGACGCCGTTCCAGTCGTACAGGGTCCAGCCCAGGCCCCAACCGTCCGCGCTGACGGTCCACTTGTCGGGGGAGTCGACCACGCGCCGCTGCATCAGCGCGACCGTCTCCTCGGAGAGCACGCGCGTGCCGTCCTGCGCCACGCCGCCGTTGAGGTGCATCTGCGCGAGCCGCGCGACGTCCCCGGCCGTGGCGATGACCCTGCCGTAGGGGCCGGCCGAGCGCGGCATCAGGTCCCAGGACGGCGCCGGGTCCGGGTCCTGGCCCGCTTCGCCCAGGTGCCCCATCGCCGCGCGGAACCGCAGCGCCTCCTCGGGAAGCGTCATCGTGTGCGTGAGGCCGAGCGGGGTGAGGAGCAGGTCCTTGAGGGCCTCGTCCCAGACCTGGCCCGTGATCACCTCGATGATCCGGCCGAGCACGTTGTACCCGATGCCGCTGTAGGAGATCGCGGTGCCGGGCGGGCAGTCGAGCGCCACGTCCTTGGCGGCCTCGACGTACTTGGCGAGGCAGTCGTCGCCGCGCCCGCTGTCGTAGGTGAAGTCGCAGGTGAGACCGCTTGTGTGGCTGAGCAGCTGGCGTGTGGTGATCGTCCTGGTCGCCTCGGGGTCGGCGACCGAGAACTCCGGCAGCACGTCCACGACCGGCGCGTCCAGGTCCAGTCGGCCCGCTTCGACGAGCCGCATGATCAGGGTGGCGGTGTAGATCTTGGCGATCGAGCCCATCTGGAAGACCGAGTCGGTCGTCGCCGTCACGCCCGTGCCGCGGTGGAGCACGCCACTGGCCAACTCGTGGACGGTCCCGTCCACGAGGACCGCGAGGGACGCGGCCGGGACGTGGTGCTTGGCGCGCAGTGCGTCGAGGCGGTTCTGCCAGTGGACGAGGTCCAGCTTCTTGCCCGCCGAGTCCCTGGTCCCCCAGGCGCCCTTGGCATCCCAGTTGCCCTGCGCGTCCCAGCTCACGTTCTTCGACATGTCAGCCCCATCTGGTGCGTACGACGTTCTCTCGATGTGAACACTGTACGCATGGAATAACGCTGTACGCAAGATGCGTACGGCGTGCGCTAGCGTGGTGGGGACGACAGACGTGGGACGAGTAGAGATGAGGGGCCGCATGCCAGCCGACGAGAAGAAGCCGACCGCCTCGGTGTGGACCCGGTCCCGCCCCCGGCAGCGGGAACACCTGACCCGCGAGCAGATCGTCGCCGAAGCGATCCGCCTGCTGGACGCGGAGGGCGTCGAGGAGCTCAGCATGCGCAAGCTCGGCACCCGCCTGGGTACGGCGGCCACCTCCCTGTACCGGCACGTGGCCAACAAGGACGAGCTGATCGAGCTGGTCGTGGACGACGTCTACGGCGAACCGGACGTACCCACCGCCGTCGACGGGACCCGGTGGCGCGCGGCCGTCACCCGCACCGCCACCGAACTGCGGGCGATGACCCTGCGCCACCCGTGGATCGCCCCCGAACTGGGCCAGGTCGGCCTCGTCCACATCGGCCCGAACGCCATGCGGATGTCGTCGGCGCTGCTCGCGCAGTTCGAGGCGGCGGGCTTCCCCGCGGACGAGATGGACCAGGCCATGGGCACACTCATGGCGTACGTCATCGGGATCGCGACCGCCGAGGCCGCGTACCTCTCGCTGATCGCCCGCAGCGGCAAGACCGAGCAGGAGTGGGTGGCGGGCCTGCGGCCGGCCTTCGACGAGGCCGCGCAGGAGCACCCGCGGCTGCGCGCGGGAAGCTCCGCCCAGCAGGACGTGCACCCGCAGCGGATCCGCGACGACAGCTTCGCGTACGGGCTCGACCGCGTCCTCGATGGCCTGGCGGCCCGACTCGCGCCCTAGTTGCGGTTGCGGTACCAGGGCCGGGCGGCAGCACCGGAAGCGTGGGCGGCTGGCCCGATCCTTACGATGGCTGACCCTTAGGCCACTCGTTCGGCCGGGCCGGCTCCCCGAAGCTGCTCGGGTGACCCGCATATCGCCCGAGCCACCCGTACACACCGACGCCGCCGCCCCCGTGAGCGCGACGCCGCCGCCCGGTCCGGCCCCCGCCCGGCGGCGTCCGCACCGCGCCTGGTCGGTCGCCGCCGTCACCTTCCTCACCCTCATCGGCGCGGCCGGCTTCGCCTCCCTGCCCGGCCTGCTGATCGACCCGCTGCACGAGGAGTTCCACTGGTCGCGCGGCACCATCGGCCTCGCGATCTCGGTCAACCTCGCCCTCTACGGGCTGACCGCGCCGTTCGCCGCCGCCCTGATGGACCGCTTCGGCATCCGCCGGGTGGTGACCGCCGCGCTGACCGTGATCGCGGCCGGCGCCGGCCTCACCGTCTTCATGACCACCAGCTGGCAACTCATCCTGCTGTGGGGCGTGTTGGTCGGCCTGGGGAGCGGCTCGATGGCCCTGGCCTTCGCCGCGACCGTCACCAACCGCTGGTTCATCGCCCGCCGCGGCCTGGTCACCGGCATCCTGACCGCGGCCGGCGCCTCCGGCCAGCTGGTCTTCCTGCCGCTCCTGTCGATGATCGTCGAGCGCCACTCCTGGCGTCCGGCCGCCGTGACCGTCGCCCTCGCCGCCCTCGCCGTCGTCCCCCTGGTGTGGCTCCTGCTGCGCGACCACCCCGCCGACGTCGGCACCACCCCCTACGGCTCCGAGGAGTTCGTCCCCAAGCCGCCCCCGCAGCGCGGCGCCGCCCGCCGCGCCCTGAGCGCCCTCTTCTCGGCGGCCCGCACGACCCCCTTCTGGCTGCTGTCCGGCACCTTCGCGATCTGCGGCGCCACCACGAACGGCCTGGTCAAGACCCACTTCGTGCCCGCCGCCCACGACCACGGCATGCCCATGACGGCGGCCGCCTCGCTCCTCGCCGTGATCGGCGTCTTCGACATCGCCGGCACCATCGGCTCCGGCTGGCTCACCGACCGCTTCGACACCCGCCGCCTCCTCGCCGTCTACTACGCCCTCCGCGGCCTCTCCCTCCTCTTCCTCCCCTTCCTCCTCTCCGCCACCGTCCATCCCCCGATGGTCTTCTTCATCGTCTTCTACGGCCTGGACTGGGTCGCCACCGTCCCGCCGACCCTCGCCCTCTGCCGCGCCCACTACGGCGACGACAGCGCCATCGTCTTCGGCTGGGTCCTCGCCGCCCACCAGGTCGGCGCCGCCCTCATCGCCTTCCTGGGCGGCCTGGCCCGCGACGCCCTCGGCACCTACGACCCGGTCTGGTACGCCTCGGGCGCCCTGTGCGCGGTGGCGGCACTGATGGCATTGGTGTTGCGGGGGAGGACGGCGGCCGTCACAGTCTGAGCGCGCGTCATCTGGGCTGCCGCGCCTTGTCTTTGCCGGTCACGCACGTCAGCGAGCCCCGGTCCGAGAGGGACCGGGGCTCGGTGGTGCGGGGCACTCCGGCGCCTCAGCCGACCGTCGCCGCGCTGCGCTTCACGTCGTCGACGAAGGAGGCCCAGGCGGCAACGCCGAAGGCGAGATGGGGAACTATGGGGTCCTTGCTGTCGCGTACGGGTATGACGCCGGGGATGCCGTCGGCGACCTCGACGCAGTCTCCGCCATCAGAGCTGTAGCTGCTCTTGTGCCATGTGATGCCGGCAAGATCGGGGACGTTCAGCATTGCTGCCTCTCTCACGGAACTGTGGTTATCGTGCCCGTCGTAGTCGCGCGATCAGGTCGAGTGTGTCCGCGGGGCTCAATGCGATCGCTTGGAGCTCAACGAAGATGGCCGCGTATTGGGACGTCTCTGCCTGGTCCTCCATGTAGAGCATTCCCGTACGGTGCTCCACGGAAGTAACCTCGGCATAGGTCGGATTCCGAAAGCTGAAGAGCACGAATGCGCTGTTCAGGCCCGCATGAGCTCCTGCGCGATCAGGGATGACCCGGAGCTCAACTGCTGGGTGATCAGCCATGCCCTCCAGATGTTCCAACTGCTTACGCATGACTTGGCTGCCGCCCACTTCGACGCGGAGCGCCGATTCGTTCTCGATCACGATCAGGCGAGGTGGTTCGGCTCGCTGCAAGACCTCTTGCCGCTTCATGCGGGCCTCCAGCAATGCCTCTATCCCGTCGTCCCCAAGGGTCGTCGGCCGAGTGGAAAGCACGGCATGTGCGTAATCGGGGGTTTGCAAGAGCCCGGTGATGAGGGTGTTGTGGAACGAACGGATGCAGGCGGCCGTCTGCTCGTAATGAATGAGGTCCGCGATGGATGGTCGGATGAGGGCCGCACGTTGGACCCAGTCGGGCTCCCTCTTCCGACGGGCCAGCTCCACCATGTCGTCGACCTGGGCGGCATCGTCCACTTCGTAGAACCGCAGCAGATCGCGCAGTTCGCCCAGCGAAATCCCCAGTCGGGCGTTCTCAATCTTGTTGATCTTCGTGCGGTGGCATCCGATGCGTTCGGCTGCCTCCTGTGGAGACTTTCCTGCCTGCTCCCGGAACTCGACCAGCTTTGCTGCAAGGCGTCGTCGTCGGACCGTCGGACGCGTTCCGGCCATGAAGTACCCCTCCTGAGCGGCTCGTTACCCGAACACTAGCGGTCGGCCAAGTAACTGGCACTAGTGACAATGGCGCACTTGCCAAAACCGTGAGCGCCGAGCACTCTAGTGCCCAGTTGCAGAGCGTGTCCGTTCGGTGACCGCTCGAAATGCTCGTCGCTCCGTCATGCGCAGCAAGGGGATAGCCATGTCCACACGCGCTCGGCCAGCCGCATCACGCGTCGCATCTGCCACGCCGACCTCAGTTGCCTACCGCTTACCGAGCGAACCCCGCAGCGTCGGCTGGGTCCGTAGAGAGCTGCGGCGGCAGCTGGAGCAGTGGGGGTTTCCCGGTGAACTGGTCGGATCTGCCGAGCTGTTGGTGTCGGAGCTGGTGACCAATGCCGTGCGGGCACAGGCGGCCGGCGGCGGTACCTGGGTCGGCGTCCGGTTCGCGTGGGAGGGCGGTGGGCGGCGGGTGCGGCTGGAGGTGCGGGACGGGAGTGGCGGCCGTCCCGTGAGCAGCGGCAAGCAGGCGGAAGAGGCAGAAGAGACGGGAAGGGAGGCCGCGGAATGTGGTCGTGGGTTGGTGCTCGTGGATGCCTTGGCAAGTGGCTGGGGCGTGGAGCCGGACGGCATCGGAAAGATCGTGTGGGCGGAGTTGGCCGTATCGGGGGCGTGGCCAGGTATCGGGCGGAGGTGACGGTGCGGTGCCCGGACGGGGCGACGATCCGGCTCGGCGGGTGGGCGTCGTCCTCGCCTCGTCGGGCCGTGGGGTGGATGCGGACGCGGGCGCGGCAGGTGGCGCAGCAGTTAGGCGCGCCGTACGAGGGTGGGGTGCCGGCGTGGCTCGGGGAAGGGGTGGAGTTCGCGGCGGCGGTGAGTGCGCTGGAGTACGGAAGCCCGGTACGGCTGACGGTCGTTGACGGGGACGGGTGCGCCTATGACCTGGTCGCCCGGCGCGAGGGGGTGTCCTGGGTGGACGTGCGGGGGTCGGCGTGGCTGGCGGCGTGAGCGGGGGGTTCGGTGCGGCGGGAGTGTGGTGCGAGCGGGTGGTGTACCGGTCGGTGCGCGCGGAGGAGGTCGCGTCGTGGTCGGCGTGGGCCGTCGCCGATCCGGTGCGTGCCGTGCGGGCGATCCGTGCGGATGCGCGGCGGTTGGTCGGCGGGGTGGCCGGTGGGCGGGCGCGGTGGCGGGCGTTGCGCCGGGTGGCGGGCGACGGTGGCGGGCAGGTGGGGGCGGTTGCCGCGCTGTACCGGGGCGAGTCGTGCGGGTTGGCGCTCGACTGCGGCGGGGTGTGGGTGGAGTGGTCGGCCCGGCCGGTGCTCTTCCTGCCCGTCGTCAGTCGTACGGGGCCGCGGTGTGTGGGAGCGGGTGAACGGGCGCCGGCAGCTTCGACGTTCTGTCGGTGACGGGCGCGGGGTTCCGGTAGGCGGCCTGTGGGCTGCCGACTCCGTAGGCCGAGGGGGCTACCGGTGGCCTACGGGGTGGTGAACCGTCCGAACGTCCCCCGGTGGAACAGCAGTGGGCCGTTCGTCGCGGCGGTCGGGTCGGTGCCGAGGGCCTCGACGCGGCCGACGACGATGTGGTGGTCGCCGCCGGTGTGGACGGCGTGGATCGTGCAGTCGATCCAGGCGGGGACGTCCGCGAGGCGGGGGGAGCCGGTGGCCGGGGCCGGGGTGTGGTGGACGCCGGCGAACTTGTCGGCGCCGCTGACGGCGAACCCGCGGCAGAGGTCGCCCTGTGCGGCGCCGAGGACGTTCACGCAGAAGACGCCGGCCTGCGCGAGGCGCGGCCAGGTCGTCGAGGTGCGGCCCACCATGAACGCCACCAGGGGCGGGTCCAGGGAGAGGGAGGCGAAGGACTGGCAGGCGAAACCGGCCGGGCCTGCCTCTCCGGGGGCCGTGATGATCGTGACGCCGCTCGCGAAGTGGCCCAGTACGGAGCGGAATTCGGCCGGGTCCAAGGGGGCGCGCTCGTCGTCGCGTACGGCGCGCAACGGGGGGCGCGCGGCGGTGGCGCGGGCGGGGGTGGCCGGCGGCGCGGCGGTGGTGGGGGCGCCGACGGAGCGGAGGTAGCGGATGGCTGTGGCCGCCATTCCGGCGTGTCCCATCATGCCGCCCATTGAAACTGATGGAGCGTCAGATCGGAAGGGGTGGGCGCCACCCGCATGGGTGGTTTGGTCGGGAAACGCAGGCTGGATCATGGTGGTTCGGGGGAGATTGGTGGCCGCGTTCCTGATTGGCTGCCGAGCGCTCGGGTACTTCCACCTCGGCCGCGCCGTAGCCAAGCACGGGGGAGTGTTCCGGTCATGGCCGATGCGACACCGCCGACCTCCTGGTCGGCCACCGGGCCCCGGGAGGCCCGTCCGGAGGGGCCGGTCGGTCCGTCCGCGCTGTCGACGCCGTCCGGTGCGTCCGGACCGCCGGGCGCCGGGGCCGGGCCCGGCGAGGCTGCGGCGTTCGACGAGGTCTTCTGCGGACTGCTGCCGCGGCTCTATCGGCGGGCCGTGATGCTCGCCGGGACGCGGCAGTCGGCGGAGGACGTGGTGCACGAGGCGTACCTCAAGCTCGCCGCCCGCCCGCAGCGCTTCCTCGCCCACCCGGAGCCGTACGCCTACGCCTTCACCGCCGTCCTCAGTGTCGCCCGGGACGCCTACCGCAAGGAGCGGCGGCAGGTTCTGGTGGAGGGAGTGGAGGAGGTGGCCGAGGCGGACGGTGCCGGTGCGGTGCCGGGGGGCGGGGGCGGGTTCGGCGGGTGGGACGGCGGGGTGGGGCGGCGGCACGCGGAGCTGGAGGCGGTGCGGCTGCTGGGACGGCTGTCGCACCGGCAGGCGGGGATCGTGATCCTCGTCGATCTGGACGGGTACACGATCGACCAGGCCGCGAAGATCATGAAGGTGCATCGCGGCACCGCCGCCAGGCATCGGGCCCGTGCCCTGGACAGGCTGCGCGCGTACCTCGTTGAATCGGAGCACGGGCAGGCCGGGAGGTGAGCGGCACGATGGGCGCGGGGCCACGGTACGGCGGGGACGGCGAGGTCGAGGCGCTGCTGCGGGCGAAGCTGCGGGCGGCCGACGAGGAGATCGAGACGCCCGGGGGGCTGTGGGAGCGGGTCAAGGAGCCGGCGGAGATCGGGAGTTCGGCGGCCACTTCGGAGTCCAGGGGGCGGCTCGTCGTGGCGTGGTTGCCGCAGTGGCACCCGTATGCCGTCGTGGTGGCGGTCGCGGCAGCCGTGGCGGCGGTCGTCCTCGGCGTCTGGTGGGTGCTGCTACGACCCGGGGCCGCGGACGTCAGGCCGGCCGGGCCGCCCCTGACGGTGCCGCTCACGGTCTACAACAGCGAGGCGGCGTGCCGTACCCCGCACACCATGGAGTGCGCGCTGCGGCTGGCCAAGGACCCGCACCGGGCGTACGCGGCGCGCGGCAACACCGCGGGGCGGGTGTGGCACGGCGAGGTGCTGGCGGCCCGGTGCGTGGTGACGGACGGGCAGTTGGTGCGGGACGAGGAGGGGGTCACCTCCTCCCGCTGGTACCGGGTGCGCACGGGGGAGGGGGCGGAGGGGTGGCTGCCGGGGGTGCGCACCCGTAATACCCGGGAGGTGCCGGAGTGTCCGGCGGACGGCGGATGAGGTCGACGGGCGGGAGCCGGGTGCGCGGGGGAACTGGGGCGGGCGTCAACTGCCCCGGTACGTAGGCCGGCGGCGTTCGACGAAGGAGGCGACGCCTTCCTGGGCGTCCGCCGTCGTCATGTTGATCTCCTGGGCGGTGGCCTCGGCCGCGAAGGACGCCCCACGGCCGCCGTCGAGCGAGGCGTTGACCAGCGCTTTGGTGAGGGCGAGGGCGCGGGTGGGGCCGGCGGCGAGGCGTTCGGCCCACTCCCGGGCGGTCTTCGCCAGCTCCCCGTCGGGGACGACCCGGTTGACCAGGCCGAGCCGTGCGGCGTCGGCGGCCGGTACGGCGTCCCCGAAGAACATCAGCTCCTTGGCGCGCTGGGGGCCGATGAGCCGCGGCAGCAGGTAGGCGCCGCCGCCGTCCGGGACCAGGCCGCGGCGGACGAACACCTCGATGAAGCGGGCCGATTCGGCGGCCAGTACCAGGTCGCAGGCGAACGCGAGGTGGGCGCCGATCCCGGCGGCGGTGCCGTTGACGGCGGCGATCACCGGTTTCTCGCAGTCCAGTACGGCGGCGATGAAGCGTTGGGCGCCGCCGCGGATCATCCGTGCGACATCGCCTGCGACCCGGTCGCCGGTGGCCGGCGCGCCGCGCAGGTCGGCGCCGGCGCAGAAGCCCTTGCCGGTCGCGGTGAGCACGACGACGCGGACGTCCGGATCGGCGGAGGCGTCGGCGAGCAGGGCGATGAGGCGTTCGCGCATGTCCCAGGTGAGGGCGTTGAGGGCGGCGGGGCGGTTGAGGGTGAGCTGGGCGACGCCGTTGTCAGTGGCGTGGAGTATCAAGGAGTCAGCGGGTTCGGCAGGTTCGGTCGGTTCGGAGGCGGGATCGGAACGGGGGGACGGTGCGGGTGTCATGGGGGAGTGGCTCCGGGGGAGTGGGTGGACGGGGGCGCGGCCGGGGCCGGGAGCGGTACCGGCGTCGGCGGTCCTGCGGTCAGTGGCACACCGCGAGGGCGTCCAGTGCCACCGCGCCCTGGCCGCGGGGCAGGACGACCAGGGGGTTGATGTCCAACTCGGCCAGTTCGCCGTCGAGTTCGAGGGCCATCCGCTGTACCCGCAGGACGGTTTCGACCAGTGCGTCGGTGTCCGCGGGCGGCATCCCGCGGACGCCCTCCAGGAGGGCGTGGCCGCGCAGTCCGCGGAGCATGGTGCGGGCGTGTTCCTCTCCGAAGGGCGGGACGCCGACCGCGAGGTCCTGGAGGACCTCCACGAGCACCCCGCCGAGGCCGACGGAGACGGTCGGCCCGAAGAGCGGGTCGGGGGTGACGCCGACGACCATCTCGACGCCCCGTTCGATCATCTGGCAGACGAGGACGCCGTCCAGCGGCAGGTCCTCGTAGCGCGCGATGTCGGTCAGTTCGCGGTAGGCGTCCCGGACCTGGCTGGCCGAGGTCAACCCGACCTTGACCAGCCCGAGTTCGGTCTTGTGGGCCAGTTCCGGACCGGAGCCCTTCATCACCACCGGATAGCCCACCAGGCTCGCCGCCCGGACGGCCGCCGCCGCGCTGGTCACCAGCTGTTCCCGCGGTACGCGGATGCCGTAGGCGCGCAGCAGCTGCTTCGCCGCGTGCTCGCTGAGCTGCTGGCCGGGGCGCAGCAGGGCCTGGGCCTTGCGGGCCGAGGGGGAGAGCACGCGGGGGGCGTCGTCGAAGGGCGAGCGGTAGTGGGCGGTGAAGCGGTGGTGGTCCAGATAGGCGCGGACGGCGGTGATGCAGTTGGCGAAGGTGCGGAAGGTCGCCACGCGGGAGGAACCGAGGAGGGTGCGGCGATAGGCGTCCTCGGTGCCGACCGGCGAGCCCCAGACGACGCACACCAGCTTGTCCGACTCCTCCGCCGCGTCGACGAGGTCCTGCGCCAGCTTGTCGCTCATGGGCGGGAAGGGGCCGGTGATCGGGCAGATCAGGACGCCGACGGACGGGTCGGCGAGGATCGCGTCGATGATCTTGCGGCCGCGCCAGTCGCCCACCGGGTGCCCGCCGTTGTCGATCGGGTTGGTGACGTTGAGGTAGTCCGGTATCCACTGGTGGAGTTCGGTCTGCTTGGCGTCGGACAGGGTGGGCAGGGCCAGGCCCGCCGCGGTCGCCAGGTCGGCGAAGTGGGCGCCGGTGCCGCCGGAGATCGAATAGACCGCGACGCCCTCGGCGGTGGGTTTCTTGGCGCGGGCCAGCAGCGCCGCGGTGTCCTGGAGCTCGTCGAGCCCGTCCACCCGGATCACGCCGAACTGCCGCAGCGCGGCGTCCACCACCTCGTCCGCGCCGGTGAGCTTGCCGGTGTGGGAGGCGGCGGTCCGGGCGCCGGTCTCGGTGCGGCCGACCTTGACGACGACCACCGGCACCTTGTTGCGGGCGGCGCGGTCGGCGGCGAGCAGGAAGCTGCGGCCGTCCTTGAGCCCTTCCACATACGCGGCGATCGCGCCGACCTCGGGGCGGGAGGCGAAGTAGGAGAGGAAGTCGGCGGTCTCCAGATCGGCCTCGTTGCCGGTCGGGGCCCAGTGCGAGAGGCGGATGCCCAGTTCCTGGAGGGTGAAGACCGGCCGGCCCTGGTGGCCTGACTGGGTGATCAGGGCGATGGCCGGACCGTCGAGGTCCTGCCGGAACTTCTCGAAGGCGTTGAGGTTGGTGTTGGGCCCGAGCAGCCGCAGGCCGGAACGGGCCACGGCGTCGGCCAGCCGGGCCTGGGCGGCCGCGCCGTCCTCGCCGGTCTCGGCGAATCCGGAGGCGAAGGCGACCGCGAACTTCACCTTGGCCTCGGCCAGTTGCCCGATGACCGGCAGCGGGTCGCCGACCAGCAGCACCGCGAGGTCGACGGTCTCCGGCAGGTCGGCGACACCGGCGTAGCAGGGCAGGCCGAAGACCTGCTCGCGTCCGGGGTTGACGGGGTGGAGCCGGGCGCCGACCCGTTCCGCCCAGGCGATCAGTTGGCGGGTGATGCCGGTGTTGGGTCGGCCCTCGCTGTCCGAGGCGCCGATCACGGCCACCGACTCGGGCCGGAAGAAGCGGTCCAGGTCGGGTACGGGTGCGTACAACGGGCGGCCGCTGACGTCCTGGTCGGCGCCGGCCGGGCCGGTGGTGGTGCCGTCGTCGCCGGCGAGCCGCGGGCCGTCGGCGATGCCGGGGTCGCTGATGCCGTGGACGGTGTGGGGTGGGTGCTCCCCGCAGGCCACGACGCGGGCCGGCCGGGAGTGCGTGGTGAGGGTGCCGTGAGTCGATCCAAGCATCGCAGACGCCCGCTCCTGTGTGACGGCTCTCGTGGACTGCGCGCCGTACCGCGCTCAGCAGTAGCTGACGCATAGTCAGATTACTGAACTGACGTCGTGTCAGGAATGGGTGTGCGCGGTAAAGCTTCGGGGCGGCGGTCGGGCTGTAGGGTCTCAAATTTCGTGTCGGAATCTCACGGCCAATGTCGGATCCAAGTCGGATCCGACATTGGCCGTGAGATTCGCAGGCCGTTGCCGTACCTCGTTCGAGTGAAAGCACCTTCTCGTGTCCCCGGCAGGTCGGCGGACCACCACCTGACAGGTGCGCTGCGACGGGACATACCCGGTCGCCAGGCGGTAGGCGGCGAGCGCGACCAGGCCCACGGCTGTCAGGGCACGGTGATGACGATCTTGCCGCGCGCGTGGCCGGTGGCGCTGGCGTCGTGAGCTGTGGCGGTCTCCTTCAACGGGAACACGGCGTGCAGCGGGACGGTGAGGCGTCCGCGGTCGGCGAGATCGGCCGCCAGTGGCAGTCCTGCCCAGCCCGGCGACTCTCCTGCTTGGGAGCGGGAGTACCGCACTCCGTGTCGGTCGGCGTCGAAGTCTGCGATGGTCACCACGCGGTGCGGGTCGCCGGCGATGGCCACCAGTTCGCCAAGAGAGCCCTTACCGGCCGCGTCCAGAACCACGTCGACCCCGTGCGGAGCCAGTGGGGCAAGGCGATCGGCCAGCCCCGCCCCGTAGGTGACCGGAACGACGCCGAGCTGGTCGAGGAAGCCGTGGTTGCCTTCGCTCGCGGTGCCGATCACGTCGAGGCCGCGAGCCTGGGCGAGTTGCGCGGTGATGGTGCCGACGCCTCCGGCGGCACCATCGATCAGCAAGGTCATGCCCTCGGCGGCTGCCAGGGCCTCCAGTACACGCATGGCTGTGTCGATGTTGCCCGCGGCGCCACCCGCTTCCTCGAAAGACCATGACTGAGGCTTGGGTGCCCATGCCTCAAGGACGGCGTACTGGGCCGCGGCGCCTCCCTGATCCACGAAGGGGACGAGGCCGAAGACCTCGTCCCCCACGGCGGTGCCGGTCACCCCCTCTCCCACCTCGTCGACTATTCCGGCGGCATCCATGCCGGGGATGTGGGGGAAGTCCAGGGTGGCGATGTCCCGCAGCGTCCCTGAACGCAGGTACCAGTCAGCGGGGGTGACGCCGGTGGCACGCACCGCGATGCGGACCTGACCGGGCCCGGCGTGCGGCTCTTCGACCTCCTCCATGCAGAGGACTTCGGAACCGCCGTAGCGGTGGTATTGCATAGCAAACACGGACAACCTCCATACGCGTAGTCAGTCGTTCAGCAGGAGAGCTTGCAGTCGCTCACCTCTGCGGGACCGTCAGATTCCCGCTTGGTCCCGGTCAGTGAAGAAATTGATCACGTCCTGGGGCGTGGGGTTGTGGGCGACTTCGGCGGCGGCCCGCGGCGCTGCGGGGGAACAGCGCTTGTTCGTATGAGGTGAGGGCGGTCTCGATGTCGTCGGGGTGTGCGGCTAGGGCCTTTCCGAGTTCGGCACCGTCCTGCATGGCCAGGTTGGCGCCTTCACCGTTGGGGGTTGAGAGGTGGGCGGCGTCGCCGAGCAGGGTCACTCCCGGCACCCGGTCCCAGCGGTGCCCGACCGGCAGGGCGTGGAGGGGGCGCAGGACCGGTGCGGTCTGGCCGGCGGTGATCAGGGCGGTGAGTTCCGGTGCCCAGCCGTCGTACTCCTCCGCGATCCGCTCGGCGGCTGCGGCGGCATCGGTGAAATCGATGGTTGCGAACCAGTCCTGCGGCTTGGCCAGTGTGATGTAGGTGCGGAGGACCCCGCTCTTCTCCCGGTGAGCCACGAGCCACTTCCCGTTCCCGTCCGGGTCGAGCGCGACGAGTGTCCCGCCGCCGACCGCTTTCGCGGCGGCCGGGTGCCGGGTGTCGGCGTCGTGCAGGTAGGTCTCGACGAAGGACCGGCCGACATATTCGGGTGTGGCGTCGGAGAGCAGCGGTCGGACTCGTGACCATGCGCCGTCCGCGCCGACCAGCAGGTTCGTGACGACGGCGGCGGCGCCTGCGAAGGTCACCTCGTGGCGGCCCTCGGTGAGGGCGCGGACGCCAGTGGCCTTGTGGCCCCATCGGACGGTGCCGTCGGGGAGTGCGTCCAGCAGGATCTGTCGCAGCTCGCCGCGCTGTACCTCGGGGCTTTCGCCCGTGCCGTCGTCGGCCTTGTCGAACAGGACGGTTCCGTTGTGGTCCAGGAGCCGTATCGCTTGGCGGCCCTCCAGGGTGAGGCCGCGGAACTCGTCCATCAGTCCGGCTGCCTTGAGGGCGAGTTGGCCGTTGTGGTCGTGGATGTCGAGCATCCCGCCCTGCGAACGCGCCGTCGGGGAGGACTCCGCCTCGTAGACCGTGACCGGGATGCCGTGGAGGTGCAGGACGCGGGCCAGGACGAGGCCGCCGAGTCCGGCGCCGATGATCGTGACAGGAGTGTGCATGGGGCTCCTTGCGTGTCGCACACCTGCCGGGTGGGCCCCGGCAGGGTCGCTGGAAGGAAGGCAGCTCGCCGGGCCGTGCGACCGGGCAGGGAACGGCTCAGACGACGATGACCCGGCGCCCGCGCGTGTGACCGGCCTGGCTGTCGATGTGTGCCGCCGGGGCCTCGGCGAGCGGGTACGACTTCTCGACCGGTATGTGGAGCTTTCCCCGCGTGATGAGACGGACGGCCTCGGCGAGGGCTTGCGGAACGTTCCCGGTCACGCCGGAGTACCGGGCACCGAGTTCCGGCGCACCCAGGTCGGCGATGGAGACCACCCTCCGCGGATCCCCGGTCAGCTCGACGAGCTCGCGGATCACGCCTGACCCGGCCAGATCGAGCGCCGCGTCGACCTGTCCCAGCCGCCGCACCCGCTCGACCCAGCCCTCGCCGTACGTCGTGGCGAGGGCGCCCAGGCTCCGCAGATACTCCTGGTTCGCGGCTCCGGCCGTGCCGATCACCGTGATGCCGCGCTCGTGGGTGATCTGGAGGACCGCCGATCCAACTCCCCCGGACGCGCCGCTGACCAGCAGCGTTTGCCCGGACCGCACACCGGCCTGACCGATGATGCGCAGCGCGGTCTCCACGACGGAGGGGTACCCGGCCGCCTCTTCGAAGGTCAGGCTCTCGGGCATCCGGGCCCAGGCCGCGAGGACGGCGAACTCGGCATACGTACTTGAGCCTCGCCCGAACACGCGGTCACCGACCTCGACCCCTTCGACGCCCTCGCCGACCTCGTCCACCACCCCGGAGGCGTCCTGCCCGACTCCGGCGGGCAACTCGACCGGGCGGACCTTCTGGAACTGGCCTTCACGGATCCGCCAGTCGACCGGGTTCACGCCCGCCGCCCGCACGGCGACGCGTATCTGGCCGGGGCCCGCGTGGGGCTCCTCGGCGTCTTCGAGGTGGAGAACGTCGGGACCGCCGAACTCGGCGAAGCTCACTCTCTTCATGCGGCCGACCGTAACACTAACGGTTATGGTTTAGAAACTGCTACTCCTTTGGATTTGGTAGTGTCAGCGGCATGACCGTGCCGACGACCGGACGCCGTGAACGCAAGAAGGCCGCGACCCGCCAGAAGATCGCCGATACCGCCCTGCGGCTCTTCCTGGAGCGCGGGTACGACGCGGTGGGCATCCGTGACGTGGCCGCCGAGGCCGACGTGGCCGTCACCACGCTCTTCTCCCACTTCGCCTCGAAAGAGGCCCTGGTCTTCGAGCAGGACGAGAACTTCGAGCAGCGCCTCACGCAGGTGGTCACCGGCCGGAGGCCGCACGAGCCACTCATCCCCGCGCTGCGCCGCGAGATCCAGGCCATGGTCCGGCACTGCACGGGGGACGGCGCCGCCCCGATATACCGCATGATCGACGCGTCACGTGCCCTGCGGGAGTACGAGGAGTCGATGCGGCTGCGCTACGCGGAGTCGCTGGCCACGGCCCTCGTCGCCGATCCCGACCTGTCACAGAGCGCAACGGCCTGCCGGACGATCGCGAGGTTCGTGATCGACGCCTATGCGCTGGCCCACGAGGCGGCCGACCCGGACGCCGCGCTGGACGAGATCTTTCAGATGATCGAGGCGGCCTGGGAAGTCACCTGACCTTCTAGGTGAGGCTGCTGGCGAGCAGTGATTCCAGAGCCGGACGGGGCCTCAGCACGAACTCTGGTTCCGCACGAGCCAACTCGTCTCGGAATGACATCCGATCCGATCAAGACGGACCGTCGATGAAACGATGCGAAGTTGAGACTCCGACGTCCGGCACGACGTGAGACTGCGGAAGAACCTGCAGGTCACGAGGGCGATCTCCGACACCAGCCGCGAGACCCTGCACGGGCGGGGTGGGGATGGGGGTCGGCGTGCCGGCCCCCTTGCGGTCGGGCGGGCGATGGGCTGAACTGACGTACCGTCAGGATTCAGGGGTTGGGCGTGGAGGGGGGTGGCCGGATGACTGCGCGGGAGACGGCGCGTGCCGGGGACGCGGGGCGGTCGCAGGGCGCGGGCGCGGTGGGGCGCGCGGAGGTGCGGTTCGATCTGCCGGAGGTGGACGCCTTCACCCGGCCGTACTGGGCCGCGGCGGCCGAAGGGCGGCTGCTGCTGCGCCGGTGCCGGGCCGAGGGGTGCGGGGCCGTGCACCACTACCCGCGCGAGTTCTGTCCGCACTGCTGGAGCGAGGACGTCACCTGGGAGCCGGCCACCGGCCGCGCGACCCTCTACACCTGGTCCGTCGTGCACCGCAACGACCTCCCGCCGTTCGGCGACCGGGTCCCGTACGTCGCGGCCGTCGTCGAACTCGCCGAGGGGCCACGGATGATGACCGAGGTCACGGACTGCGCGGAGCCGGACCTGCGGATCGGGATGCCGCTCGCGGTGCACTTCCGCGCCGGGTCCGGGGTGGGGGGCGGTGGCGGTCCGGCGGGGGACGGCGGGTGCGCGATTCCGGTGTTCCGGCCGGTGTGAGGGCGCGCCGGTGCGGCCGCCCGGGGTGCGCCTCGCCGGCGGTCGGTGCCCGGTGGCGGTCGGCGCCCGTCGGTTGCCGACAGCCGGGTGTCGATGCCCGTCGGGTGGTGGGCGTCGGGTAATTGAGTGGCGGCCCGGGGGTGTCTCGGGGAGGCTGTCCCGGTGCTGATCCGAGAGGCAAATGCGGCCGACTGGCCGGCGATCTGGCCCTTCTTCCGGTCCGTCGTACGAGCCGGCGAGACCTTCAGCTATCCCGTGGACATCGACGAGCCGACGGCCCGCGACCTCTGGATGCTCCGACCGCCCGGCCGCACGGTGGTCGCCGTAGACGACTCCGGGGCGGTGCTCGGCTCGGCCAAGATGAACCCCAACCAGATGGGCAACGCCGCGCACATCGCCAGCGCCAGTTTCATGGTCGACCCGCAGTACCGCCGGCGCGGCATCGGGCGGGCCCTGGGCGAGCACGCACTGGCCTGGGCCCGCGCCGAGGGCTACCGGGGGATGCAGTTCAACGCGGTGGTGGCGGCCAACACCGGCGCGGTCGCCCTCTGGCAGTCCCTCGGCTTCCGGATCATGACCACCATCCCCGAGGGCTTCCATCACCCCACTCAGGGCTATGTGGGGCTGCACATCATGTACCAGCGGTTGTAGCCGCAGGTGGCGACGTCCCCGTAGCCGCAGGTGGCGACGCCCCGAGGTGGCGACGCCCCGAGGTGTCGCCACCGCGCCCGTCGCCACCGCGCCGCCGCATCCTGTCGGCCCGGGGTGTGTGCCGACCTCACGGCCAGAGCAGTTCCTTCTCCCAACCACCCTCCGTACGGCGGTAGTTGAGCCGTACGTGCTGACGCCGGTGCGGATCGCCCTGGAAGAACTCGACCTCGTCGGCGCGCAGCACGTAGAGCGTCCAACTCGGGACCGGGGCGTCCGGTTCGCGCGCGGCGCGCTCCCAGGCGGCGTCCGCGGCGCGGGCCAGTTCCTCGGCCGAGCCGAGCACCTCGCTCTGGCGGCCCACCAGGGCGGCGGCCAGCGCGCCCGTGGAGCGGTGGTGCAGATCGGCCGCGCTCTCCTCCGGGCCGGCCGCGGTCACCGTGCCCCGGACCCGTACCTGGCGGCCGACCGCCGGCCAGTAGAAGGCCAGCGCGGCCCGCGGGCGGGCGGCCAGTTCGCGGCCCTTGCGGCTGTCGCGGTGGGTGCCGAAGTGCCAGCCGTGCTCGTCCGCATCGTGCAGCATCACGATCCGCACGGACGGGTCGCCGGCCGCGTCCGCCGTGGCCAGGGACATGGTGTGCGGCTCGGGAACGCCGGCCTCGGCGGCCTCGGACAGCCACTGTCGGAAGAGCGGCAACGGCTCGGCGGGCGCCCGCCGAGCCGCGAAGGACGGCAGCTCGCTCTCCCAGACCCGCAGGCCGCGCAGCAGGGTACGGAAGGCACGGGTGTCGGCGTCGGCGTTGGCGTCGACGTTGTCGGCCTTGGCGTCGGCGTCGGCCCGGGCGTCGACTTCCGGTGCCGGCTCGGGGGCCGCTGACCGGGCGGGGTCCGATGACGGGACGGGTTCCGGAGTGGCCCCGGCGGCGCGGTGATCCGTGTGATCGGGCATGTCAGGCAGCGTACGCGGGGCGCCCGCGGTGCCCGGGGCGCGGGCCGGAGGCGGCGGTGGGGCCCGGCGCGGCCGTACCGGGAGCCGCCGCCGGTGCGGGGCAGCCCTTGGGCGTGATCGCGCGGGCCGCCCCGGCCTCCGGCAGGTAAGAGGGCAGGGGCGGGGCCTACCCCCGCCCCAACACCACCGTCCCCGACGAGCAGAACCAGCCGCCGGTGCCGGACGCCACGGCGAGCTGCGGCAGGGCGCCGTCCGGTTTGCGGACCTGGCGGTCCGGGCCGGCCTCGCCGCGCAGCTGCCGGACCGCCTCGACCAGGAGGAACAGCCCCCGCATGCCGGGGTGGCAGGCGGCCAGTCCGCCGCCGTCGGTGTTGACCGGCAGTTCGCCGTCCCGCAGCAGCCGCCCCTTCTCGACGAACGCCCCGCCCTCCCCCTTGGCGCAGAAACCCAGGTCCTCCAGGGTCACCAGGGTCATGTAGGTGAAGGCGTCGTAGATCTCGGCGAGGTCGATCTCGGCGGGGCGGACGCCGGCCCGTTGGAAGGCGAGCCGGCCGGAGACGGCGGCGGGGGAGACGGTGAAGTCCGCCCACTCCGCCATGGTGGTGTGCGAGGCGGCGGTGCCGGAACCGAGTACCCAGACGGGGCGTTTGGCGAGGTCGGGCACGTAGTCCTCGGCGACGAGCAGCACCGCGCAGCCGCCGTCGGAGCGGATGCAGCAGTGCAGTTTGGTGAACGGGTCGGCGATCATCGGCCCGGACAGCACCTCGTCCACGGTGATCGGCTCGCGGTACATGGCGTCCGGGTTGGTGGCCGCGTTGGCCCGTGCCTGGACGGCTATCTGGGCGAGCTGTTCCAGGGTCGTCCCGTACTGGTGCTGATGGCGGCGGGCGGCCATGGCGTATTTGGCGATCAGGGTGTGTCCGTAGGGGACTTCGAACTGGAGCGGGCCGCGGGCGCCGAAGGAGAGGTTGGCGGTGCGGCGCTTCGCCTTGATGTCGGCGCGGGCGGTGGAGCCGTAGACCAGGAGGACGGCGTTGGCGTGGCCGGCCGCGATGGCGTCGGCGGCGTGTGCGGCCATCACCTCCCAGGTGGCGCCGCCGACCGAGGTGGAGTCCACCCAGGTGGGGCGCAGTCCCAGGTATTCCGCGACCTCGACGGGGGCGAGGGTGCCGAGCCCGGCCGAGGCGAAGCCGTCGATCACCGACCGGTCGAGTCCGGAGTCGGCGAGCGCCCGGCGGGCGGCCTGGGCGTGCAGGGCGTAGGGGGTGGCCTCGTCCACCCGTCCGCAGTCGGACAGTGCGACTCCGGCGACGGCGACCTTGCGGTTCCGGGAAGGGGTCCCTGGCGTCAGCCTCATGAATCTGACGGTACATCAGATTTGGCGGGGCGGGCAGGGCGGGCAGGGGGCGACGGAAGGCGCTCGGCCCTGGCAGATGCCCCGAAGGCGCGTACTCCAGTGGGATGCTTCGGGCGCCCTTCTCTAGGAAAGTGGCACCCTCCCCCCTAACATGACGACCCGTCAGATCGGACCCCGTCCGAGCGGACGGGCGTCGCCGCACGGCCGGGAGGAGCCCGCCGATGGATGCCGCGTTCACCGAGGAGCAGGACGAGATCCGCCGCACCCTGCGCGCACTGCTGGACAAACGCTGCGGCCCGGACGAGGTCAGGGCGGCGGTCCGCACCCCGGCGGGCTATGACGAGGCGCTGTGGCGGCAGCTCGCCGGGCAGCTGGGACTGCCCGGCCTCGCCCTGCCCACCGCGTACGGCGGGGCCGGCTGCGGACCCACCGAACTCGCCCTGGCCTGCGAGGAGACCGGCCGCGCCGTGCTCCCCGCCCCACTGATCGGCACCGCGGTGCTCGCCGCACCGCTGATCCTGGCGCTGGGCGGGGAGCGCCGGCGCGCCGCACTGCTGCCGGCCCTCGCCGCCGGGGAGTCGACCGCCACCCTCGTCGTACCGGGCGGGCAACTGGCCACCGCGCTGGCGCTGACCGGGCCCAACGACGGCGACTGGGCCGGCGGCGGCCGGGCCGGCGGAATCCAGGCACGGTTCTCACAGGAGCGCGATGGGGGTACCCGCGGACAGAGTCCGGGGGAGTCGTCGCCGAACGGTGGTGGTGGGCGACGGGCGGGCGGTGCCTGGCGGCTCTACGGGGAGGCCGGGCAGGTCCTCGACGGGCACACCGCGGACGTCCTGGTGGTCGCCGCGCACACCGGCGGCTTCGCGCGCAGTCGCACCCTGCTCTTCACCGTCCGGGCGACGGGGCCGGACGGCAAAGAGGCGCCCGGGCTGCTGCGGACCCGGCAGACCGCGATGGACGAGACCCGGCCGCAGGCCCGTATCGAACTCCGCGAAGTGGAAGCCGAGTTGCTGGGGGAGGACCCGTCCGGGGGTGACGGCGCCGCGGACGCGGTGGCCGCGGCGCTGGCCGCCACCGGGGCGACGGCGGCCGCGTGCCTGGCGGCCGAGGCGGTCGGCGCGGCCGACGCGGCGCTGTCCCGTACGGTCGGCTACGTCAAGGAGCGCACCCAGTTCGGCCGGCCGATCGGCTCCTTCCAGGCGGTGCAGCACCGGCTCGCCGACCTGTACGTGGCGGTGCAGGCGGCGCGCTCGGCGGCGTACTACGCGGCCTGGGCGGCCGGCGGCGGACGCCCCGAACCAGGGGTGGGCGCACTGGCGCTGGCCCAGGCGCTGGAGACACTGCGCGCGGTGGCCGCCGAGGCGGTGCAGCTGCACGGCGGGCTCGGCTTCACCTGGGAGCACGCGGCGCACCTCTACTTCAAGCGGGCGGCCTGCGACGAGCTGCTGCTGGGGCCGGTGCACCGGCTGCGGGCCCGGGCGGCCGAACAGGCGGGCCTGTTCGGGGCGGGGAACGGGACGGCCACCGGGGTGGGCGCGGACGCCCTCGCCGGCCCGGCGGTGCGAGCGGCGGTCGGTGCCTGATGGACCGGCGTACCCGCCTGGTGCAGAAGATCTCCTCGACCCGGACGTTCGCGCGGATCGCGCCGCACGTCATCCCCGTGCTGGACCGCGCCGTCCACCGGCTGTCCGGCGGGAAGACACTGCTCAGCACCCGGATGCTGCCCGGCGTCGTACTGACCGCGACCGGTGCCCGGAGCGGGCTGCCGCGGAGCACCCCGTTGGCCTGTATGCCGCAGGACGACGGGGGTTGGCTGCTGATCGGCAGCAACTTCGGCCGCCCGGGGCATCCGGCCTGGACCGGGAACCTCCTCAAGAATCCGGAGGCGGAGGTCAGTTGGCGGGGGCGGGACATCCCGGTACGGGCCCGGCTGCTCACCGGGGAGGAGCGCGAGCGGGCCTGGCGGGCGGCGCTGGAGTTCTGGCCGCCGTACGCGGCCTATCAGGCGCGGGTGGAACGGGAGATCCGGCTGTTCCGGCTGGACCGGCGCTGACCAGGTCGGACCCGGGCCGTGACGCACGCGCGGGTGCCGTACGGCCCCTGGAGGGCGGTCGGCACCCGCTGCGTGTGGGATACGGCTATGGCAGGACGGACACAGGACGGAGCGTGAACTGTCCCGGAAACGCCGGGACATCGAGGAGGCCGTGGCTTCCTCGGCGGCGGAGCGGCGACTGAGGCGCGGCGTTGCGGCTCAGCGCTCGGCTCGATGGGAGCGGCGTGACGGCGATCCCGGTGGTGCGGCGATCTCGGTGGTGCTGTTGCGCGGTGGTGCTGTGGTGCGGTGATCCCGACGCGGACCCGCTGGGCCCGGGCGTGCGGGTGGCCCGTTACTTGGTGGGCTTCTTGCCGGTGACGCCGAAGTGCACCAGCAGCGCCAGGTTGGGCTTGAGGTCGGCCTGCTTGACGCCCCAGCTCTGGAAGCCCTTCTGGTGGCCGGCGACCGCCGCCAACATGGCGACGATGGAGCCGGCCATGGCCGCCGCGCTCACGTCCTTGTCGACCTTGTTCTTGGCCTGGAGCTCCTGGATGGACTCCGTAAGGGAGTTGGTGACCGCGTTGAGGATCTTCATGCGGATCTTGTAGAACCGCTTGTCGCCCTCGGCGGCACCCAGGTCGACGACGCGCAGGATCGCGTCGTGCTTGCGCCAGAAGGAGAGGAAGCCGTCGACCAGTTCCTCGGCGGCCTGCCAACCGGACTTGCCCACCCAGGAGCGTTCGGCGACCAGATTGGTCAGGCTCGCGCCCTCTTTCGCCATCTCTTCGGCGATTTCGAGGACCGCGCCTTCGACATCCGGGAAGTACTGATAGAACGTCGCGGGTGAAGTGCCCGCTTTTCGGGCCACATCGATGACTTTGACGTCCCGATAGGGGGACGAACTGAGCATTTCACTGAGGCAGTCGAGAAGCTTTTGCCGCGTCGCCTGTCCGCGGCGGCCGGCAACTCTGCCGTCGACGGTTCGAACTTGTCCTGTCATGCCGTCAGCTTACCGAGGGGTGATCGGAGCGCGATTTGGCTGCCTGCAAATGGGGACGGGGGAGTTCGGGGCGTCCGGTGCCTGTTCCCGCCCTGGTTGCGGGCCTGGTCGCCGCCGGAACCAGGTGCACGACCATTGGTCCGATCCAGTGAATGCTGTTATCAACAGGCTGTGGACAACTTCGGTGGATAAGAGGTCGGTGCGGGGGTGTCGGGCGTCCGGTGGCCGTCGGGCGGGAATCCTTGCGTCGTGCGCGGTGTCACAGCCGCGAAATCGCCGTCGGCGGCGCAGAATTGATCCATTGACGCAGAGTGAGCCGCGGGGGAAGGCATGCGTACGGATACGGGCGGGGAAATGGAACGATTTCGGCCACGGGGGACCGGTCGCCGGTGTGGACGTCCGACCGGTGCCGGTGCGGCGACGGGGGTCCTGCCGCTCGACCGCCCGGGCGGAATCCGTCCGTCCGGATGGGGCGATGAGCGGCGGAAATTCCGCGAACCTCGCCCTTAGGCGGGCCGCAACTGGCCGGTAACCCTGCGGCAATCGCCCGTCCCCGGACGTATCGGAGCACGTCAGGGCGGGGTGGAATACGCCGGGTAATGGCCTTGTTGCGTACCGCAGGGGGTGAGTCGGGACACGGCCGACAGGCCCCGGGTTCGCAACCGCCCGGCCGGCCAGGAAGAATCAGGGTGCGTACGGCCGTTTCGGCCAGGCGGTGAGACGCTGCGCGGGGCGGTGGCTCTCGGCGGCTCGTGGCTATTGAGAGTCTCGTTTTATGCCCCACGGGGAGGTGGCAGGCAAGTGGTGGAGCAGCTGACGCAGCACGATCCCCGGCGGATCGGCCCGTTCGAGGTCCTTGGCCGTCTCGGGGCCGGCGGCATGGGCCTGGTCTATCTGGCGCGGTCGGCGTCCGGCCGGCGAGTGGCGATCAAGACGGTCCGTACCGAACTCGCCGAGGACCAGCTGTTCCGGGTCCGGTTCACCCGCGAGGTGGAGGCGGCCCGCGCGGTCAGCGGCTTCTACACCGCGGCCGTGGTCGACGCCGACCCGAGGGCTGCCGTGCCGTGGCTCGCGACCGCGTACGTGCCCGCGCCCTCCCTGGAAGAGATAGTCAATGAGTGCGGGCCGCTGCCGGTCCAGGCGGTGCGCTGGCTCGCCGCCGGCATCGCGGAGGCGCTCCAGTCCATCCACGGCGCCGGCCTCGTCCACCGCGACCTGAAGCCGTCGAACGTCCTGGTGGTCGAGGACGGCCCCCGGGTGATCGACTTCGGCATCGCCTCCGGGGTGTCCAACACCCGGCTGACGATGACCAACGTGGCCGTCGGCACGCCCGCGTACATGTCGCCGGAGCAGGCCCGCGACTCCCGCAGCGTCACCGGCGCCAGCGACGTCTTCTCGCTCGGCTCCACCCTGGTCTTCGCCGCCACCGGGCACGCGCCGTTCCACGGCGCCAACCCCGTCGAGACGGTCTTCATGCTGCTGCGGGAAGGCCCCGACCTGGCCGGACTGCCGGACGACCTCCGGCCGCTCATGGACTCCTGTATGCAGATGGAGGCGGCCCACCGGCCGTCCCCGGCCGATCTCCAGTCCCAACTGGCACCGCACCTCTTCAGCTCCGGCAGCGACGACAGCGGCACCGCGTCGGCCTGGCTGCCGCCCGGCGCCGTGGCGCTCATCGAGCGGCGGCGCGGCGGCGGCCGGGGCGCCGTGGCGCCGAGCACCCCGCGGTCCGCCGCCGCGCCCCGCGACGCCGGCCGCCCGGAGCCCGCGCCGCCCGTGCCGCAGGCCCCGCCGCAGCCCGTGGCGCAGCGGGCCGAGAGCGGCCGGCCGGCCGCCGACGGCTGGCCCGGCCGGATCGGTGCCGGTCCCGGTGCGCACCGCGCCGCCGACCCCCGCGGCGCGGCGGCCCCGGTGCCGCAGGCCGCCGGCCTGGGGGGTGCGCCGCCCCTGGAGGGCTCCGGCGGTCCCGTACGGCTCGGCGGCTCGCCCGCCCCGATAGGGCCCGGACCGCGCGCCACCGACACCCCGCAGCAGCAGCGCGGAGCGGCCGCCGCGACGAACTGGGTCCGGCCGCCGGCCGGCGCTCCGCCGGGCGGGGTGCCGCAGCAGGGCGCGGCCACGGGCAGCGGTGGCCAAGGTGACCTCGCCCCGGCCGCCCCGCCGGAGGCACCGCCCGCCGAGCCGGGCCGTTGGCGCCCCTGGCGGTTCCGGATGTCGAACGACGTCTGGGGCACCCCGGTGGTCGCCGGTGAGCTGCTCTACGTCACCTCGTTCGAGGTGCACGCCCTCGATGTGGCGAGCGGCCGGCGGAAGTTCAAGACCCGCGACGTCGCCTGGGCGATGGCGGTCGCCGACGGCCGGATCCACGCCTCGGACGGCCCCACCCTCTACGCCCTGGACGCCGACGACGGCAGCGAGCGCTGGCGGCTGAGCAGCGAGGGGTGGATCTACGCCCTGACCGCCGACCGCGGCACCGTCGTCACCAGCACCCGGGGCGGCGGCATCCAGGCGTGGGAGGCCACCACCGGTGAGCTGCTGTGGGAGCTCACCGGCGCCCAGACCGACTTCGAGAGCCCCGAGGCCGCGCCCGTGCAGCACGACGGCACGGTCTACGTCTGGGCCGACGCCCGGCTGAAGGCGCTGGAGGCGCGCACCGGCGTCGAGCGCTGGTCGTACCCGGTGGGCGACGCGGCGTCCTGCGGCGGCGTCCCGATGCGGCTGCTGCCGGCGTCGGACGGCATGGTGTACGTGGTCGCCGGCACCCGGGTGCTGGCCCTCGACGCCGCCCGCGGCGATGTGCGCTGGCACTTCGAGGCGCCCGCGGTCTTCCTGAGCCCGCCTGCCTTCGCGCCCGGCCCCGCCGTCACCGGCGGCGGCCTCTACCTCGCCGACTATCTGGGCACGGTCTACGCCCTCGACGCGGCGGACGGCCGGGACCGCTGGCGGATCGCCACCGAGGCCCGCCAGTCCAGCGAACCGGTCCTGGTCGCGCACGGCGCCGTCCACCTGGGCAGCGGCAAGGCGCTCTACACCCTCGACGCGGTGACCGGCACCCCGCGCTGGCGCTTCCAGGCGGGCGCCGAGGTGGTGGGCTCCCCGGTCGTCGCCGAGGGCCGGGTGCACTTCGGCTCCGCCGACCACTGTCTGTACACCCTCGACGCGATGGGCGGTCAGCTGCGCTGGAAGCTGGCCACCGGTGGTGAGATCACCGGTTCGCCGGTGGCGGTCGGCGGAGTGGTCTACGCCTGCAGCAAGGACCGCTGTGTGTACGCGCTGGACGCCGCCAAGGGGACGGGCCTGGCCCGGCGCCCGTAGGGCCTCGTGGCCTCAGGGCCGGTGCGGACCGGTCGGTCCGGGGTCGCCCGGTGCCTCCGGCCCGTCGGGCGGGGTCGGCCAGTCCGGTCGGGTCGGTTGGGTCGGCCGGTCGTCCTGGCCGTGCTCGGGTCCCGGTGGGCGCTGGTTGCGGCCCCACTCCACGGGCGGCGTCGGCGCATGCGGCCGGATCGGTCGGGTCGGCCCGGTCGGTGCCGCGGCGGGGGGTGCGGGGCGGTAGGGCTCCGGGTGCCACTCCTGGGTGGGCTGGTGGCCGGGGTCCCAGGTGTCGGGCGGCGGGCGATGGGGCGCGGCTTGGTCCCCGTAGTCCCCGTAGCCCCCATAGTCCTCGTAGTCCTCGTCCTCGTCCGCGGGGACCCGGCGGGTGCGCCCGCGCATGACGAGGGCGCTCAGGATCAGCAGGGCGCCGCCGCCCATGGCGTTGGCGACGCCGACGCCCAGCCCGTGTGTGCCGGCGGTGAGTTCGCCCGCGCTCTGGCCCTGGCGGACCATCCACAGGATGGTGAAGCCGAGGACCACCAGCCCGGCGAGGGTGATGACCCATCGGGAGCGCAGCGCCACGCCGATCAGCGTCAGCAGCCCGGCGAAGACCATCGGGAGCACCAGGGAGCCGAAGAGCGTGGCGCCGTTGTCCGTGAGGCCGTTGAAGAGGTCCTCGATCCGGACGTCGCTGCCGTGACGGCCGTCGTACCAGGGACGGAAGGGGCTCCAGACGGCGGCCGTCGCTCCGATGAGGGCGATCAGGGAGCCGAGAACGTTGCGCACCACCGGCGTCGCCTCGTTTCGACTCGTCCCGTCGTCCCGTGACCGACGCTACGCCTGCCCGTCTGCCCCCGCTAGACAAGCACGGCCGGATGCGGCCCGAGTCCGCTGAGGGGCCCGTACGGGGCGTCCCCTGCTCTTGCTAGGGTGCCGTGCACGCGTCAACCCTGAGGGTGGCGGGTCTTGAACGTAGCAACGGGGGATGGGCGAAGAACATGGAGCAGCGCACGCATACGGGCACGGCCGCCGGAGGCACCGCGGACCGGGTCCGGAGGGGGGTCAGGGCGGGGCTCGCGGTCGCGGTGGCGGCGGTCACGCTCGCCACGGTCGCCGGCTGTGCGTTCGGCCGGCCCAAGGTCAACGTGCCGCCGCCGGACTGGGCGACGGCGTCGCCCTCCTCCAGTAGCTACGACCCGTTGCACCCGACGCCGACGGACACGCCCGGCTACGACAGCTACTCGCCGTCGCCGACGGAGGAGACCTTCGACCCGGACGGGCGGTCCGACGTCCGCGGCAGCGGCTGCGACTTCTCCTCCTCGCTGCGCCAGTTCACCTACACGCTCTCCATCACCAACCCGTCCACGACCAGCTCGTACTCCTACGACATGCGGATCGACTGGATGAAGGACCGGCCGGCGGACGGCTCGACCTACGGGGAGCACCAGCGCAGCGTCGTGGTGGCGCCCGGCGCGACCGAGACCTACACCGCCAAGTACACGCTGAACCAGTCGTCCTGGCAGGCGTTCTCGTACACCTGCCAGATCACCCGGGCGCAGAAGACCAAGATGTGAGGCCGGTCCGGCGGTGACGTGCCCGGTGCGCGGCGGGTCATCTGACGGGTGGCGGGGCGTCCCCGGTGTTCCGTGGGCGGGCGGTGAACAGGGCGGTCTGGCGGTCCGGCGGCAGGTTGCCCAGCGCGATCAGCTGCGGGGCGTGCGCCAGGGCCTGCGCCCGGGTGGCTTCCTTGGCGGCCCACAGGGCGCGGACGGTGCCCTGGACGGCCTCGGTGGGCTGAGCGGCCAGCACCGCGGCGCGGCGCAGCGCGGTCTCCGCGGCGGCGCCGGGCGGGGTCAGCTCGGAGACCAGGCCGATGGCGTGGGCGCGCCGGGCCCCGAGCCGTTCCGCGCTGCCCATCAGGGCGAGCCGGGCGATCTCCCCGTAGGGCATGCGCTGTGCCATGAGGATGGACTCGTAGGCGCTGACCATCCCGTAGGTGGTGTGCGGGTCGAAGAAGGTGGCGTGCTCGGCGGCGATGATGAACTCCGCCTCGCCCAGGAGGTAGAAGGCGCCGCCGCAGGCCATCCCCTCGACCGCGGCGAGCACCGGTTTCCACAGGTCGTTGGCCTTCGGGCCGATCCGGAGCAGCGGGTCGTCGAGGGAGAACGGGGAGGACGGCTGGGGCACGTCGGCGGTGCGGTCGATGCCGGTGCAGAAGGCGCGGCCGCCGGCGCCGGTGATCACCGCCGCCCGTACCGTGTCGTCGAAGCGGAACTCCCGCCAGAGGGAGGCGAGTTCGGCGGCGGTGGCGAGGTCGAGGGCGTTGTGCCGGGCGGGGCGGTCCAGGGTGACCAGGGCGACCCCGTCGGCGGTCTCGGTGCGGACCCCGGGGGACGTCACGGCCGCTCCAGGACCCAGCGGGGGACGGTCACCCCGCCGGGCATTGGGTGGAAGACCGCCTTCACCGGGGCGCCGATGCGCAGCCGGGCCGGGTCGACGGAGTTCAGGGCGGCGTCCGGGGTGGTGACGAGGTTGCCCACCAGGCGGATCCGCGGGGCCTCGGCCAGCTCCACGATGATCGCGTTGTAGGGGGCCTGGGCGGCGTAGGCGGGCAGCAGTGGCGGGTGGGGCATGACGTACGACCAGATCCGGCCGCGGCCGCTCATCCGCTGCCAGTGGGCGGTGAACGACTGGCAGTGCGGGCAGCAGGGGCGGGGCGGGAAGCGCGGTTCGTCGCAGTCGGTGCAGGTCTGCACGCGGAGTTCGCCGCGGGCCGCGTACTCCCAGAACGGCGCCCCGTCCTCGTCGGGGACGGGAAGTAGCAGGTCAGCGCCGGGGTCCGGGGGATTGTCAGTGGCGGGTGGCAGGCTTGTGGTCATGGAATCACGGACGGTTACGGATCCGGTCCCGGCGGCGGTCCCGCCCGGGGAGTGGTCTGCGCGCATCGCGTATCAACTCCTCAGCAGCAGTGCGGAGGTGGGCACGCCCTCGCCCGCGGTGACGAGGCAGGTGGCGGCGTCCGGGACCTGTGCGGTGCTGGTGCCGCGCAGCTGGCGGACGCCTTCGGTGATGAGGTTGAAGCCGTGCACATACGCCTCGGAGAGGCCGCCGCCGCCGGTGTTGAGGGGGAGTCGGCCGCCGATCTCCAGGGCGCCGCCCTCGGTGAAGGCCGCGCCCTCGCCGCGTCCGCAGAAGCCGTAGCCCTCCAGGGAGAGGGGTATCAGGGGGGTGAACGCGTCATAGATCTGCGCCACGTCCACGTCCTGCGGTCCCAGGTCGGCGCCCTTCCAGAGGTGGCGGGCGGCGGTCCAGGCCGGGCCGGTGAGCGGGTCGTCGTTCCAGTAGTTGACCATGCCGTGGTGCTGGGCGGGCAGGCCCTGGGCGGCGGCGTGGACATAGGCGGGGCGCTGGCGGCAGTCGCGGGCCCGTTCGGCGGAGACCACGACGCAGGCCAGCGCGCCGTCGGTCTCCAGGCAGTTGTCGAAGAGGCAGAGCGGTTCGCTGATCCAGCGGGCGGTCATGTACATCTCGCGGGTCAGCGGGCGGTCGTACATCATCGCGGCCGGGTTCTGGTTGGCGCGGTTGCGGCAGGCGAGGGCGACGTTGAAGAAGTGGTCGCGGGTGGCGCCGTATTCGTGCATGTAGCGCCGGGCCAGCATGCCGATCTCGTCGGCGGGGCGGAGCAGGCCGAAGGGCCGGGTCCACTGTCCCGGGGTGGGGAGTTGGGCGCGGGTGTTGGTCCACGGCCGCGGTCCGGAGCCGCGTTTGCGGGACCGCCAGGCGACGCCGACGCTCGCCTGCCCGGTGGCGATGGCGGCGGCCAGGTGCGCCACCGTGGCGCAGGAACCGCCGCCGCCGTAGCCGACCTTGGAGAAGTGGGTGACGTCCCCGGCGCCGATGGACTTGGCGACCTCGACCTCGTCGGTCTCCTCCATGGTGTACGAGGCGAAGGCGTCCACCTCCGACGGGGCGATCCCGGCGTCGTCCAGGGCCGCGACGATCGCCCGGCACGCCAAGGTCTTCTCGGATTCCTGGAGTTGTTTGGCAAAGGGTGTCTGTCCGATACCGACGATCGCCGTAGCGTCCTTGAGGGTCGCCCCCATCGCCACCTCCGTGGTCGGCGTCACTGCTGACAGCGGAGGAGGCTACCGCTAATCTGACGGACAGTCAGCTATGCGGTACGGGGTCTTTTGCCGGGAGCGGGAGGCAGCGATGGGCGAACAGCTCGATGCGCGGGCGGACATGGCGTACGGTTCGCTGGCCCACCTGGTGCGTGCGGCGGCCGCGCGGTACGGCCCCCGCGAGGCCGTCGTCGAGGGCCGCACCCGGGTGTCCTACGCCGAACTGGGCGCGCGGGTGGAGCGGGCCGCCGCGGCCTGCGTCGCGGCCGGTGTCGTCCCCGGCGACCGGGTCGCGGTCTGGGCACCCAACACCCTCGAATGGATCGTCTCCGCCCTCGGCGCGGTGACCTCCGGCGCGGTCCTCGTCCCGGTCAACACCCGCTTCAAGGGCGCCGAGACGGCCGGCATCCTGCGCCGCACCCGCGCCAAGCTCCTCTTCGTCACCGGCACCTTCCTCGGCACGTCCTACGTCGCCTCGCTGCGCCGCGCCGCCGAACAGGGCGACGGCCGCGGCCCGCTGCCCGGACTGCCGCACCTGGAGCGGGTCGTGGTGCTCGCCGACGACGCCCCCGCCGACTTCACCACCTGGCGCGACTTCCTCGCCGCCGGTGCGGCGGTGCCGTCCGGCACGGTCCGCGCCCGGGCCGACGCCCTCGGCCCCGACGACCCCTCGGACATCATCTTCACCTCCGGCACCACCGGTCATCCCAAGGGCGCCGTGATCACCCACGGCCAGACCCTGCGCGCGTACGACGTCTGGAGCGAACTGGCCGGTCTGGAGGAGGGCGACCGCTACCTCATCGTCAACCCCTTCTTCCACACCTTCGGCTACAAGGCCGGCATCATCGCCTGCCTGCTGCGCGGCGCCACGATGGTTCCACAGCCGGTCTTCAGCGTGGAGACCGCGCTCGCCAACATCGCCGCCGAGCAGATCTCCGTCCTCCCCGGCCCGCCCACCCTCCACCAGCAGCTCCTCGACCACCCCGACCGCGCCCTGCACGACCTCTCGGCGCTGCGCCTGGTCGTCACCGGCGCCGCCGTCGTCCCGTTGGAGCTGGTGGAACGGTTGCGCGGCGAGCTGAAGGTGGCCACCGTCCTGACGGCCTACGGCCTGTCGGAGAGCACCGGCGTGGTCACCATGTGCCGCCGCGGCGACCCGCCCGAGGCGATCGCGTCGACCTCGGGCCGGGCCATACCGGACACCGAGGTCCGGGTCGTGGACCCCACCGGCCGCCCGCAGCCGCCCGGCGAACCCGGCGAAATCCTGGTCCGCGGCTACCACGTCATGTCCGGCTACTTCGAGGACCCGGCCGCCACCGCCGCCGCGATCACCCCCGACGGCTGGCTGCGCACCGGCGACGTCGGCGTCCTCGACCCGGCCGGCAACCTCCGGATCACCGACCGCATCAAGGACATGTTCATCGTCGGCGGCTTCAACGCCTATCCCGCCGAGATAGAGCAACTCCTGCTCCGCCACCCGGACATCACCGAGGCCGCCGTCATCGGCATCCCCGACCGTCGTCTCGGCGAGGTCGGCAAGGCGTACGCGGTCCGCCGCCCCGGGGCCCACCTCACCGCCGACGACCTGATCGCCTGGTCCCGCCGCGAAATGGCGAACTACAAGGTCCCCAGGGAGGTGGAGTTCGTCGCCGGACTCCCGCGCAATGCGAGCGGGAAGGTGGTCAAGGGGCTGCTGCGGAGCGGGGCTGCGGGCGCCGGCCGGGGCGTGCCCGGCTGAGTCCCCCCGGGAGATCCGGACCGCAACGGTCCGGCGGCCAGCACGACCAGATGGCCCAGCAGGTGCCGTACCGCGTATGCGGAGCACGGGGTGGGCGCCGCCAGTTGCTCCTCCGTGGTGCCCGCGGCGAGCCGTGCCACCTCCTGCGTCTGCGCCGCGAAGTCGATCACCGCGGTCCGCGCTGCCTTCTCGGTCATGGTCCGGGCCCTCTCCACACCGGACCGGCCACCGCGGCCGGTCTCACCAGTGAAGACCCCCGGCCCTCCGCGAACTCATCGGCGCGCCCGGCTGCGGTCCGTAGCGTTCCCGTAGCGCTCCCGCAGTGCCGCCTTCGCCACCTTGTTCAGCGGTCCGCCGCGCGGCAGCGCATCGGTGATCTCCAACTGCTCCGGCAGCTTCTGCGTCATCAGCCCGGCCGCCCGCAGATGCGCGGTGAGGTCGGCCAGGGTGAGCCGGGGCGTACCCGTACCGCCGCCGTCCCCCGCCCCGGCCAGCGTGACCACCGCGCAGACCCGCTCGCCCCGCTCCCGGTCCGGCAGCCCGATCACCGCCGCCTCCGCCACCGCCGGGTGGGTGTGCACCAGGTCCTCGATCTCCTGCGCGGAGATGTTCTCGCCCTTGCGGATGATGATGTCCTTGAGCCGCCCGGTGAGCACCAGGTGGCCGTCGGCGCGCAGCCGCCCCAGGTCGCCGGTGCGGAAGGAGCCGTCCGCCGCGAACGCCTCGGCCGTCAGCGCGGGATCGGTGTACCGCCGGAAGACCATCGGCCCGGTGACCGTCACCTCACCCGTCTCGCCGGGCGCGGCCGCGCTCCCGTCGGGCCGGACGATCCGCACCTGCGCGCCGGCCACCGGCCTGCCGACGGTGTGCGTCAGTTGCTCGTCGCTGTCGTACGGCGTTCCCATCGCGATCATCGGGCACTCCGTCATCCCGTACCCGTGCACGATCGCGCAGCCCAACTCCCGCCCGGCCGCCCGGTACAGCTCGGCCGGCAGCGGCGCACCGCCGCCGGACAGCAGCCGAAGCGAGGGGATCAGCCGGCCGGCGTCCGGCGTGGCCGCCCGGCGGCGTCGCGACGCCTCGTGGAACGCCTGGTAGAACGCGGTGCTGCCGCCCGCCATGGTCACCCCGTGGCGCCGGTAGACTTCGGCCGCCCGCGCCGCGTCGAACGTCTCCAGCACCACCGCCGGAAACCCGCTGACCAGCATGGCGATGACGTAGTCAGGCCCGGCGATGTGCGCGTACGGGAACGCGATCGAGCCGATGTCGTCGGCCGACATCCCCAGTGCGGTGGCCAGCCCGACACCGCCGGCGATGAGTGAGGCGTCGGTGTGCTCGACTCCCTTGGGCGCGGAGGTCGTTCCGGACGTGTAGTAGATCCAGCGCGTGTGGTCGTCCCCTCCTGCCGGGGGTTCCGGCAACGCGCCAGGATCCCCGTCGGGCAGCCCGTCCGCGACCGGGACCACCCGCACTCCGGTGCGCTCCCCGACCGCGCCGCGCACCATCGCCGGATAGTCGAACCCCCGCCACACCCCGGGCACGAGGACGAACTCCGCCGCCGACTCGGCCAGGACGAACCCGACCTCCCGCGCCCGGTGCAGATGGAGCACCGGAGTCTGCACGGCCCCGAGCCGGGCCAGCGCGAGCGACGCGACCACCGTGTCGACGCGGGTCGGCAGCTGCCACATCACCCGCGTACCGGCCCCGATCCCCAGCTCCCGGAACCCGGCCGCCGCACGCAGCGCCGCCTCCCGGACCGCACCGAAGGTCACGGTCCGCCCGCCGTCCCCGTCGAAGAACATCGGCGCGTCCCCGGAGGCCCGCGCCCGGTACTCGACCAGTTCCCACAGCGTGCGTATACGGGCGGGTTCGAACACGGCGCGCCTCCTGGGGTGGATGGGCGGGCGGTGCCGCCGGCGTACCAGATCCAAGTCGCGTGACTGTACCGCAATCTGACGGAACATCAGATAGTGCGGAGGTGAAGAACGACGCCGGCGGGGGCATGCGGTCGCATGGCCCCGCCGGCGTGGTGTGAACAAGTCGTCTACAAGGGCGGAGAAACGAAGGAGACAAAGAGCGGAGAAACGGGCGGGAAGCGCCGAAGAGGGCGACGGGTGAGCGGTGGACAAGAGGTGTGCTCTGGGAGCGTCGGGCGGCCGGGCGGCCGGCCTGCGGTCCCGGGTGCCCGGATCAGGGTGTGTGGCGGTCCTGCGGGGTGACGGCACTGGTGATGGGCGCGTGGCGATCGTAGGGCTGCACGAGGGTGGGCCGGGTGTGCGGTGCCTCGGCCAGCGCCGGCGCGGTGGCGGTGCCGAGCAGGGCGACGGTGACGGTGGCAAGGGCTACAGCGTGAAAGGTGCGGGTCACTCTGGTCTCCTTTTCTGAAGATGGGATGGCCACTTGCCAAGTGAGGCTAACCATGACCGGACAGATGTTCGGTGGTGTGGCCGGAAAGCGATGGAGTGCGACCGAATGTGCGGCCGTGTCCGGACAAGCAGCAGGGGCCGGTCCCGATGGCTCCCCTCCATGCCATCGGGACCGGCCCCTGCCGTCCCCCGAAATCCCTGGAAAATCCCCCCCGGAATTTCCTGAGATTCCCCCGAAACAGTCTGGTTCAGCGCGGCTCGCCCAGCGGGGCGTGCTTGTCCTGTGCGGTGACGGTGCCGGACGGTGCCGCCTCGGCGTTCACGGGCTTGACGGGTGCCTTCTTGCCGAGGCCGGGCGTGGCGATCGGCGCGTGCTTGTCCATCGGCTTGATGATGTCGCGCTCGTTGCGTGCCGGTGCCTGTTCGTTCGTCACAACAATCAACTCCTGTGTGTGGGCGCTTTCGGAAGGCCCGGCCGGCGACTCCCCCGTTGGCCGCCGGACGGACGTTCCATGGCCGCTCACCTTAACGATGGGGCCTGGCAGCCGAGCCGCTTGCCCCCCGAGGCGGCGGATCGACATGACAGAGAATGGCCCGCCGCGATGAACGATCGATAAACGCCGCGCTCACCTGCTGCGCCGTGCGGAAACGGGCGGGCTGAGGTCAGGCGATGACGGGCAGCGTGAGCAGGGATTGCACCTCACGGCCCTCCTGCGCGCCCAGCTTCTCGTAGACGGGCAACGCCTCTTGCCAACAGACCCGGGCCCGACCGGTGTGCCCTATGTCGTTCAGCGCGCGACCGAGCAGTGTGAGGGCGTTGGCCCGCCACCACTCCCCGCCGACCCCGCGCAGCGCCGCGAGGGCCTGTTCGGCGTGGTTGGCGGCCTGGGCCGGGCGGTCGTTCTCCAGGTTGACCTCACCCAGCCGGAAGAAGGTCATGCCCTCCCAGAACCGCTGACGGTTGTCCTGGAAGATGGCCAGCGCCCCGCTGAGTTGCCCGGTGGCATCGCCCAGCCGGCCCGCGCGCTTGAAGGCGAGGCCGAGGGTGTACATCCCATTGGCCAGCCGGCGCGTGGCACCGAGCTCTCGATAGATGGCGATGCCTTCTTCCGCGAGCTGTATGGCGCTGTCCAAACGCCCCGTCTCCAGGTGTACGCGGGCGAGGTTGCACAGCGCACTGGCCTCGGACTGCGGGTTGTGGTCGTCGCGGAAGGCGGTGCGCGCCTGGCTGAGGTAGGGCTCGGCGTCGGCGTAGCGCTGCTGGACGATGGCGATGATGCCCCGGTCGTTGGGTGCGTTCGACGACGAGAACGCGTCACCGGTGGCCAGGCCCAGCAGCATGGCCGACTGGGCGTGCGCGTCGGCTTCGTCGAGTCGGCCCGCCAGGGTGCGGACGTTGGTGAGCGAGGTGTGCAGGCGGGCCTCGGCGCGCTGGTCGCCGAGTTCCTGGGCGGCGGCCAACAGGGCCACGTTGGCCTGCTCGTACTGGTGCGAGTCCGCGCTGGACTCGGCGAGGTCCAGCGTCAGCAGGAGGAGGTCCACGGACCGGCGCAACGTTCCCTCGGAATTCGACTGTTGGGCACAGGCGAGGAGGCAGCGCGCCTCGCCGAACAGCCACTGGAGCGCCGCGGGCCGGTCCGCGAAGACCAGGCCCGGGTAGTCGGGGCGCTCCATGTGGTCCACCAGCCGGTCCCCGGGCCGCTCCATGGCGTACATGTGGGCGGCCGTGGCCAGATAGAAGTCCAGCAGTCGGGACAGCGCCGCGCCCCGCTCGGACGGCGGGTGCTCGTCGCGTTCCGCGCAGGCCCGTGCGTACAGGCGGACCAGGTCGTGGAAGCGGTAACGGCCGGGTGCGGCGGACTCCAACAGGGAGGCGTCGACGAGGGATTCGACCAGGTCCTCGGCGTCGTCGAGGTCCAGGTCGAGGAGGGCCGCCGCGGCCGCCAGCGAGATGTCCGGGCCGTCGGCCAGGCCCAGCAGGCGGAAGGCGCGGGCCTGGGCGGGCTCCAGCTGCTTGTAGCCCAGTTCGAAGGTGGCCTTCACGGCCAGGTCGCCGGCGCGGAGTTCGTCCAGCCGGCGGCGTTCGTCGACGAGCTTGCTGGCCAGCGTGGAGACCGTCCAGGTCCGGCGGGCGGCCAGCCGGGACGCGGCGATGCGGATGGCCAGCGGCAGGAAGCCGCACGCGCCGACGACCGCCATGGCGGCCTGCCGCTCGGAGGTGACGCGTTCCTCGCCGACGATGCGGGTGAAGAGCCGCAGGGCCTCCTCCGGGCTCATCACGTCGAGGTCGATCAGGTGCGCGCCGGCCAGGTCGATCATCCGGGAGCGGCTGGTGACCAATGCCGCGCAGCCCTCGGTCCCCGGGAGCAGCGGCCGGACCTGCGCCGCGTCGCGGGCGTTGTCCAGGAGCGTGAGTACGCGACGCCCGGCCAGAGTGGAGCGGAAGAAGGCCGCCCGCTCCTCCAGCCCGTCCGGAATGGCGGAGTCCGGCGTCCCCAGGGCGCGCAGGAAGGCGCCGAGCACCGCCTCCGGTTCGACCGGGTTGTGTCCCGCCCCCTGGAGGTCGACGTAGAGCTGGCCGTCCGGGAAGTGCTCCCGCGCGGCGTGCGCCACGTGCACCGCCAGGGTGGTCTTCCCGACGCCGCCGATACCGGCGACCGCGGAGACCGCCATCACACTGCCCTCGGCCGTCGCCAGCTGATCGCTGAGTTCGGTGACGAAGGCGGCGCGACCGGTGAAGTCGGCCACGGTGGCGGGGAGTTGGCGGGGGCGGACGAAGGTGGCCTCGGGCGAGCCGGGGTCGGTGACGGCCGGGGCTTCCAGTTCGGCGTCGGCCCGCAGGATCCGCTGCTGGAGTTCGGAGAGCGAGGCGCACGGGTCCACGCCCAGCTCGTCGGCGAGCAGCCGGCGGGTGTCGGCGTACACCGCGAGCGCCTCGGCCTGGCGCCCACTGCGGTAGAGGGCCAGCATCAGCAGCTCCCGGAGCCGCTCGCGCAGTGGATGCGCGGCGGTCAGGGCGGTGAGTTCGGAGACCGCCTCGGCATGGCAGCCGGCCTCCAGGCGCAGGTCGAGGCGGGTCTCGGTCAGCGACAGCTGCCACTCCTGGAGGCGGGTCCGCTGGTTCTCGGCGTACGGGCCGGGCACCCGGGCGAGCGGTTCGCCGTCCCACAGGTCCAGTGCGGCGTCGAGGAGTTCGCGGGCCCGGCCGCGGTCGCCGGCGGCCCTGGCCTTCTCGGCCTCGGCGGCGTACTGCTCGGCGGTGTCGTGGTCGAGGTCCAGGGGGAGGCCGTCCACGGACCGCAGGGCGTAGCCGCCGGACTCGCTGACCAGCGCCTCGGCGTCGTCACCGAGGGCCTTGCGGAGCCGGGAGGCGTACGTCCGCAGTGCGGCCAGCGCGGCGTGCGGCGGTCCGTCGCCCCACAGGGCGTCGACGAGCTCGGGCGCGGTCGCGGTCCGCCCGCCGCGCAGCAGCAGCGCGGCGAGCAGGGCACGCTGCTGCGGAGAACCCGCAGCCAGCGGCGTCTCACCGCGCCAGGCCCGCACGGGACCGAGCACGGTGAAGCGGAGCCGCTCCCGCACCTGTCCCGGACCGTCGTCCATGGTTCCCCCTGCCTTGTCCCGTCCGTCCGCGCTGTCCTGGCCGTCCGCGCCTTTACCTTGTGCGCAACGGTCAGTCTGCCTTGTCACGGCCCCCTACGTCAGTAGGGGTCCGGAGCGTGCACAAAGCCTCCCCGTGCGGTGCGGATGGGGCGAAGCGGCGCTCCGCCGGTGACGCGGAGGGGAACCTTCCGTTCTCTTCCCCCGGCCCCGACTCGGCGTCTTCCCGGCGCATTTGCCCTGCTGAACGCGGTGTTCCGGGCCCGCCGCCACCCGCTCGTCCCCTTACTGGCCGTGTGTCGGCCACCTTCCCCGTACACCGGCCGGACGCCCCCGGCCCCTCTGCCCGAGGTGCCGGACGCCATCCCCGACTGGCTGGTTTGTTTCTGCCGGTGGCCCGGTACCGGCTGCCCGACCCGCCTGCGTACACGTCCTACGGGGGCGGGCCGGTTCTCCCTTCGGCCGCCGTTCCGCTGCCGTTCGGCCGCCCTTCCGCCGGCTTTCGTCGCGGGGTGGGCGCCGGGGTCGGGTGCGGGGCCGGGTGCCGGTCCGGTGATGCGGCCCCGTCCTCCCGTGTCGGTCCGGCCGACTCCGTCCGCATTACTGACGCACCGTCAGATCGACGCTACCGTAACGCCCATGGAGACCCAGCAGCTCAAGGAATCCACGGAATCCCCGGAGGCCACGCGGTCCGCGGGATCCGCGGGACCCGAGGAGCCCTTCCCCCGGATCATCTCGGTCGACGACCACACCGTGGAGCCTCCCGACGTCTGGCGGGACCGGCTCCCGTCGAAGTACCACGACACCGGCCCGCGCATCGTCCGCGCCCCCGTCAAGGAAATGTCTTTCGTCGGCGGCAAGTTCACCCCGAAGATGGGCGCCCCCGGCGACGACGGCCCGATAGCCGACTGGTGGATCTACGAGGACCTGCTCCGCCCGCTGACCCGCCTGGACACCGCCGTCGGCTACTCCCGCGACGAGATCAGGCTGGAGGGCATCACCTACGAACAGATGCGCCCCGGCTCGTACTCGGTCCCCGAACGCCTGGTCGACATGGACGTCAACCACGTCCAGTCCGCCCTCTGCTTCCCCACCTTCCCGCGCTTCTGCGGCCAGACCTTCACCGAGGCCAAGGACCGCACACTGGGGCTGCTCGGGGTGCGCGCGTACAACGACTGGATGGTGGAGGAGTGGTGCGGCCCGCAGGCCGGCGGCCGGCTGATCCCGCTGACCCTCATCCCCCTCTGGGACGCGGAACTGGCCGCCGAGGAGGTCCGCCGCAACGCGGCCCGCGGCGTCCGCGCCGTCTGCTTCAGCGAGATCCCGCCCCACCTGGGGCTGCCCAGCATCCACACCGACTACTGGGACCCGTTCCTGCGCGCCTGCGACGAGACCGGCACGGTCGTCGCCATGCACATCGGCTCGTCGTCGAAGATGCCGTCCACGTCGGCCGACGCGCCGCCCGCCGTCGGCTCCACGATCACCTTCGCCAACTGCTGCTTCTCGATGACCGACTGGCTGATGAGCGGCAAGTTCGACCGCTTCCCGAACCTCAAGATCATGTACGCCGAGGGGCAGATCGGTTGGATCCCGTACATCCTGGAGCGCGCGGACGTGGTGTGGGAGGAGAACCGCGCCTGGGGCGGCGTCGCCGACAAGGTCCACCGCCCCCCGTCCGAACTCTTCGCCGACCACGTCTACGGCTGCTTCTTCGACGACGCCTTCGGCCTGAAGAACCTCGACGCCATCGGCGTCGGCAACGTCCTCTACGAGACGGACTACCCGCACTCGGACTCCACTTGGCCGAAGTCGCGACAAGTCGCCGAGACCCAGATGTCCCACCTCGCCCCCGACGTCATCGACCGCATCGTCCGCGGCAACGCGATCGAACTGCTGGGGCTGACGGGGGAGGGGCTCTGGGGGCCGTCGGCGGGCGGAAGCTGACCCGGGCGGGGGCGGCTCATCGGCAGGGGCCGGCGGGGGTGAGCGGTCCGCAGGGAGGGTCCCGTCCGGCCGACGCGGACGGACGGGACCGGTTCAACCAGTTACCGGTTCGGCCCGTTCAGCTGAGCGGACGGCTGACGGGGGGACACGCGCCGTCGCCGCCCTGCGGCTGCGGGTCGCGCGGTGCCTCCGGGGGCATCGGGCCCCCGTCGTGCTTCCCGCCGTCGTCCTGTGCGACGACCTGCCCGTCCTGGGGGTGCCGGAACGGGGTGCCGCGCCAGCCTTCGGCGTCGGGCGTGCGCGTCTCGTACGTCTCGACCGCTGCGACGCTCATCTACCAACCTCCTCTTTTCCGAAGGGCCGTGCCGCCGTACCGTCGAGGCACGGCCCGTGGTCCCGCAGGGTTCCTGCGGCTGGGTCACCCGCTCCGGCCGCTCGACTGTCCAGGTTTCCGCGGTCGGGGCGGGACATACGTCGGCCGTCCGTGCCGCGGATCGCTGCACGGGGAACGGCCTGGCGTTGCGACGGTAAGGAGAGCGGAAGCCCGCGCTCAACGAACTTCTACGAACTTGCGCGCCTTCACCCGAGGGCATCGAGTGCCGACGCGATGAGTTTCCTGGCTGCTGCGCCGTAGACGGCGATAGTCGACAGCTCGGCGAATGTCTTGGCGTACTCGGCCACCTCGCTTGGCTGCGTGACGGTGAGGCTGGCGGACACCAGCTCGGAGGCAGCCTCATTGCTGTCGTAGAGGGAGAAGGATTCGCACGGCCAGGCGTGGCCGCGTATGACACCCATGGGGATCACACCCATGCTCAAAGACGGCGTGGCAGTCATGCCAATCAGATGCCCGAGTTGGCTCACCATGGTGTGCGGGCCGCCGATGACCGACCGGAGCACCCACTCCTCCACGAGGAAGGCGAAACGGCGTCCACCGCCGTGGAGAATGCGTTGACGGCTCATGCGGGCCTCAACCGCTTCCTCGATGTCGTCGGGGGCATCCCGTAGAGCGACAACTGTTCTGAGGATTTCCTGGGTGTACTCCCGTGTTTGTAGCAATCCCGGCACGACCTGGGACTGGTAGAAGCGGAACCAGCGGGTTCGCTCGTACAGGGGGAGTACGGAGTCTTGTACGTGCTTGAGTCCGGCCCGTTCCAGCCGACGCCATTCGACGTACATGCCGTCGATGCCGCGTGCCGTCGCGATGAGATCCGCTGCCTTGCCTTCTGCATGGCAGACATGAGTCCACAGGCGAATGTCTTCGTCTGACGGCGTTGTCTTGCCGTTCTCAAGCCTGGAGCTCTTCGACTCGTGCCACCCTGCCGTCGCCGCCACAGCACGAGCAGTCAGGCCGGCGTCCTGGCGGACCTCGCGTAGGCGCTTGCCCAGCGCCTCACGGGCCTGCTGGATGCTGGATGGCGGCGACGGACGGGACACGGGGTGAGCAACCTTGTCAGTGGATCAAACTGGTCTGTACTCCTCGTGGCCGATCGCCCGCTCCCACACGGCTTCGAAGGCCGTGGCGCAGAGACGCACCACCGACGGCTCGGTCGTGCGCTCTTCGTCTCCGTCCGGGGACAGCTCACCCTCGCCGGTGAAGTGCAGGAAGAGAACGAGGCTGTCGTCGAACAGCCAGAAGTCGTTGCCGGGGAGCGCGAGATCCGAAGCCTTACGGCGTGGCAGCCAACGGACCTGTTCGCCGGCCTCGACGTTGCGTGGCGTCAGATAGTGCTCGAAGCGGAGGTAGTCGCTCATCGGCTCGGAAAAGATCCGGGCCCGGCGGACCTCGACGCCGCGGCCGGTGATCTCGTTCATCAACGACAGCCAGGACCGCGACTCCGGATCGCACACCGGCAGAACGGTGTCGGGGTCCCGCGACCAGGAGATGAATTCAGAGTCCGACCGCATGTAGCCGTCCCTCATCTCCAGGTGTACGGCAGAGTGCTTGGCCTGTCGGAACAGGTCCTCAAACGACGCTTCCGCCACCGTTCACCTCCGGGAAGAATTCGACCATGTACTTGGGGATTTCAACGACGGTCTCATGGTCCGGGAGGTCCATCTGCGCCAGCCGCTCGTCGTCAAGCACCTTCAGGCCCTGGACCAGGTACCGGTCCCTGACGTCGTCGTAGTAGACGGTCGCGGACTTACCTTCTTTGGACTGGGGGTCTTTGCCCAGCATGTGCAGCGACACGGTGGCCTCCTCGCCTGTGGAACAGGATCTCCGTGATGGAGCTTGCACCCAACTCGACCCGCTTCGCACTTGACTTGCACGAACTTGCACGCCTGTAACGCGCTCGTCGTAGGCCACTGCTGCCGTCTGAGGTTGACTTGGCGCCTGGAAGCCTCGAAGGAAGGTTGGAACATGAGCACAGCCAACGAGTTCAGTGGATGGGATGCCCTTCTCCGTCAAGGTATGGGGCCAACGCAGCAGGCGTTCCTCGACCTGGTGCGCAGCACGAAGGACACGAAGCACTATTGCACGAACGTCATCTGGGGGAATCTCCAAACCCCCGACTACGTAAGGGCGATGCTGCGTCTGGTGGCTGACTTCCACGGAACACCCGATGACATCGAAGCCGGCGTTCAGGGCCGGACCGCGCGTGCTGGCCTTATCGGCAAGGAGGGGCGCACGTACCACGTGGTCCTCGCCCAAGAGGCGCTGCGCACGAACATCGGGGGGTGCGAAGTCATGCGAGGGCAGCTCGCCAGGCTTCTGGAATCGTGCGAACTCCCAGGCTTGAAGCTTGGCATCACCCCCGACCGGGCGGAGCAGCACGTCTACCCAGGCCATTCGTTCGGGATCTTCGACGGGAAGCGCGTGGAGGTCGAGCTGTACGGGGGAGCTCCGACGCACACCGATCCGGAGCAGGTCAGGGTCTATGAGGAAGCGTTCAGTCTCCTGGCGCGGTCGGCCGTCTATGGTGACGCGGCCAAGGCGCTGATTCGTCTTGAGTTGGCGGCACTTGAGGGGCCGGAGTGACTGGCTGACCGTGCGTCGGTGCCGTTCTCTGTGCGCAGTCTGCGCGCGGGGGCGATACGGACGGTGTAGGCCCCTACGCTGGCAGTGACGAGTTGTCCAGAAAGGGGCAAGGCCGTGACATCTGATGCTCCGCCCGACCCGGTGGTCGAACCTGTTGTCTTCGGTCAGCGCATGCAGATCCTCCGGACCCGACGCGGTATGAGCCGGACCGTGCTCGCCGGACTGTTGGGCAAGTCACCTAGCTGGGTCAAGCAGGTGGAGGGCGGGCGCCTCCAGATGCCCAAGCTCCCGGTGATCCTGCGGATCGCAGAGGTCCTGCGCGTCGGTGACCTGGCCGACCTCACCGGCGATCAGTCCATGTCCGTCGCGATGTTCACCGGCCCTGGCCATCCGCGGCTGCCCCAGGTGCGGGCGGCCATCGACGCCTTCCCCCTGGCCTCGCGGCGCCCTGCGCCGAGCACCAGGCACCTGCGGGCGCGACTGGTGCGGGCCTGGCAGGCCCGGCACTCCGCGCCGAACCACCGCGATGTCATCGGTGTCCTCCTCCCGGAGCTCATCCAGGACGCGCAGCTCGCGGTCCTACAGGCCGACTCGGGCCGCGAGCGCCGCACAGCGCAGGGACTCCTCGCTGAGGTGTACGGCCTGAGCCAGTTCTTCCTCGCGTACCAGCCGGATCCGGCATTGCTGTGGCGGGCGGTGGAGCGCGGCATGGTCGCCGCGCAGGAGTCCGAGGACCCGCACGCCATCGGTGTCGCCGCATGGCTGGCGACCCAGGCGCACCGCGACAGCGGGCACGCCCACTTCGATGCGGCGGATGCGGTGAACCTGGCGACGTTGCGTTACCTGGAACCGCTGCTGCCGGACGCGGGGGCGGACGTGCTCGCCATTACGGGCGCGCTGCGGTTCGAGGCCGGATACACCGCCGCCCGCCGCGGTGACACGGGCACGGCCTGGCGTTACTGGGACACCGCCCGCACCGTGGCCGAACGGCTTGCCGGCGACTACTACCACCCCGTGACGTCCTTCTCCCGCGCGGTGATGGGCGCACACGCCGTAACCATCGCGGTCGAGCTGCACTCGGGCCCGGAGAGCGTCCGGCAGGCAACGGCCGCAGACGTCACTGCCGCCCTGCCGTCCCGCCCGCGCCGGGCTCGGCACCGCATCGAGGAGGCCCGCGGCTACCAGCTCGACGGTCAGCCGGAAGCGGCACTGGCCACTCTGGGCAAGGCGTACGAGGCCGCTCCGGAGACCATCCGCTACAACGGCTACGCCCGCCGCATCGTCCTGGAGGAGTCCGAGTCCAGAAACTCGTCCCAGCGCCGTCGAGCCAGCGAACTGGCCGTAAAAATCGGCATGTTGGCGGCGTGAGCAAGGGGGCACAAACTGTGCCCCCTCGACCTTCTCGGGTGCCATACGGTCGTTCAGTACCTGACCACCGAAGACCCCCGCGACCGCTGCGAACGGCCCGGGGGCGTGGCCAACGCCTTAGAGGAGCGTCGACATGCCGCACTGTATCGCCCGTATCTTCGAGCCGCTGTTGCGGTTGTTGGTGCCCGCCTCGGGACGGCGCCGGCTGGAGGTGGCGGGGCGGTGAGCGAGGCGCGTGCGCCGCGGTTGCTGCCGTGGGTGTCGCCGGAGGGGAAGACCTGCTTCGTCCTGGGGGACGGGGAGGGGTTCGTGTCCCGGATGGCGGATCGGGTGGAGGCCGTTCAGCTGGATATGGCCGATGAGTTGGTCGCGCATGCGGACGGGATGCTCGGCGAGCCGAAGTTGTCGGAGCGGGAACTCCGTTTCCTGGCAGGGAATTTGACGTGCGCGCTGCGCGACGTTCGTCGGGTGGCGGTGAGTCGCGGTGCTCGACTGGGTGAGCCGGGGGATGTCCCCGGCTAGCCGGCTAGGAGCTCCCCCGACCGGGGTCGGCGGGCGCGGCCCGCGGCCCGGTCCGTCCTGCGGGGAGCGTCCCGGGCGTTCCCCTGAAGGGTGCCGCGCCAGGTGTGGCGTGGTGAGGGAGGTGGGCCCCGCCCGCCCCGAGGGTCGGGGAGGGCGGGGCCGGCATCGTGGCCGCACCCCTTGTCTGATGGTCCGTCAGGTATCACCATGTCCGCACTTCGAGTGCGGCGCGGCAGGGGTCGGGTCGGGTGAGGGGCGCGGGCATGGTGCAGGTGTTGCCGCAGGGGCGGTTGGTGTACGGGATGCAGCTGCCCGTGCAGGCGCAGAGTGTGATCTTCGCGGAGGGGTGGGAGGCGGCGGCCGGGCCGGAGGACCTGGTGGCGGTGGCGCGTGCGGCGGACCGGGCCGGGTTCGCCTACGTCGCGTGCTGTGAGCACGTGGCGATACCGCGGCGGCTGGCCGGGACGATGGGGACGGTCTGGTACGACCCGGTGGCCACGCTCTCCTATCTGGCGGCCGTCACGGAACGCGTGCGGCTGCTGAGCCATGTGGCGGTGGTGGGGTTGAAGCACCCGCTGCTCAGCGCCAAGCAGTACGCGACGTTGGACCGGCTGTCGGGCGGGCGGTTGATCCTCGGGGTCGGCGCCGGGCACGTGCAGGAGGAGTTCGAGGCGCTCGGGGTGGACTTCGCGCGGCGGGGAGCGGTGCTCGACGAGGCGATCGACGCGCTGAAGGTGGCGCTGGGGGAGGAGGAGTTCCCCGAGTTCAAGGGGGAGCGGTTGGCGTTCGGGGGGTTGGGGCAGGCGCCGCGGCCGGTGCAGACGCCGCGCCCGCCGGTGTGGGTGGGGGGCTCGTCCCCGGCGGCCGTACGGCGGGCCGCGGTGAAGGGGGACGGGTGGCTGCCGCAGGGGGACCGGCGGGAGCGGCTTCCGCGGCAGATAGCGAAGGTGCGGAGGTTGCGGGAGGAAGCGGGGGTGGTCGAACCGATCGAGATCGGGGCGATCGTCGAGCCGGTGTACGTGGGGGAGCCCGGGTGGGACGTCGGGCGGCGGACGCTCGTCGGGGCGCCGGAGCGGATCGCCGCCTCGCTGCGGGAGTACGGGGCGATGGGGGTGCAGCAGATCCAGGTGCGGTTCCGCAGTCGGGAGCGGGCGGAACTGGTCGATCAGATCGCGGCCTTCGGCGCCGAGGTCGGGCCGTTACTGCATGACTGAACGGCTGAACGGCTGGAGGGCTGAGCGTGCACGCAGAGATCGCTATCCGTACGCACACCACAGGAGCGCAGGCATGGGCAAGCTCGACGGCAGGGTCATCGTCATCACCGGGGCGGCGCGCGGGCAGGGGGAGCAGGAGGCGCGGCTCTTCGTGGCGGAGGGGGCGCGGGTGGTGCTCGGCGACGTGCTGGACGAACAGGGGGAGGAGTTGGCCGCGGAACTGGGCGGGGAACGGGCCCGGTTCGTGCATCTGGACGTGGCGGTGGAGGGGGACTGGGCGGCGCTGGTCGGGGCCGCCGGGGAGGCGTTCGGGAAGATCGACGGGCTGGTGAACAACGCCGGGATCCTGCGGTTCAACACGCTGGTGGACACCCCGCTGGAGGAGTTTCAGCAGGTGGTGTCGGTCAACCAGACGGGCTGCTTTCTGGGGATGCGGGCGGTGGCGCCGCAGATCGCGGCGGCCGGCGGCGGGACGATCGTCAACACCGCCTCGTACGCGGGGCTGACCGGGATGGCGTTCGTCGGGGCGTACGCCGCCACCAAGCACGCGGTGGTGGGGTTGACCCGGGTCGCCGCACTGGAGTTGGCGGCGCAGGGGATACGGGTGAACGCGGTGTGCCCGGGAGCGGTGGACACGCCGATGACGAACCCGGCGGCGCTGGATCCGTCGGCGGACCCGGTGGAGAGCGCGCGGGCCGTGGACGAGCTGTACCGGAAGCTGGTGCCGCTGGGGCGGATCGGGCGACCGGAGGAGGTGGCCCGGCTGGCGCTGTTCCTGTCGGGGGAGGACTCGTCGTACATCACCGGGCAGCCGTTCGTGATCGACGGGGGGTGGCTGGCCGGGGTCAGCCCGTTCTGAGGGTGCCGGGCCGGTGCGCGCCCAACCCGTAGCTGATGGGCCGTCAGGTTTGCGCGGTTGCGGGTATTGACGGGTCCCGGCGCCGCTGGAACAGTCGGTGCCATCCAATCTGACGGTACGTCAGAAATAGCCGCAGCAGCGGGTAAGGGACGGTGAACCCCTTGGAATTCGGGCTCTTTGTGCAGGGCTACGTGCCCGCCGCACGAGCGCAGGCCGACCCGGAGGCCGAGCACCACGCACTGATGGAGGAGACCGAGTACGTCATCCAGGCGGACAGGTCCGGCTTCAAGTACGCCTGGGCCTCCGAGCACCACTTCCTGGAGGAGTACTCCCACCTCTCCGCCAACGACGTCTACCTCGGCTACCTCGCGCACGCGACCGAGCGGATCCACCTGGGCTCCGGCATCTTCAACCCGCTCGCCCCCGTCAACCACCCGGTGAAGGTCGCCGAGAAGGTCGCCATGCTCGACCACCTCTCCACCGGGCGGTTCGAGTTCGGCTCAGGCCGGGGCGCCGGCAGCCACGAGATCCTGGGGTTCCTGCCGGGCATCACCGACATGAACCACACCAAGGAGATCTGGGAAGAGACCATCGCGGAATTCCCCAAGATGTGGCTCCAGGACGAGTACCAGGGGTTCCACGGCAAACACTGGCAACTGCCGCCCCGCAAGATCCTGCCCAAGCCGTACGGGCCATCGCACCCGGCGATGTGGTACGCGGCCGGATCGCCGTCCTCGTACGCGATGGCCGGGAAGAAGGGGCTGGGCGTCCTCGGCTTCAGCGTGCAGAAGGTCGCCGACATGGAGTGGGTCGTCGACTCGTACAAGAACGCGGTCAAGGACGCCGAGCCGGTCGGGGACTTCGTCAACGACAACGTGATGGTGACGTCGACCGCCATCTGTGCGGAGACGCACGAGAAGGCCGTGCAGATCGCGGTCGGCGGCGGGCTCAACTACCTCCAGTCGCTGCTCTTCCGCTACCACGACACCTTCCCGCGGCCGGAGGGCATCCCCCAGTGGCCCGAACTGCTCCCGGACTACACCGAGGAGATCATCGAGCTGCTGATCGCCGAGGAACTGATGATCTGCGGCGACCCCGACGAGGTGCTGCGGCAGTGCAAGCGCTGGGAGCAGGCCGGCGCCGACCAGCTCTCCTTCGGACTGCCGATCGGAGTGTCCGCCGAGGACACCATGAACACCATCAAACTGATCGGCGAGCACGTCATCCCGAAGATCGACACCGATCCGGTGCACCGGACCACCCGCTTCCGGCGGGCCGCGGGGACGGCCGGCTGAGCGGGAACGGCCGGCTGAACGGGGACGGCCGGCCGAGCGGGAACGGCCGGCCGAACCGGGCGTCCCCGGGCCCCGGCCGTGGCGCGGCGGTCCTGCTGGTTCCGCCGTGCCCCCACGCCCGGGCCCGCCCCGCCGCCGCGCGGCACCCCGCCCGCCCCGCCCGCGCCCCGCATTCGCCCCGCACCCGAGAAAGGACGCACGCCATGCTCGACCACCTCATCCAGGCCGCGACCGTCGTGGACGGCACGGGCGCGCCGGCCTTCGCGGCCGACGTCGGCATCCGGGACGGGCGGATCGCCGTGATCGCCGAGCCCGGCACCGTCGCCGAGGAGGCCCGGACGAGCGAGGACGCGCGGGGACTGGTCCTCGCCCCCGGCTTCATCGACCCGCACACGCACTACGACGCCCAACTGTTCTGGGACCCGTACGCCACCCCGTCCCTCAACCACGGCGTGACCACCGTCGCCGGCGGCAACTGCGGCTTCACCCTCGCCCCGCTCCACCCCGACCGGCCCGAGGACGCCGACTACACCCGGCGGATGATGAGCAAGGTCGAGGGGATGTCGCTGGTCGCGCTGGAAGAGGGCGCGCCCTGGAACTGGCACACGTTCGGCGAGTACCTCGACGCGCTGGAGGGGCGGATCGCGGTCAACGCCGGCTTCATGGTGGGGCACTGCGCGCTACGCCGCCACGTGATGGGCCCGGACGCGATCGGCGGACAGCCCACCACCGCCCAACTCGACGCGATGGTCGAGCTCTTCCACGACGCGATGGCCGCCGGGGCGTGGGGGCTGTCCACCACCCAGTCGTCCACCCACTCCGACGGCGACGGCAAACCGGTCGCCTCCCGGCACGCCCGCCCCGGCGAACTGCTCGCGCTGTCCCGGGCGGTGGGCGAGCACGAGGGCACCCAGCTGGAGGCCATCGTCGCCGGCTGCCTGGACCGGTTCGACGACGACGAGATCGATCTGCTGGTGGAGATGTCGGCGGCGGCCGGACGCCCACTGAACTGGAACGTGCTGACCATCGACGCCGCCGTCCCCGAACGGGTGCCCCGGCAACTCGTCGCCAGCGAACGGGCCCGCAGGGCCGGCGGCCGGATCGTGGCCCTGACCATGCCGATCCTCACCCCGATGAACATGTCACTGGGCACCTTCTGCGCCCTCAACCTCATCCCGGGCTGGGGCGACGTCCTCGGCCTCCCGGTGCCCGAGCGGATCGCCCGGCTGCGCGACGCCGACGTCCGGGCCGAGATGCTGCGCCGGGCGCACAGCGAGGAAGCCGGGGTGTTCCGGCGACTGACCGACTTCGCGCGGTACGTGATCGGGGACACCTACACGCCGGCCAACGCGGGACTGTCCGGGCGGGTGGTGCGCGACATCGCCGCCGAACGCGGACAGGACCCCTTCCACTGCCTGGTCGAGATCTGCGCCGACGACGCACTGCGCACGGTGCTCTGGCCGATGCCGACCGACAACGACCCGGACAGCTGGGCGCTGCGGCAACAGACCTGGCAGCACGAGGACGTCCTGCTGGGCGGTTCGGACGCCGGTGCTCACCTGGACCGGATGTGCGGCGCCCCGTACACCACCCGCTTCCTCGGCGACTGCCTGCGCGGGCGGAAGCTGGTCGGGCTGGAGCAGGCGGTGCGGATGCTGACCGACGACCCGGCGCAACTGTTCGGGCTGCGCGAACGGGGCCGGATCGCCGAGGGCTACCACGCCGATCTGGTGCTCTTCGACCCCGAGCGGATCGACGCCGGGGCCGCGACGCTGGTGCACGACCTGCCGGGGGACAGCCCGCGGCTGGACTCCCGGGCGATCGGCGTGGTCAGCGTGCGGGTCAACGGGGTGGAGACGATCCGGGACGACACGGTCACCGGCGCGGTGCCCGGGGCCGTACTGCGGTCCGGGCGGGACACGAGGACGGTGAGCACCAGGTGAGCACGGGCGGACGCGCGGCCGGCGCGGACGGGCAGCGGCTGTTCATCGGCGGGGAGTGGGTGGCGCCCGAGGGCGGCCACTACGACGTGATCAACCCGGCGACCGAGGAGGCCGTCGGGGCCGCCCCGGAGGCCAGCCGGGCGCAGGTGGCGGCGGCCGTGGACGCGGCCCGGGACGCCTTCGACGGCTGGTCGCGGACCGCCCCCGAGGAGCGCGCGGCCGTCCTGGACCGGGCGGCGCGGGTGATCCGCCGGGAGGCCGCCGGCTACGCGGAGCTGGCGCAGGCGGAGAGCGGCGCGACGACCGGGACGGCGCGGGCCCTCCAGGTCGGGGTGTCCGCGGCCCGGTTCGAGCGGTACGCCCGCGGGGCCCTGGAACCGGTGGAGACCGCGATACCGCCGCAGATCAACGCGGCCGGGCCGATGGGCGGCGGGGGCGTCTTCGGGGCGGTCGCGGTGCGCCGACCGGTGGGCGTGGTCACCTGCATCACCTCGTACAACAACCCGTGGGCCAATCCGGCGGGGAAGGTCGCGCCGGCGCTGGCGATGGGCAACACGGTGGTGGTCAAGCCGGCCCCGCAGGACCCGCTGTCGGTGTACCGGATGGCCGAGGCGCTGTCGGAGGCCGGCGTCCCGCCGGGGGTGGTCAACGTCGTCAGCGGGGCGCGGCCGGAGGTCGGCGAGGCGGCGGTGGCGGCCGCGGGTGTGGACATGGTCAGCTTCACCGGCTCCACCGCGGTCGGCCAGCGGATCGCCGAGGAGTGCGGCCGCGGGATGAAGCGGCAGCTGATGGAGCTGGGCGGCAAGGGCGCGGCGCTGGTCTTCGACGACGCCGACCTGGCCTCGGCGGTGTCCGGGATCGGCACCACCTTCTCCTTCTACAGCGGCCAGATCTGCACCGCGCCGACCCGGGTACTGGCCCAGCGCGGGATCTACGAGCGGCTGGTGGCGGGGTTGGCGCGGTACGCGGAGCAGCTGACCGTCGGCGATCCGCGGGAGCCGGGCACGGTGGTCGGCCCGGTGATCTCGGCCGCGCACCGGGACCGCATCGAGGCGTACACCGCACTGGCGGTGAAGGAGGGCGCCCGCCTGGTCACCGGGGGCGAGCGTCCGGCGCCGGCGCGCGGCTTCTACGTGGCGCCGACGCTCTTCGCGGACTGCACCCCCGGGATGCGGGCGGTCCGCGAGGAGATCTTCGGGCCGGTGGTGACGGTGGTCCCCTTCGACGACGAGGAGGAGGGCATCGAGCTGGCCAACGACAGCGACTACGGGCTGCTGGACTACGTCTGGTCCGGTGACGTGGCCCGGGCCTTCCGGGTGGCGGGGCGACTGCGGGCCGGCGGGGTCGGCGTCAACACGGTCGGGCGGAACATGGAGGCGCCGTTCGGCGGCTTCAAGCGCAGCGGGGTGGGGCGCGACGTCGGTTCGTACGCGCTGCACGCGTACAGCGAGGTCCAGGCGATCGTCTGGCCGGGGTGAGTGGCGGGCGGTCGCGCGGGTGGTGTGGGGGGGGGGGGGGCCCCCCCCCCCCCCCCCCCCCCCCCCCCCCCCCCCCCCCCCCCCCCCCCCCGCGGAAAAAAAAAAAAAAAAACAAACACCCCC
>NZ_JBHVQS010000060.1:0-54291 GCF_042886435.1 Streptomyces sp. NPDC058000
GCTTGAGGATCCGGGCCTTCGACTTAAGTAGCGGGGACAGGATTTGAACCTGCGACCTCTGGGTTATGAGCCCAGCGAGCTACCGAGCTGCTCCACCCCGCGCCGTTGTGGGTTTACTGTAACCCACCCCCGACGACCAGCGCAAATTCCCTCCGCCCCGCCCGGGAACAGGGCCCAGGACCCGGCCCGATCGACCGCGCCCTGGGCACCGGAGTCACCGGCCTCGCCCGCCGGCGTCAGGCGCTCAGCTCCTCCTGGAGCGCCGTCCGCAGCCGGGCCGCCCGCTCCGCCACCTCCGGCGGCCCGAGATCCACGGCCCGCGCGCACCAGCGCTGGGCCTCCCCGAGCGCCCCACGACGGGCGGCGATCAGCGCCAACCGCAGCGCCGCCCGGCCGTGCCCGCTCTCGGCGGCGCGCTGCCACCACAGGGCGGCCTCGGGGAGGCTGCCCTCGCGGGCCAGCAGCAGCCCGAGGTTGAAGGCGCCGTTGCGGCTACCGGCCTCGGCCGCCTCGCGGTACCAGGCCGCCGCCTCGACGGCGTCCCCGCGAGCCGCCGCGAACATGCCAACCCGGACCTGGGCGCGGCGGTGACCCTGCCGTGCGGCCCGCTCGTACCACTGCCGGCTCTCGTCTTCCCCGGACCGCTCGTCGTCCGCTTCCACGGACCGGCGGTCGAGGAGGTCGGCGAGCCGGAAGGCCGCCTCGGCACTGCCGCCGCCGGCCGCGCAGCGCAGGTTCCGCTCCGCGTCCGGGAGGTCGCCGTCGCGCAGCTGCGCTATGGCGACCTGGAGCGCCGCCTCGGTGTGCCCGGCGGCCGCCGCCCGCTCGTACCAGGAGCGCGCCAGCCGTTCCTCGCCGCGCCCGGCGAACAGGATGCCGAGGTTGAACGCGGCGTCCACGCTGCCGGCTTCGGCCGCCTTGGAGAACCACGGCTCGGCCCCGGAGGCGTCGCCGCGCTGGAGCAGCAGGATGGCCAGCGCGTTGGCGGCCTCGCGGTGGCCGGCGTAGGCGGCGCGGCGGTACCACTGCTCGCCCCGGCCGGGGCGACCCTGCTCGGCGCAGAGCAGGCCGAGGTTGTAGGCGCCGTTGACGTCCCCGGCGTCCAGCGCGGCGCGGTACCAGCGCTCGGCGGTCTGGAGTTCACCGCGGTCGGCGTGGAGCGCGCCCAGGGCGTTGGCGGCGTTTCCGTCGCCGTCCTGGGCCGCCCGCCGCCACCACTCCGCGGCGCTCTCCTCGTCCCCGGCGTCACGCAGCAGGAAGCCCAGTGCGCAGGCTGCGCGGGCCTCGCCGTCCTTGGCCGCGGAGAGGTACCAGCGGCCGGCCTCCTGGATGTCGCCGCGCTCCTCCAGCAGCGCGCCGAGTTGCAGCGCGGCCCGCCGGTGGCCGCGGGCGGCGGCCTGCCGGTACCACTGCTCGGCCTCGGCCTGCTGGGTCAACTCCCCGTAGGCAGGCACCGTCCGGCGGTCGGCGTCGCGGCCGTCCTCGATGACCCGGGCGAGCCGGTAGGCGGCCTCGCGGTGGCCGCGCTCGGCGGCGGCCCGGAACCAGCGCTCGGCGCCGATGTCCCCGCGGTGCTCCAGGAGGTCGGCGAGGGCGTACGCGCCCAGGTAGTGGCCGGACTCGGCGGACTGGCGCAGCCAGTACTCGGCGGCCGGTTCGTCACCGCGCTCGCGGTAGTGGCGCCCCAGGGCGTGCGCCGCGGCAGCGGATCCGGCGACGGCGGCGATCCGCCACCAGCCGGCGGCCTCGTCGGCGTAGCCCCGCTGGTGGAGGAGGACGCCGAGGTTGTTGGCCGCGGCCCGGTCCCCGGCGGCGGCTGCGGAGCGGAGGTACGACTCGGCTCCATCGAGGTCGGCGCGGCGCAGCAGCATCGCACCCAGTGCGCTCATGGCGGCGGTGTCGCCCGCCTCGGCGGCGCGGCGGTACCCGGACTCGGTCACCGCGTCGGACGCCTCGGCCGTGCCGTCGGCCTCCATCGCGTCCATCGCCATCTCGGAATCGCGCCCCTCATCGGGCGCCTGCACAAACCGGTCCGTCTCCAACAACCTTGCCTTGTCCCCCATAAGAACCATCGTCGCATCACCTGTAACCCGCGTACACCTGGTATACCGCAGCCGGTGAGGTCACTTCAGCGGTTTGTCGACTTCCCGACACGGCGACATCCCAAACTCAAGCACACGACTTTCCCCCATGGGTTGTCCGACCCGCCCCGGACGAGCTTTGACCCGAACGCATGACAAAGGCCCGGATTCTCAAGGAATCCGGGCCTTGGTCTTTCAGTAGCGGGGACAGGATTTGAACCTGCGACCTCTGGGTTATGAGCCCAGCGAGCTACCGAGCTGCTCCACCCCGCGCCGTTGTGACTTCAACCTATCACGTCACGGGGGCCACTATTGACACACAGTTCCCGGTGGCCGCCGGTTCGCACCGACGGCCACCGGACCTCGGTCCGTGGCAGCGGCTCAACTGCCGGACTTGGCGCCCTTCTCGGACGCCTTGGCCGCCCGGTCCAGCGCGGCCTTCAGCTTCTTCTGGGCCTCGCCGTACGCGCCCCAGTCGCCGGCCACCCGTGCCTTCTCGCCGTCGTCGTACGCCTTCTCGGCGTCCGTCAGGGCCTGCTGCACGTTCTGGCCGGACGGCGGCGGCTGCTCGCCGGTCTGGCCGCCGCCGGGCGGGGTCTCCGAGCCCGCGCTCGGCGCCTTCTTGCCGAAGACGACGTCGAGCGCGTCCTTGAGGCTGTTCTCCAGGACGGGCTTGCTGTCGCCGTAGCTCACCAACACCTTCTTCAGGAGCGGGTAGTTGGTGTTGGCGCCGCGCAGGTAGACCGGTTCGACGTAGAGCAGCCCGCCGTCCAGGGGGACGGTCAGCAGGTTGCCGTACTCGATCTCCGAGTCGCCGAACTTCTTGAGGATGTTCAGCTCATTGGCGATCGTCGGGTCGGAGTTGAACTTCGACTGGGCCAGCTGCGGGCCCGGCACCGGTGTCTGCGCGGGCAGCTTCAACAGTCTGATCTTGCCGTAGTCGGAGCTCGTCGCATCGGCGTCGACCGCCATGAAGGCGCCCAGGTTGTCCTTCTTGTTGGGCGTGAAGGTCGTCGTCAGCGAGAACGCCTGTTCCTTCTGGTCGGGCATCTTCATGCTCAGGTAGTACGGCGGCACCGCGTTGCCCGACTTGGTGGTCGGGTCGCTGGGGATCTGCCAGCGCTCCGAACCGGTGTAGAAGGTGCCCGGGTCGGTGACGTGGTACGTGGTCAGCAGCTGGCGCTGCACCTTGAAGAGGTCCTGCGGGTACCGCAGGTGGGCCTGCAGGTCCGGGCTGATGGCGCTCTTCTTCTCGACCGTGCCGGGGAACGCCTTCATCCAGGTCTTGAGGACCGGGTCCTTGGTGTCCCACTGGTAGAGCTTGACCGTGCCGTCGTACGCGTCGACCGTCGCCTTGACGGAGTTGCGGATGTAGTTGACCTGGTTCTGCTGGGCCACCACCGCCCGCTGGCCGTCGGTGAGCGAGTCGGCGGTGCTGTCCCCGAGGGTGGTGCGCGAGGCGTACGGGTAGCCGTTGCTGGTGGTGTACGCGTCCACGATCCACTGGATCCGGCCGTCGATCACCGCCGGGTAGGCGTCTCCGTCGATGGTCAGCCAGGGGGCGACGGACTCGACGCGCTCCTTGGGCGTGCGGTTGTACAGGATCCGCGAGCCGTCACCGATGGCGCCGGAGTACAGGATCTGCGGCTCCCCGAACGCCACCGCGTACGCGGCGCGGTTGATCGGGTTGGCGAGGCTGACCCCGCTCTTGCCCTGGTAGCGGTAGCTCTTCTCACCGCTGTCGTCGGAGTAGTCCAGCTCCTGCTGCGGCCCACCCACGATGGAGTACTGGGTGGTCTTCTCGCCGTAGTAGACGCGCTGTTCGTGCGGCGGGAGCTGGCCCTTGGACGGCAGGTCCGACTCGGTGTACTGCGGGCCGCCGCCGTCGGCGGTCTCGGTCCCCTTGGCGGTGACCGCGCCGTAGCCGTGGGTGTACTTGAAGTGGTCGTTGATCCAGTTGCGCTCGGGGATGCCGGCGATGTTCAGCTCGCGCAGGCCGATGACGGTGTCCTGCTCCTTGCCGTCCTTGTCCTTGTACCGGTCGACGTCCAGGGTGGACGGGAACTGGTAGTAGGACCGCACCTGCTGCTGTTGCTGGAAGGCCGGCGAGACCACGTTCGGGTCGAGCAGGCGCATGCTGGCGGTGGTGTCCGCCTCGTCCCGGAGCCGCTGGCCGTCCTCCTTGGTGGCCGGCTTGTTGTTGCCCTTGTAGGGCGTCTCCTTGGAGTCCTGGATGTCGTACGCGTCCCGGGTCGCCTTGATGTTCTGCTTGATGTACGGCGCTTCCTTGGCCTGCTCGTTCGGCTGGACCTGGAACTTCTGGACGATCGCCGGGTACAGCCCGCCGATCAGGACGGCGGAGAGCACCATCAGGCCGAACCCGATCACCGGCAGCTGCCAGGTGCGCCGCCAGAGGGTGGCGAAGAACAGGACCGCACAGATCGCCGCGATGAAGAACAGGATCGTCTTCGCCGGAAGATAGGCGTTGGCGTCGACGTAGCGCAGACCGGTCCAGTTGTCGGCCGACTTCAGGCCGCTGGACTTCACCGCCAGGCCGTACCGGTCGAGCCAGTAGGCGATCGCCTTCAGGGAGACGAAGATGCCCAGCAGCACCGAGAGATGGCCGGTGGCGGCGGCGGTCGCCCGCGAACCGGGGCTGGTCAGCCGCAGCCCGCCATAGAGGTAGTGGGTGAGCGCGGCGGCCACCAGGGACAGCACCGCACAGGCGAAGCCGAAGCTCAACAGGAAGCGGTACCAGGGCAGATCGAAGGCGTAGAACGAGACGTCCTTGTGGAACTGCGGGTCCGTCGTGCCGAACGGGACACCGTTGACCCACTGGAGCCACGTGCTCCACTCACCGGAGGCGGAGGCCCCGGCGATCAGCCCGATCACCGCGGTGACCGCGACCAGCGCCCACTTCTTGAACGGGGCGACGCCCATGCGGTAGCGGTCCAGGCTCTGCTGCTCCGTGGACATCGCGCTGAGCGGCGGCCGCAGCCGGTGCGCCAGCCAGATGTTGACGCCGACGGCGACCGCCATCACGACGCCGAAGGCGAAGAACAGACCGATCTTGGTCCACAGGGTGGTGGTGAAGACCGAGGAGAAGTGGACCGACCGGTACCAGAGCCAGTCGGTCCAGAATCCCGAGAACATCACGAAGAGCATGGCCAATACGGCCAGCACGCCCAACGTCATGAGCAGGGTCCGCAGCCGTCGCGACGGTCGGCCGACTCTGATCCGTGGCCCGGTGGGGCCTCCGCCGCGGTCCGGCATCTGGAAAGCCAAGGTGCGCACCTCGAAGTTCGCTGTCGTGTGGGGCAGGCCCGGCGATAGTAGGACCCAGTGATGCAACTTACGACGGCTTTACTCGGTTCCCGATTTCCGGGGTTCACAAGGCACGATGTTGGGCATGACCAACCTCCCCGTTGACGGCACCCCCCTGGCCGCCGACCCGCTGACCCGCGCGGTACTCGAAATCGACGAGTACACCGCCGGACTCGGCTGGGATCAGCCCGCCCGTCTGTTCGCCCTCGTCGACACCGCCAAGCTCCGTACGCAGGAGCCCTCGCTCGCCGCCCAACTGGGCATCGACGAGTCCGCCGACACTTCCCTGACCCCCATCGAGCAGGACGAGATCCCGGCCGGCACACCGCTGGACGAGTTCCTCGCCACCATCGCCTGGCCGGACGCCGTCGTCGGCTGTGCGTTGACCGTGGAGCGCCTGATGCTCCCGCCGTCCGCCGAGAAGGCCGAGCCGGCGGGCATGACCGAGAAGCAACTCGCCAAGTGGGTCGCCGAGCACCCCGAGCGCCAGGAGGTGCGGATGACGGTGGCCGTCCTCCGGGACGGCGCCCGCGAATCGGCGCTGCGGCTGCGCGAGAAGGACTCCACCTCCGAGGTGCTGACCGGCAAGGCGCTCGTCCCCGGCCTCGCGGACGCACTGGCGGCGACCTTCGAGGAATAGCCGCGGCGGGCCGGACGGCCCGCCGGTCAACCCCCGCTACCGGCCTGCTGGGCTACAGCTCGGCAGGCCGGCGGTGTCGTTCTTGCGGATCTTCTCCAGCGCCTGCACCGCGTCTCCTATGGTGCCGACCTTGACCAGGCGGAGCCCGCTGGGGGTGTCCTTCGCGGCGGCCGCGCAGTTCTCCTTGGGCGTCAGGAAGAACTCCGCGCCCTTGTCCCGCGCACCGATCGTCTTCATCGAGATGCCGCCGATCGGGCCGACCTTGCCCTGGTCGTCGATGGTGCCCGTGCCGGCGACGAACTTGCCGCCGGTCAGATTCCCACCGGGAGTGAGCTTGTCGACGATGCCGAGCGCGAACATCAGGCCGGCGCTCGGGCCACCGACATCAGCGAGCTTCACGTCGATGGGGAACGGGAAGATGTGGTCCACCTGGGCCTGGATGCCCACCACCGCACGGCCGCTGTCCGCCGCAGTGGTGATCGGGATCTGCTTGCCGGGGCCCTCCGGCCGCTTGCCCTGCTTCTCCGCCGCGGCCGCCTCCTTGGCGGGGATGACGGTGAAGACCACCTTCTCGCCCGGCTTGTGCCGGGTGACGAACTTGGCGACGTCGCCGGTCTGCTGGACGTTCTTGCCGTCCACCGCCTTGATCACGTCGCCGGCGTGCAGCAGCCCGTCGGCCGGCTTGTCCTTGACGACGGCTCCCACGACGGTCTGACTGGCGACCGGGATGTGCAGCTGCTGGAGCGCGGCGGTCTTGGCGCTCTCCTGGGACTGGGTGAACTCCTCGGCGTTCTGCTGATCGGCCTGCTCGGCCGTCTGGCCCTCCGGGTAGAGCGTCTTGTGCGGCACCACCGCACTGCTCGGGTCCAGCCAGCCGTAGACCGCCTCGAAGAGGTTCATGTTGTAGTCCGGCCCGGTGACCCGGACCGTGGTCATGTTGAGGTTGCCGGTCGTCGGATAGGTCTTCCGGCCGGAGATCTGGAGCACCGGCTCACCGTTGTGATCACCGAGGGTGTTGACCGTCGGCCCCGGCGACATCTCGGCATACGGAACGGGAATCAGCACCCCGGCACAGAGCAGCGCGATCAGCATCAGGGTCGAGGCGAGCAGCGTCGCGGTGCGGCGTGGCATGGAACGACAGTACGGGACGGGTATGACAACCGGCCCGCGGGGCCGTCCGGACGGGGCACCGGAGGCGTCAGGCCGGTTCCGAGGCGTGCTCGGGGGCGGTCGTGGCGGAGGCGGGAGCGGCGTGCTCCTTCTCCATCGCGGCGCGGAACCGGGCATAGCCCGCCAGCTCGGCGACGTCCCCGGTCCGGCGGTTGCGCATGGCCCAGCTGCTCCACAGTGCAGCGATCAGCCCGGCCAGCACCGGAATCAGCAGCCAGAGGAGCGCTCCCATGGCGACCTCCCTACCCCTTGCGCGCCCGCGATCGACAAATAAGCAGATTAACCATCTGCCAGGTCAACGCTGGTGCCGGGGAGCCGGTTACGCAACCGGAACTCGGGATACCGGTTCAGCCTCAGAAGGGGACGGCTACGCGCCCACCCACTCCTCTGTCCCGTCCGAGAACGTCTGGTGCTTCCAGATGGGGACCTCGTGCTTGAGGTCGTCGATCAGCTTGCGGCAGGCGGCGAACGCCTCGGCGCGGTGGGGGCAGGAGACCGCGACGACCACGGCCAGATCGCCGATGGCCAGATCGCCCACCCGGTGGACGGCGGCCAGCGCGCGGACCGGATAGTCGGCGACGACCTTCTCGGCTACCCGGCGCAGCTCCTCCCCGGCGGTCGGGTGTGCGGAGTAGCCCAGTCCGTCGACGTCCGAGCCGCCGTCGTGCGAGCGGACGGTGCCGACGAAGAGTGCGGTGCCGCCCGCCGCCTGGTCCCCGACGGCCGCGAAGACCTCGTCCACGGACAGCGCGTCGTCGCGGATCTCCAGGAGCCGGATGGGGTCCGCGGTGCCCTGCTCACCAGGGTGGTCTCGGCCGGTGGACGGGCGGGTGTGCGTACCAGACATGGTCCCATCGTGCCGTACCGGGTACGCCTCGGGGAATGGCCGTTTCCACCGGGCGGCAGGGGCCCGGTATGGAGGCTCGTACAGTCCACGGCCCTGGTGCGCCGACCCCACCGGCCTACGGGACGGTCGGCGGTCGGCGGCCCCGGTGGCGTCAGATGCGGCGGCGGGCCTTGCGGGCGCGGCGGACCAGGGCCGCGGTACCCAGGAGGGCGACGGTGGCACCGGCCGCGCCGGCGGCGGTGGCGTCCTTGCGGCCGAGCCGGCGGCCGGCGACCGTGTGCCGTCCGGCGACCTCCTCCAGCAGTTCGGCGAGGACCTCCTCGTTGGTCCACCGGGGCCGCCAGCCCGCGTCATGCAGTCGACTGCCGCTGACCACCCAGGGGTGCATGGTGTAGGCGAGGTCCCCGGCGGGCGACGGCGTCAGGCCGATCCGGTGCAGCCGGGCGGCGGCGCCCAGCGCCACTGAGGACGGCAGCTCCATGCGCCGGATGCCGGAGAGCTCCTCGACCTCCTCCTGCTCCAGCCAGCCGTCGCAGCCCACCGCCAGCTCGCCCTCGACCTTCTCCAGGGCGGCGTGCTCCAGGGCGCTGACCAGGTCCTCCACGTGGCAGAACTGCCAGGCCGGGCGGGACCCGGCGACGACCAGGAGGCGCGGCGACTCGAAGTAGCGGGTCAGCGCGGTGTCGGTGCCGCCGACCAGGACGGCGGGGCGCAGCACGGTGACGTTCAGGCCCGGGTGGGCGCGCGGGGCGCGGCGCGCCAGGTGCTCGATCTCCAGGAGGTCGCCGACCCCGGTTGCGTCCGCCGTGGCCCGCAGTTCGGCGTCCTCGGCGAGCGGGACGTCGTTGTCGGGCAGCGCCCCGTAGACCATGGCGGAGGTGCACAGCACCACCCGGTGGACGCCGGCGGCCGCGGCGGCGGTCAGCACGGTCTGGGTGCCGCGCACGTTGTAGGCGGTGCGGGCCGTGGCGTCGGTCTCCAGGTCGAGATCGAGGGCGAGATGGACGACGACGTCCGTTCCGCGAAGTTTGTCGGCGATGGCGGGGTCACGGACGTCCAGCACGTGCCACTGCGCCTCGGGGACGTCGCCGGGCCGTTCGTCGATGGCCACCACCTGCTTGACCTCGTCGGACGCGACCAGGGCACGGGTGAGCAGCGCGCCGACCCCGGAGGCGGCTCCGGTGACGGCGACGACGGGGCGGCGCAGCGGCCGGTCGGCGTCGACCGGGGTGCGGTCTGCCTGTTCGGCTGTGGCGGCAGCGTTTCGCGCTGCGCGAACGGTCGGATCTGGGGAACTCACCGGGCGTCTCCAGCGGTTGTCTTCAGTACGGGCGCGCCGGACGCGTCCGTACCAGGTGGCATCCATCCTGCCGCAGCCACCGGGACAGCGAAGCACCGAGCCCCAGGGCGGGGCGAGTGTCTACGCTGGAGGTGATGTCGGGCAGCCGCCGTCGGCGTAGGGCCGGCGGCCCTACGAGCCGAGGAAACCCGTGAGTGACACCCCATTTGGATTCGGCCTTCCGCCGGAGGAGCCGGAGGACGGCGACAACGGCAAGCAGAAGGGCGGCCAGGGAGGTAGCCAGGGCCCCGCGAACCCCTTCGGGTTCGGCGGCGGGAGCGGCGACGCGGACAATCCGTTCGCGGCGCTCTTCGGCGGCATGGGGGGACCCGGCGGCCAGATGAACCCTGGTGACCTCGGCGCCGCCTTCCAGCGACTCGGCCAGATGCTCTCCTACGAGGGCGGCCCGGTGAACTGGGAGATGGCCAAGGACATTGCGCGGCAGACCGTCGCGCAGGGCGCCGAGGACGGCAGCAAGGACGCCAGCGTCTCCTCCGGTGAGCGGAGTGCGGTCCAGGACGCCGTACGGCTCGCGGACCTGTGGCTGGACGGGGTGACGTCGCTCCCGTCGGGTGCCGGCACCGTGGTGGCCTGGAGCCGCGCCGAGTGGGTCGAGGAGACCCTGCCGGTGTGGAAGGACCTGGTCGACCCGCTCGCCGAGCGGGTCGGGGCGGCGATGGGTGATGTGCTGCCCGAGGAGATGCAGGCCATGGCGGGCCCGCTGCTCGGGATGATGCGCTCCATGGGCGGCGCGATGTTCGGCACCCAGATCGGGCAGGCGCTGGGCGTGCTGGCCTCCGAGGTCGTCGGTTCGACCGACGTCGGGCTGCCGCTGGGCCCGGCCGGGAAGGCCGCGCTGCTGCCGGCGAACGTCAAGGCGTTCGGCGACGGACTGGGCGTCCCGGAGGAGGAGGTGCGGCTCTATCTGGCCCTGCGCGAGGCCGCCCACCAGCGGCTCTTCGCCCATGTGCCGTGGCTGCGCTCGCACCTGTTCGGTGCCGTCGAGGGCTACGCCCGCGGCATCAAGGTCGATACCTCCAAGCTGGAGGACGTGGTCGGCCAGATCGACCCGCAGCACCCCGAGGAGCTACAGAACGCCCTGCAAGGGGGCATGTTCCAGCCCGAGGACACCCCGGAGCAGAAGGCCGCGCTGGCCCGCCTGGAGACCGCGCTGGCGCTCGTCGAGGGCTGGGTGGACGCGGTTGTGCACGCCGCCGCCAAACCGCACCTGCCGTCCGCGGACAAGCTCCGCGAGACGCTGCGGCGGCGCCGGGCCACCGGCGGTCCGGCCGAGCAGACGTTCTCCACGCTGATCGGGCTCCAGCTGCGTCCGCGGCGCCTGCGGGACGCCTCGCGGCTGTGGGCCTCCCTGACGGACGCGCGGGGCCTGGACGGCCGCGACGGCCTGTGGGAACACCCGGACATGCTGCCGACGGCGGCCGACCTGGACGACCCGGACGGCTTCGTGCACCACGAGCACGCGGACTTCTCCGAACTCGACAAGATGCTGGGCGAGGCGGCGAGCGGTAGCGGCCCGGACCTGACCAAGCGGGCCGAGGACGGCACCGCCGAGGGCTCCGGGGACGGCCCGGCCGAGGGCGACCCGCGCGGCCCCGAGGACGAGGGCAAGGGCGAGGGCAAGGGCGACGGCACCAAGTGAGTCTGCATGCGGAAGCGGCGCGGGTGCTCAAGGAATGGCCCGCGCCGTCGGCTGATCAGGAGCGGCTGCGGCTGGCCTATCTGGACCACCTCGTGGCCCATCAGGACGGTATGTGGAAGCCGTGCAAGGACGGGCACATCACGGCCAGTGCGCTGGTGATCGACCCGGCCGGCGGGCGGGTGCTGCTCACCCTGCACCGCAAGCTGGAGATGTGGCTTCAGATGGGTGGCCACTGCGAGCCCGAGGACGCCTCGTTGGCCGATGCGGCGCTGCGCGAGGCGCGTGAGGAGTCCGGGATCGCGCACGGGCTGACGCTGCTGGGGTCCGCACCGGTGCGGCTGGACCGGCACCGGACGCCCTGCGCGGTGCATCTGGACGTGCAGTACGCCGCGTTGGCGCCCGCGAACGCGGTGGCGGCGATCAGCGACGAGTCACTGGACCTGCGGTGGTTCCGCTACGACGAGGTGCCCGCGGTCGCCGACGCGTCGGTGGTGCGCCTGGTGGCGGACACCCGGGCGCTGCTGTCCACGAATTCCTGACGCATCATCACGTCCGGCGCCCGCCCCTCCTCGGGGCGGGCGCCGGACGCATGTGTACAGCGGGGCGGCACGGCGGTCGGCCGCAGCCGCACCGGTCAGCGGCCTCGGGACGGGTCGCCCTGCGGTGCGCCGGGGGCTCCCGGGCCCTCTGGGCGGTGCCACGGGCCCGTACCGCCGTCCTCGGGGAGGGGCGCGCCCTGCCCCGGATACGGGGCGTACGGGGCTCCCGGGGGCTGCTGGCCCGGCTGACCGTACGCGCCGGGCGGCGGGAGCGGCGCGGGCTGGCCTTGGGGCGCGCCGTATCCACCGGGCGGCGGGGGCTGCTGGCCGTACTGCGGGGGCGGCGGGGGCTGTTGGCCGTACTGCGGCAGCGGCGGAGGCTGCTGACCGTAGGGGGGCGGCGGTGGCGGCTGCTGACCGTACTGCGGGGGCGGGGGCGGGGGCGGCTGCTGGCCGGCCGGGAAGCCACCGGGCGCCTGGCCGTACGGGGGCGGGGGCGGCGGAGGCCCCGGCATTCCCGGGGGCGGGGGCGGCCCCTGGACACCCGGGGGCGGCACCGGGCCGCCGGGCGGGAACATCGGCGCAATGACCGTCGGCGCACTGTGGATCTGCGCGGCGGCGGACTGCGGGGACTGTGCGACGGCCGGCTGCGGCAGCGGGGGCGGAGCCGACTGCGGGTGGTACGGCGCGGGCTCGCGCGGGTCGGGGGCGACGGGCACCGGCGGCGCCGGGACGGGCGCGGCGGAGGCGGGCGGCACCGAGGCCGGGGCGGGCCCCGGAACCGGCGGCGGCAGCGTGAAATCGGGCACGCCCTGCGCGGTGGCCGGCGGAGCCGGCGCCTCCCCGGCGGCGTCCTCCTCCAGGACCTCGCCGCCGAAGTTCGTCAGCAGCGCCTCCAGCCCGCCGTCGAAACCCTGGCCGACCGCGGCGAACCGCCAGACGTCCTTGACGTAGAGGTCACCGAGCATCACGGCACGCTCGGTGCTGAACTCGCCGCCGGTGAAGGGGTACCGGGCCACCTCTTGGCCGCCGGCCACGATGCGGAGGCAGCCGGGGCCGATCTGCGCCATCTGCCCGTCGCCGTCGAGGGCGGCGGTGAAGGTCAGCTTCCGGACGTACGGCGGAAGGCGGTCGAGGGCGACGCGGAAGGACTCGGTGTCGCCGGCCTGCGGGCCGAGCAGTCGGACCGCTTCCTCGGGAGCTTCGGGCTGGTTGAAGAAGACGAAGTAGCGGTCGTCGGAGAGCCGCTCGTCGGCGTCCAGACCGAAGCAGCTGATGTCGAAGGTCAAGCCGGGGCCGGCGATCTGCACCCCGATATACAGGTCCCGTTCCGCCGTCAGATCGACCAGCCTGGCCTTGTGGCCTCGCTGGAATTCCCTGGCCATGGGCAACGCCCCTCCCCCGCTCTCGCCTTGAGTCCCTACCCACGCCAGGCTAACGGCTGGCACTGACGGTCCGCGGCGGCGGGGCGCGTCGGGGGACAGCCGGCGCGATCAGCGGCGGCGGGCCGCGGGCAGATGCGGCAGTCGGTCGGCGGCCACCACGCCTTCGAGGTAGCCGCGGGCCCGCTCCGTGCGCGGATAGGGCTCCAGCAGCCCCCAGAACTCCGGTCCGTGGCCGGGGACGAGGAGGTGCGCCAGCTCGTGCAGCAGGACGTAGTCGATGACGTACTCCGGCATGCCCTGGAGGCGGTGCGACAACCGGATGCTGCCCTCGGCGGGGGTGCACGATCCCCAGCGGGTGTTCTGGTTGGTGACCCAACGGACCGATGCCGGCCGGGCTCGTCCGTCGAGGTACTGCCCGGAGAGCCGCTCGGCGCGTTCGGCCAGGTCGCCGTCGCCGAGCATCCGCTTGCTCTCCTGGGCGGCGAGCTTGTCCAGCATGACCGACACCCAGCGCTGCTCCTCGGCCTGCGACATCCGGGCCGGGATCAGGACGATCGTGCGGTCGCCCTCGCGGTACGCGGAGACCGTCCGGCGCCGCCGGGCACTGCGGCGCACCTCGACCGGGCGGGCCGGCGGGCTCGGTTCGGCCCGCCGCGGGCCGTCGGCGGCACGGCGCAGGGGCGTCTCCCCGGAACCGCGCGGGGAAGGGTCGGCGGGCACGCGCCCGACGTTACCCGCTGGCACTGGGGGAAGTCCCGACCCACGGACGGTTCGCCACCTGAACGCCCCCGGCGTGCACCGCTTGTACGACTCTCGGCCGCTGCCTGTGGATAACTTCCGGGTCCGGCGCCCGGCCGGCGCATGCTGGAGGCCGGACGAAAGGGAACGGGGGGCGGATGACATGCATCCGATGCTCAAGCCCGCGCTGCGGCGCGGCTGGCGGGACCGGGAGACCGTGCGGTTCGGCGTGGCGCCGGCCCATGCCCGGGTGGTCGGCCCGGTCGACCTCGCGACCGGTTGCTTCATCGAGCTGATCGACGGCACCCGCTCGCTGCCGCAACTGGTCGACGCGGCCGCGGCGCTGGACGTCGCGCCGGAGCGGGCGCGCGGGGTGGTGGAGCGGCTCGGCGCAGCCGGCCTGTTGGAGGCACCGGCGACGGACGGGCCGGCGGACGGCGCCGTGCGGGCGGACGGGCTGGCCGTCGAGCGGCTGCGGGCGGATCTGGCCGCGCTGTCCGTGCGGCAGCACCCGGAGGCGGCGGGACCGCTCGCGCAGTTGGGGGCGCGCCGCTCGGTCCGGGTGAAGGTGAAGGGGGCGGGGCGGGTGGGCGCCCAGATCGCGGCACTGCTGGCGGCCTCGGGGATCGGCCGGGTGGATGTGGTGGACGGCGGCACGGTCGCGCCGTGGGACGTGGTTCCGGGCGGGCCCACGGCCGGTCAGATCGGCGTACGGCGGGACGAGGCCGCGCGCCGGCTGGTCCGGGAGTCCTCCCCGTGGAGCCGCCGGCCCCGGTCCGGCGGCCCGGTCACCGAGGCCGGCGAACCCGGCATCTCCCTCCTGGTGCTCGCCCCGCGCGACGGCCTCGGTGCCTACGCCCCCGATCCGGTTCTCGCCACCCCCCTGCTCTCCGCCGGCATCCCGCACCTCTACGCGGGTGTGCTGGAGGGCACGGGAGTGGTGGGCCCGCTGGTGGTGCCCGGCGTCTCGGCTTGCGCCGGCTGCGACGAACTCCGCCGTACGGACACGGAACCGGCCTGGCCGCGGCTGCTCGCGCAGTGGCGTTCGGGGCGCGGTACGCCGGCGGTGCCGGCCTGCGACGCCGCACTGGCGACGGCGGTCGCGGGACTCGCCGCAGCCCAGGCGCTGACGTTCCTCGACGGCGAGCCGCCGCCGTGCACCGGGGCGCGGATGGAGCTCCCGCTGCCGTGTGCGAGCGTTCGGACGGTGCGGATCGCCCCGCATCCCGACTGCGGCTGCGGTGCCGCCGCGATACGGGACGCGGCGGACACCTCGGATCCTCGGCCGCGACACGCAACAATGACGGGATAACCCCGGTAGGGGACGGTGTGAGTTGGAGGGGCGCATGTCTGATCTTCCCCGCAAGGCGGTCACCCGCACCGCCAAGCTGGCCGCGCTGCCACTGGGGTTCGCCGGCCGCGCCACCTGGAGCCTGGGCAAACGGCTCGGCGGCAGGTCCGCCGAGATCGTCGGCCGGGAGCTCCAACAGCGCACCGCGGAGCAGCTCTTCAAGGTGCTCGGCGAGCTGAAGGGCGGTGCGATGAAGTTCGGGCAGGCCCTGTCCGTCTTCGAGTCGGCGCTGCCCGAGGAGGTCGCCGGTCCCTACCGCGCGGCCCTGACGAAGCTTCAGGAAGCGGCCCCGCCGCTGCCGACCAGCACCGTGCACGCCGTGCTGACCGAGCGGCTCGGCGCGGACTGGCGGGAATTGTTCGAGGAGTTCGAGGACAAACCAGCCGCCGCAGCATCGATCGGGCAGGTGCACCGGGCGGTGTGGCACGACGGCCGCGAGGTGGCCGTCAAGGTGCAGTATCCGGGGGCGGGCCCGGCGCTGCTGTCGGACCTGACGCAGCTCAGCCGGTTTGCGCGGCTGCTCGGGCCGCTGATCCCGGGCATGGACATCAAGCCGCTCATCACCGAGCTGCGCGACCGGGTCTCGGAGGAGCTGGACTACGCCCTGGAGGCCGAGGCCCAGCGGGCGCACGCCGCGGAGTTCGCCGGCGACTCGGACGTGGTGGTGCCGGCCGTGGTGCACCAGAGCGACCAGGTGCTGGTGACGGAGTGGCTGGAGGGGGTGCCGCTGTCCGAGGTGATCGCCCACGGCACCGAGGAGGAGCGCGACCGCGCCGGGCAGTTGCTGGCGCACTTCCTCTTCTCCGGTCCGGCGCGTACGGGCCTGCTGCACGCCGACCCGCATCCGGGCAACTTCCGGCTGCTGCCCGGCCAGTCGCCGGACGGGCCGGTGGCCGAGTGGCGGCTGGGCGTACTGGACTTCGGCACGGTCGACCGGCTGCCCGACGGGCTGCCGCCGACGATCGGCACCTCGCTGCGGATGGCGCTGGACGGCGAGGCGGACGCGGTCTACCGCATGTTGTGCGAGGAGGGCTTCGTCAAGGAGTCCATCGAGCTGGATCCGGACGCGATGCTGGATTACCTGCTGCCGATCATCGAGCCCGCGCAGGTGGACGCGTTCACCTTCACCCGGGGCTGGATGCGGCGGCAGGCGGCCCGGATCGGCGATCCGCGCTCCCCCGCGCACCAGTTGGGCAAGCAGCTCAATCTGCCGCCCGCCTATCTCCTGATACACCGTGTGACGTTGAGCACCATCGGGGTGCTGTGTCAGCTGGGGGCCACGGTGCGGCTGCGTGACGAGCTGGAGGCGTGGATGCCGGGATTCCTGCCCGCCGAAGCCGACGAGGCCACAGCAGAAGAGGACGCGGCAGAAGAGGAGACAGAGGACACGGCCGCGGAGGAGGCGGGCACGGGGAGCTCCGCCGGCAGCCCGGCGGAGAGCCCGGCCTGACCCTCACCACCAGTTGGAGTCCAGTCGGCCCTCGATGGCACGGATGTTGTCCCGGGCGCAGCGGTCGCAGAAGTACCGGCGCTCGCCGTTCTCGACCGAGCAGATCCACGTCGGCGGGGCGCCCTCGGCCACCGCGCCGCAGCGCGCACACACCGTGCCGTCGGAGGCCAACTCCGCCTGTTGATGCGTCTTCTGGTCCACCATCCGACGATATCCCCACGAGAACTGTGAAACGGGATGCAACGCACCACGGGGCCCGTCCTGTGGGACGGACCCCGTGGTAGCGACGGATCAGTGTGCGGTGCGGGGGTACCCGGTCACTGCATCACGGCCATGGCCAACGCCCGGCGGGCACGCTGCGACGCGCGCTCGGCGCGCCGCTGCATCCGCCGCGCGGCGGCGAGCCGATGTCCTCTGCGTTCGGACTCGGCTTCCGACAGGCGTTGTTCCACATGGGCCCTGGCCAGGGCTTCTGGCATGAGTTGCATGGCGAGGTTCCTGTTCTGACGCGACTCGATCGCGCCGAAGTTCGCGGGGGCGGTGGTCTCGGTGAAAGACGGGTTCATCGTGGGGTCCTGCTTCTGGGGATCCCGTGTGACGGGACGGTCGATCGTTCCTGTGCGCGCGGTGTTCATGCCATGACCGGGTTCTTACGCGGACGGCCCCGCGGACGCTTCCGCGGCACGACGACACCCTGGACGAAGAGCTCACCGCCCCAGACGCCCCACGGCTCGCGGCGGTCCTTGGCGCCGGCCAGGCAGGCCTCGCGCACCGGACAGGTCTGGCACAGCGTCTTGGCGTACTCGACGTCGGCCGGGGACTCCGCGAAGAAGACCTCGGGGTCGTAGGTGCGGCAGGGTACGGCGGTGCCGAGGCGGTCGATCTCGTCGTCGAGCTCGGTGAGGGGCAACAAGGGGTTCTCCTGGGGGTCGGGCGGAGGGATCAGGTCGGCGGCGGACGGGGTGTGCGTCTGGAGTTGCACTGTGGTGTGTTCCTCGTCTGTTCCGGCCCGGCTGGTGGCGGGCACATTGGGCAAAACAAAAGGACCGCGGATCCCGGTGAGGGTTCCGCGGCCCTGGAAGGTGCCGACCTGATCGCCGATCAGGCTGGATCTCTCCAGGATTCGTGGCCGCGGTAGGCCCACATGTCATGCTGCGACTGGTACTTCCGGGATTCGGCACCATTGGCCGGCGTCGCGAAGGCGGAGGCATTCGCCGCTTCCTTCACTACCGCTGCCGCGGGTGCCTCGGTCGGTCGCACGAAGCGCTCGCTCACCGTCAGGACGGCGAGGGCGTCGGGACGCGCGACCTCGGTACCGGAAGGACGGCCGGAGCCGGACAGACCGGTGCCCAGGAGCGAGAAGCCGAGAGCGCAGGGGGCGACGACCGAGAGATCGGTCATTTTGTTGGTCTCGATGAAGCTGATCACTGGGCTCGCCTCCTCTCGGCGTCTAGGGGATCGGGAAAACCCGATCCGGGGTGTTCAAGTACAGCACGGAATCATCGGATCCCGGAAGTTCCGTTGTTTCCGCTGCTCCCGAAGGCTATGGGGATGCGCTCCGCGCACGCAAACTATTTTTCCGACGAGTTTTCCGCGGCGTCGTCGGACCCGTCCGCGACGTCCCCACCGGGCTCCGCACCAGGCTCCTCGCCGGCACAGATCGCGAGCACGTCGGTGCCGAAGCGGTCGAGCTTGCGGCGGCCCACGCCGGGGATGACGGCCAGCTCCTCGGCGGTCGCCGGGACGACCTCGGCGATGGCCATCAGGGTCTTGTCGGTGAAGACGCAGTAGGCGGGCTGGCGGGTCTGCGCGGCCTGCTCGGCGCGCCAGTCCCGCAGCCGCTCGTAGAGCGCCTCGTCGAGCTCCGAGGGGCAACTCTCGCAGCGCATCAGCTTCATCTCGCCGGGGTCGGTCAGCGTGCGGTTGCAGACCCGGCAGCGGGCCGGGCTGCGGTGCGTACGGCGCGGTCGGCCGGGGGCCGCCGGGGCGCTGCCGCCGCGCTCGACGCCGCCGGTGACCAGGCCCGACGTGCGGCGGCGGGCCGCCCCGCCGGAGCCGGGCCGCAGGCCGTCGAGGAAACGGCTGGCGCTGCGCACGGGCCGCCCGCCGGGTGAGCGGGCCAGCGACCAGGACATCGCCAGGTGGCGCCGGGCGCGGGTGATGCCGACGTAGAGCAGCCGGCGCTCCTCCTCGACCTGCTCGTCGGTGCGGGCGTGGTGGATCGGCAGCATGCCCTCGGTGAGGCCGACCAGGAACACCGCGTCCCACTCCAGGCCCTTGGCGGCGTGCAGCGAGGCGAGGGTGACGCCCTCGACGGTGGGGGCGTGCTGAGCCGCGGCCCGCTCGTCCAGCTCGGCGACGAGGTCGGCGAGGGTGGCGGTGGGGCGGGCCCGGACGAAGTCCTCGGCGAGCCGGACCAGGGCGGCCAGCGACTCCCAGCGGTCGCGCGCCGCGCCGGAGCCGGCCGGCGGCCGGTCGGTCCAGCCCATGTCGCTGAGCACCGCGCGCACCTCGGACGGCAGGCCGGCCGCGCCGGCGAGCAGGGTGTCGTTGCCGCCGAAGCGGGCCGCGCCGCGCAGTTTGACGCCGGCCTCGCGCACCTCGGGCCGCTCGAAGAACCGCTCGGCGCCGCGCAGCTGGTACGGCACGTCGACGTCGGCGAGGGCCTGCTCGTAGACCTCGGACTGGGCGTTGATGCGGAAGAGGACCGCGATCTCGCTGGCCGGGACGCCGGCGGCGATCAGGTCGCGGATCCGGCGGGCGGTGCCCTCGGCCTCGGCGGGCTCGTCGGCGTACTCGGTGAAGACCGGCTCGGCGTCCGGCTCGCGCTGCGAGACCAGCTCCAGGCGGTGCTCGGCGGCGCGGCCCCGGGCCCGGGAGAGCAGGCCGTTGGCGAGGTGGACGACCTGGGGGGTGGAGCGGTAGTCGCGGACGAGCTTGACGACCGTGGCGTGCGGGTGGCGGATGCGGAAGTCGAGGAGGTGGTCAGGGGTGGCGCCGGTGAAGCTGTAGATCGTCTGGCTGGCGTCGCCGACCACGCACAGGGTGTCGCGGTCGCCCAGCCACAGCTCCAGCAGCCGCTGCTGGAGCGGGCTGACGTCCTGGTACTCGTCGACGACGAAGTGCTGGTACTGGGTGCGGACCTGCTCGGCGATGTCGTGCCGGTCCTGGAGCACGCCGACCGTGAGCAACAGCACATCCTCGAAGTCGATGGTGCCGCGGTCCCGTTTGAGCTGCTCGTACGTGGCGTATATCTGGCCGATCTCGGCGGGATCGCGGGGTGCCTCGCGGCCGGCCTTGGCGACCGCGGCCGGATAGTCGGCGGGCACCGTCTGGGTGACCTTGGACCATTCGATCTCGCCGGTGACGTCGCGCAGCTCGTTGCGGTCGAGGCGGAGGCGGCAACGGCCGGCGGCCTCGGCGACCAGCGGGCCCTTGCGGTCCAGCAGCCTCGGCAGCTCACCGCCGACCGCCCGGGGCCAGAAGAACTGGAGCTGGCGCAGGGCCGCGGAGTGGAACGTGCGGGCCTGGACGCCGGCCGCGCCGAGCTGCCGGAGCCGGCCGCGCATCTCGCCGGCGGCACGGGCGGTGAAGGTGACCGCGAGCACACTGGCGGGTTGCAGGATCCCGGCCTGGACGCCGTAGGCGATGCGGTGGGTGATCGCGCGGGTCTTGCCGGTGCCGGCGCCGGCCAGGACGCACACCGGTCCGTGCAGGGCCGTGGCGACCTCTCGCTGCTCGGGGTCGAGCCCTGCGAGCACCGCGTCCGCCCCGCTCGGCGGAACCGCGTGGGGAGAGCCGCCCGGAACCTGCGGGAAGAGAGTGGCGTCCGTTGCTGCTGTCACCCCGCCATGCTGCCAGGTCCGCCGGCGCACCCGGGAAAACCGTCCACACCGCATGGGGACCGGTCGTACCGGTGGGCCCCGGCTGGGGACGGTGGCGGGGTGCCGGCGAGTGGCCGGGAACACGTCCGGGGTGGCCGGGAATGGTCCGGGCCCGGTGGGCGTTGTTGAGATCGGTGCCACGGCGTCGGAGCGACGCGCGTGGCACATGATCACGATCAAGACCGAGCTAAGGAGCGCGGGACGCATGGCGGGCACTGTGACGATGTACAGCACGACCTGGTGCGGTTACTGCCGTCGGCTGAAGGGCCAGATGGACCGCGAGGGCATTGCCTACACCGAGATCAACATCGAGCAGGACCCGGAGTCCGCGGCGTTCGTGGAGAAGGCCAACGGCGGCAACCAGACGGTGCCGACCGTGCTCTTCGCCGACGGCACGACGCTGACCAACCCGTCCCTGGCACAGGTCAAGGAGAAGGTGGCCGCGGCCTGAGGGCCGGGCGCACCGCCAAAGCGGGGCCGTCGGCCGGTCCGTGAGGGAGCCGGTCGACGGCCCGTGCTGTGCACGGCCCGGGCCACGGTGTCGTCCGTGGTCCGGGCCATAGTGCTGCCCGTGGTCCGGGCCGCAGTGCTGTCCGCGGCCCCGGCTGCGAAGGTGACGGCCCCGGCCGCGGGGGTCACGGCCCGGACCGGTGACATCACGGCTTGGGCAGCGGCTTGCCGTACCAGCGCTCGATGAGCCGCGCCGCGATGGAGATGCCGTAGGGCGGGAGGACCTCGCCGGAGGCGAAGGCGGCGCAGAGGTCGTCCCGGGAGAACCATCGGGCCTCCTCGATCTCCTCGCCGTCCACCTGGATCTCGGAGGAGGTGGCGCGGGCCATGAAGCCCAGCATCAGGCTGGAGGGGAAGGGCCAGGGCTGGCTGGCGACGTACTCCACGTCACCGACGACGACCCCGGCCTCCTCGTAGACCTCCCGGGCGACCGACTGCTCGATGGACTCGCCCGGCTCGACGAACCCGGCGAGGGTGGAGAAGCGTCCCTCGGGCCAGTGGACCTGGCGGCCGAGGAGGGCGCGGTCCTGGTCGTCGGTGACGAGCATGATCACGGCCGGGTCGGTGCGCGGGTAGTGCTCGGCGCCGCAGGCCGGGCAGCGGCGGATGTGGCCGGCCGCCGCGATGACCGTCCGCTCGCCGCAGCGGGAGCAGAAGCGGTGCATCCGCTGCCAGTTCTCCAGGGCCACGGCGTGGACGAGGAGGCCGGCGTCCCGGGGGGAGAGCAGCAGGCCGGCCTCGCGGAGTCCGGCGGCGCGGGCGGACTGGTCCAGCCGGCCGGGCAGCGCGTCCTTCTGGAGGGCGAAGTAGCTGACGCCGTCCTCGTCGGTGCCGAGGTAGTAGCGGTGGGCCTCGGTCATCGGCGCCTCGAAGGAGGGCGTCATGATCAGTTCGGTGCGGCCGTCGGGGGTGTCGTCGATCAGCGCCTGGCCCCCGGACACGACGAAGACCCGCGTCGTCGGGTGGCTCCAGGCCGCCGCCAGCCATGCCTCGTCCTGACGGTGGTGGGCGGAGCGGTCAATTCCGCTCGGCGCGCTGAAGGTGATCGGTCGGTCGGCCGTGCGGTCGGTCCAGATGGTCACTACTGTTTCCAACTCCCCCTGTGGCGTGGGTGATTGCTGCGTGCGGGCGCGGAGCGGTACGGCGGTGGGCGCGGGTCAGGCCGGGCGCCAGGCGTCCGCCAGGTCGCCCCAGAGGTAGGCGGCGGTCTCGACGCCCTTCATCAGCAGGTCGAGTTCGACCTTCTCGTTCGGCGCGTGCCAGCCGTCGGAGGGCACCGAGATGCCCAGGAAGAGGACCGGGACGCCGAGGACGTCCTGGAGGTCGGCCGCCGGACCCGAACCACCCTCGCGGGTGAAGCGGATCTCCGTCTCGAAGGCCCGGCTCATGGCGCGGGCAACGGACTGGAGCGCGGGGTGGTCGAGCGGGGTGAGGCAGGGGCGGGTGGCGCCCCACCAGGTGATCTCGTGGCGGATGCCGGCCGGGAGCCGGGCGGCGACCCAGGCGCGGACCGCCTGCTGGACGGCCTCGGCATCCTGGCCGGCGACCAGGCGGAAGGAGAGCTTCAGCTGGGCGGAGGCCGGGACGATGGTCTTGCCGCCGGGGCCCTGGTAGCCGCCGCCGATGCCGTTGACCTCGGCGGTGGGGCGGGCCCAGATGCGCTCCAGGGTGGTGGCGCCGGCCTCGCCGAGGGTGGCGTGCGAGTGCGCGGTGCGCAGCCAGCGCTCCTCGTCGAAGGGCAGCTCGGCGAAGAGCTCCCGCTCCCGGTCGGTGAGTTCGACCACGCCGTCGTAGAAACCGGGGATCGCGACCCGGCGGTCGGCGTCGTGCAGCGCGGCGGCGAGTCGGGCCGCCTCGATGGCCGGGTTGGGCACCGCGCCGCCGAACGAGCCGGAGTGGATGTCCTGGTCGGGACCGTGCAGATCGATCTGACAGTCCGTCAGCCCGCGCATGCCGGTGCAGACGGTGGGAGTGTCCTCGGCCCACATTCCGGTGTCGGAGACGACCACCGCATCGCAGGCCAGGCGGTCCGCACGCGCCGTGATCAGGGCCGGGAAGTTCGGGGAGCCGGACTCCTCCTCGCCCTCGATGAGCAGCTTGAGGTTGACGGCGGGGGCGGTGCGGCCGGTCGCGGCGAGGTGGGCGCGGACGCCCAGGGTGTGGAAGAAGACCTGGCCCTTGTCGTCGGCGGCGCCGCGCGCATAGAGCCGGCCGTCGACGGTCACCGGCTCGAAGGGGTCGGTGTGCCAGCCGTCCTCGCGGGCGGCGGGCTGCACGTCGTGGTGGCCGTAGACGAGCACCGTCGGGGCGGTCGGGTCCCCGGAGGGCCACTCGGCGAACACCGCGGGCAGTCCCTCGGTCTCCCACACCTCGGTCACCGGGAAGCCGGTCTCCGCGAGCTTGGCGGCGAGCCAGTCGGCGCTGCGGCGCACGTCGGCGGCGCGGCCGGGATCGGCGGAGACGGAGGGGATGCGCAGCCACTCCGCGAGGTCGTCGAGGAAGGCGTCGCGGTGGCCGGTGAGGTACGCGCGGACGGCGTTGTCCGGGGTGGTGCTCATACTCCCGAGCCTATCGGCCTTCTGGGGGATACCGGCCGGGGGTCTCGCCCAGCAGGATCCGTTCGAGTCCGGCCCGGCCCGGCAGGCGGGCGGGTCTGACCACTTCTCCGGTGCGGACGAAGAGGAACGCCGTGCCGACCTCGGAGGGGGCCAGGCCGAACCGCTCGGCCCAGGCCAGGCGGTAGACGGCCAACTGGAGGGGGTCCGCGCCGCCGGCACCGGAGGGGAGGTTCCGGCCGGTCTTCCAGTCGACGATCTCGAAGCGGTCGCCGTCCCGGCCGGGCTCCTTGTAGACCGCGTCGATGCGGCCACGGATCACCCGCCCGGCGAGCGTCATCCGGAACGGGACCTCCACCCGGAACGGGGTCCGGTGCGCGTACGGCGTCCGGGCGAACGCCTCCTTCAGGGCCGCCAGGTCCTGCTCGTCGGCGATCTCCGCGGCCTCGCCGGGCTCGGCGCCGGGCAGCTCCTCCGGGCCGAGCAGCGGCAGCGGCAGCTCCTCGAAACGGGACTGGACCCAGGCGTGGAAGCGGGTGCCGCGGCGGGCCGCGGGCTGCGGCGGGCGCGGCATCGGACGGGCCAGCTCGCGGGCGAAGCCATCCGGGTCGGCGGCGACCTGGAGCAGCTGGGTGGCGGTCAGCGAAGCCGGCAGCGGAACGTCGCGGACCCGGGCGCGGGAGCTGCGCAGCTCGGTGGCGAGCGCCTCCAGATCGCGGTCCCAGGACGCCACTGTGCGGCGCTCCTCGGGGATCAGCGCCGGGGACTGCCGGCCCGTGGGGCCTTCGGGGCCGGGGCCGGGGCCGCCGGTGAGGGTGGCCGGGTCGGGCTCGGCGGAGCGCTGCGCGATGAGGCGGGGGCGCGGGGCCGGGGCGTCGGCGTCGGCTCCGGTTCTGGCTCCGATTCCGGCTCCGGACTGGGATGCGGTGTCGTCCCCGCCTGCGGGCTCGTCGAACGGGGTGTGACCGTCGAACAGGACGTGATCATCGGGCGCCTCGCCATACGCGTCGCGGTACGCGTCGTCGTACGGGGCGTCGTACGCGGCGTCCTCGTACGGCGGGTACGGCGGGTACTCCGCGTCCTCGTAGGTGGCCGCCCATTCCTCGTCGTCCGGTGGGGGCGGCCACTCCGGGTCGTACGCGGGGGCCGGGGTCGGCGCCGAGGAGTCCGGGGCGGTGTCCGGGGCGTAGCGGGTGAGGTGGTCGCGGACGGTGGCGGCGGCCGCGCGGCGGCGGGCCGTGGCCGTCGGGTCCAGCGGCAGCGGCCAGGGCCGGTCGGCGGCGGCCTCGGCGAGGGCCGGGTTCTCGGCGTCCTCCTCGGGCGGGTCGGCCCAGAACTCGATCTCGCCGTGGCCGGCCTCGCAGTGCTCGCGGAGCGCCTCCAGGAAGGCCGACGGACCACGGGGACGCTTCTGGCTGGGGCCCCACCAGTGGCCGGAGCCGAGGAGGAGGGAGCGGGGGCGGGTGAAGGTGACGTAGCCCAGGCGGAGCTCCTCGGTCTCCTGGTGGTGCCGCATCGCCTCCTTGAAGTCCTTGACGCCGCGGGCGGTCCACTCCGCCACGTCGGGCAGGGTCGCGGCGTCGCCGCGGAGGGCGTGCGGCAGGACCTTGGCGCGGCTGATCCAGGACTCGCGGGCCTGCTCGCTGGGGAACTGCTTGGTCACCAGGCCGGGCGCCGCGACCACGTCCCATTCCAGGCCCTTGGACTTGTGGGCGGTGAGCACCTTGACGGTGTTCTCGCCGCCCGGGAGCGAGCTGTCCAGGCCCTTCTCGTACTGGACGGCGGTGCGCAGGAAGCCGAGGAAGGCGAGCAGGGTCGCCTCGCCGTCGAGGGCGGCGCCGCCCTCCTTGGCGGCGAACCCGGCGGCGATGTCGAGGAAGGTGCCCAAGGTCTCCCGGCGGCGGGCGGCGAGGGCGTGCGGCGAGGCGGACAGCTCGACCTCCAGGCCGGTGACGGCGAGGATCCGGTGGAGCACGTCCATCAACGGGTCGGCGAGCGAGCGCCGCAGATCGCGGAGTTCGGCGGCCAGGCGGGCGAAGCGGACCGTGGCCTCCGGGGAGAACGGCAGGCCGTCGTCGGGCCCGCCGGACTCCAGGAAGGTGTCCAGCGCGTCCGCGAGCGAGACCGTCTCGGCCGGGTCGACGCCCTCGACGGCCGCGGCGAGACGCCGCTCGGGGTCGTCGGCGGGGGAACCGTGGGAGGAGGGGTGGGCCAGCACGCGGGCCCGGCGGCCCAGCAGGGCCAGGTCGCGGGGGCCGATCCGCCAGCGGGGGCCGATCAGCAGGCGGACCAGGGAGGCGTTGGCCGTCGGGTCCTGGAGGACCTCGCAGACCGCGACCAGGTCGGCGATCTCGGGGAGGTGGAGCAGCCCGGAGAGGCCGACGACCTCCACCGGGACGTCCCGGGCGACCAGCTCGCCCTGGATGCCGGCGAAGTCGGCGGCGGTGCGGCACAGCACCGCGATCCCGCCGGGCGGGGTGCCGGTGCGGACCAGGTGGGCGAGGGAGTCGGCGAGCCAGGTGAGCTCTTCGCCGTGGGTGGGCAGCAGGGCGCAGCGGACCACGCCGTCCCGTTCGGCGCCGGGGGCCGGACGCAGCGCTTCCACGCCGGCGTGCATCGCGCGCAGCGGGGCGGCGAGGCGGTTGGCGAGGTCCAGGAGGCGGCCGCCGCTGCGACGGTTCTCGCTGAGGGCGAAGCGGCGGGCCGGGGTGCCGTCGGCGAACGGGAAGTGGGCGGGGAAGTCGTCGAGGTTGGCGACGGAGGCGCCGCGCCAGCCGTAGATGGCCTGGCAGGGGTCGCCGACGGCGGTGACCGCATGCCCGCTGGCGGTCCCGGGGCTCGTCCCTGTGGCGGCCCCGGTGTCAGTCCCCGTGGCGGTCCCCGTGGCAGTCCCGGCTCCGGCGCCGAAGAGGCCGGAGAGCAGCAACCGCTGGGCGACGGAGGTGTCCTGGTACTCGTCGAGGAGGACGACCCGGAACTCGTCGCGGAGCAGCGCGCCGACCTCCGGGCGGGTGGTGGCCAGGGTGGCCGCGAGGGCGATCTGGTCGCCGAAGTCCAGCAGGTCGCGGCGGCGCTTCTCGCGGCGGTAGGCGCCGACCAGGTCGAGGAGTTCCAGCCGGCCGCGGGCGGCCTCGGGGACCTTGCGCAGATCGGCGTTGCTGAGCTTGGCGCCCTCCAGGGCGGCGAGCAGGGCGGTGTCGTGGGCGAGCAGGGCGGCCGGATCCACCAGGTGCTCGGCCAACTCGCCGTCGAGGGCGAGGAGGTCCTCCACCAGAGTGGGCAGCGAGGTGGTGAGCGACGGGTACGGACCGGGGGCGGCGCGCAGGGTGCGGGCGGCGAGCTGGAAGCGGGTGGCGTCGGCGAGCAGCCGGGCGCTGGGCTCCAGGCCGATGCGCAGGCCGTGGTCCTTGAGGAGCTGGCCGGCGAAGGCGTGGTAGGTGGAGATCCGCGGCTCCCCGGAGGGCGTCTCGGCGCCCGGGGCGTACTCGGCGGGGCCGGGCGCAGCGCTCCCGACCGGGCCGGTGGCCGGGTGGGGGGCGGGCGCTTCGGGGTCGGTGACGCCGGCCGCCAGGAGGGCCGCGCGGACGCGTTCGGCCAGCTCCCCCGCCGCCTTGTTGGTGAACGTCAGCCCGAGGACCTGCTCGGGGGCGACCTGGCCGGTGCCGACCAGCCACACCACCCGCGCGGCCATCACCGTGGTCTTGCCCGAACCGGCTCCGGCCACGATGACCTGCGGCGCGGGCGGGGCCGTGATGCAGGCCGTCTGCTCCGGGGTGAACGGGATGCCGAGCAGCTCCTTGAGCTGCTCGGGGTCGGTGATGCGGGCTGACACGGCTGACACATCGGACACCGTAACGGCCGCCACCGACAATCCCGCCCCGAACGGTGTCCGTGCAGGTCAGCGCGGTGCACGGACCGTCGGTCGACTTACTCCACGATCTGCCGGCCCTCCGGCCGCGCGCTGCACGAGGCCCGGAAGGCACAGTGCGTGCAGTGCGCGCCGGTGGTGGGCGTGAAGCGCTCCTCCAGAACGCGGCCGGCGGCGGTGGCGAGCAGATCGCCGACCCAGTCGTCCTCCAGCGGTGGCTGCGCCTGGACGGCGGGCAGCGCGTCACCGCCCTCCTTGCGGGGTGCGCCCAGCCGCAGGTGGACGAGTTCGGCGCCGCCCGGTTCCGGCCGGCTCCCGTCGAAGGCGTCGTCGAGGGCGCCCTCGCGGACCGCGAGCTGGTAGACGGCGAGCTGCGGGTGGCGGGCGACCTCGGGGCCGGTCGGCTTCTGCTTGCCGGTCTTGAAGTCGACGACGTAGGCGCGGCCCTGGGCGTCCCGTGCCACGTGGTCCATGCTGCCGCGGATGCGGACCTCGTAGGCGCCGGCGTCGAGGGTGACGTCGAAGCCGTGCTCGGTGGCGACGGTGTCCCGGCCGAGGGTCTCGCGCTCCATGACGTGCCAGCGCAGGAAGCGTTCCAGGGCGGCGCGGGCGCTGTCCTTCTCCTGGCGGGACTTCCAGGGGGCGTCGAAGGCGAGCGCGTCCCACACCGAGTCCAGCCGCGCCATCAGGACGGACAGGTCGGCCGGGGTGCGGCCGGAGGCGACCTCGTCGGCGAGCACGTGGACGACGTTGCCGAAGCCCTGGGCGGCGGTGGCCGGGGCGTCGGCCTTCACCTCGCGCCCCAGGAACCACTGGAGCGCGCAGGTGTTCGCCAGTTGGTCGAGGGCGCTGCCGGAGAGCACCACGGGCCGGTCGCGGTCGCGCAGCGGGACGGCGTTGTGGGTGGGCTCGTACAGGCCCCACCAGCTGTCCGGGTGCGCGGCCGGCACCAGCGGGTACCCGTCGTCGTCACGCAGCGCGGCCAGCCTGGCCAGCCGCTGGGCGGCGGCCTCGCGCAGCGCCGGCCCGGCCTCCGGATCGACGGTGGTGGCGCGCAGCTCGGCGACGAGTGCGGCCACCGTCAACGGGCGACGGGGGCGCCCGGGGACGTCCTGAGGGGTGACGCCCAACTCGGTCAGGAACCGGGACGGTTGGTCGCCGTCCTCGGCCGCGGCCTTCACGGCGGTGACCACCAGGCGCTCCCGGGCCCGGGTCGCGGCCACGTAGAACAGTCGGCGCTCCTCGGCGAGCAACGCGCCCGGGGTGAGCGGTTCGGCCAGACCGTCCCGGCCGATCCGGTCCGCCTCCAGGAGCGAGCCGCGCCGGCGCAGGTCGGGCCAGAGGCCCTCCTGGACCCCGGCGACCACGACGAACCGCCATTCCAGGCCCTTGGCGCGGTGCGCGGTCATCAGGCGTACGGCGTCGGGGCGGACCGTCCGGCGGGTGAGGGTGTCCGCGGCGATGTCCTGGGCGTCCAGCTCCTCCAGGAAGTTCCGGGCGCCGCGGCCGCCGGTGCGCTCCTCGGCGCGGGCCGCGGTCTCGAACAGGGCGACCACCGCGTCCAGGTCCCGGTCGGCGTTGCGGCCGGCGGCCCCGCCGCGCCGGGCGGCCCGCTCCAACCGCCCCGGCCAGGGGGTGCCGTCCCACAGCTCCCACAGCGCTTCCTCGGCCGTTCCGCCGCCGGCGAGGAGTTCCCGGGCCTTGCGCAGCAGCAGGCCGAGCCGCTGGGCACCACGGGCGTAGCCGGGGTCGTGCGCCACCAGGCGCTCGGGCTCGGCCAGTGCGCGGGCGATCAGCTCGTCGGACGGGGGCGGCAGCGGCTGGCCGGCCGCCCGCTCCTCCTCGCGGAGCGCCCGGCCCAGCCGCCGCAGATCGGCGGCGTCCATGCCGCCCAGGGGGGAGGTCAGCAGGTCGATGGCGGTCTCGGGGTCGATCCGGAGGGCGGTCGTACGGTCCGGTGCGTCGTCCTGGGCTACGGAAGTGTCGTTCTGGGCTACTGAGGCGTCGTCCTGGGCTACGGACGCGTCCGTTCCGTCCGGAACTGCGTCGGGGGCATGGGGGGCATCGGGCACATCGGGGGACTCGCCGACCTCTCCGACCTCAGTGAGCTCAGCAGCGCCACCGGCAGCGCTGCGGCCGTCGGTGGCGGGCCCGGCCGGTGCCGGTGCCCCCGCGGCCACCCGCAGGGCGGTCAGCAGCGGGCCGACCGCCGGTTCGTGGCGGAGCGGCAGGTCGTCGCCGTCGATGTCGAGCGGGACCCCGGCGGCGCTGAGCGCACGGCGCACGGCGGGGATCGAACGCCCCCCGGCGCGTACCAGTACCGCCATCTCGCGCCAGGGCACCCCCTCCTCCAGGTGGGCGCGGCGCAGCAGGTCGGCGATGTTGTCCAGCTCGGCGCCGGAGGTCGGGTAGGTGTACGCCTCGGCCCGGCCGCCGTCCCGTACGGGCGCCGGTTCGCGGTGGGCGCGGACGGCGTCGGCCGGGAGGCGGGTGAGCGGCATCCGGCGGGTGATCAGGCGGGTGGCGGCCAGCAGGGCGGCGCCGGAGCGGCGCGAGGTGCGCAGGACGGCCACCGGGGCGGGGGTGCCGTCGGCGCACCGGAAGGTCTCCGGGAAGTCGAGGATGCCGTTGACGTCGGCGCCCCGGAAGGCGTAGATCGACTGGTCGGGGTCTCCGAAGGCGAGCAGCGTGCGGCCCGGGGAACCGGCTGCGGCCGGTGCGCCCTGGTGGCCGGCGAGCGCCCGCAGCAGCCGTACCTGGGCGGCGTCGGTGTCCTGGTACTCGTCGACGTAGACCGCGTCGTACGCGCCGGCCAGTTGGGCGGCGCCCTCCGGGCCCTCGGCCAGCAGCACCGCGCGGTGCACCAGCTCGGCGTAGTCCAGCACCCCTTGGGCGTCCAGGACGTCGAGGTACTCGGCGAGGAAGGCGGCCGCGGCCCGCCAGTCGGGACGGCCGGTGCGGCGGGCGAAGGCGCCCAGCGCGTCCGGGCCCAGGCCCAGCTCACGGCTGCGGGCCAGCACCGCGCGGACCTCGTCGGCGAATCCGCGGGTGGTCAGGCAGGCCCGCAGCTCGTCCGGCCAGCTCACCCGGGCCCGACCGGCGCCGGCCAGCTCCGCCTGGCCTTCCAGGAGCTCGCGGACGACCAGGTCCTGTTCGGGGCCGGACAGCAGCCGCAGCGGGTCGGCGAAGAGGTCGGCGTCCTGGTGGGCGCGGACCAGGGCGTAGCAGAAGGAGTGGAAGGTGGTGGCCTGGGGGACGCCCGGCCGGTGCCCTCCTGGATGCCCCGCCGGCGGTCCGTCCGGGTCGGCCAGGCGGGCGGCCAGCCGGTCGCGGAGGGCGACCGCGGCCTTCCGGCTGAAGGTGAGGACGAGGATCCGCTCGGGGTCTCCCCCCTCCCGGATGCGGCGCACCACGGACTCCACCAGGGTCGTGGTCTTGCCCGTCCCCGGGCCGGCGAGGACCAGCAGCGGCCCGTTCCGGTGCGCCACCACGGTGCGCTGGGCGGCGTCCAGGACGGGTGGCGCGGTCCGCTCCGGCGGGGTGCGCACCAGCCGGTACGCGCCGGGGGCGCCCCGCCGCGCCGCCTCGCGGGGCTGCGCCGGCGGAACGGCCGGAAGGGAGGAACTCACGTGGATCGCCGGTCCTGGGAGGGAGGTGCTGGTCGTGGTGCGGGGGTGCCGGACGGTGCCGGCAGTGCCACCGGCCGTCCGGGCCGTCGGGGTGCCCGCGGCGGGCCGCGTCCGGAACGGCAGTCTTCGACCGTACCGGGTCGAGGGGCCAACCCTAGGTCCTGTCCGGACCCCGATCCGCCGGGCGGGCCCTCAGGGCCTTCGGTGGATCACACCGCGGACCCGGCCCTGATCCGCGGACCCGGCCCCGATCCGCCGGACCGGCCCTAGGCTCCGTCGCCGCCGTCCCACCGCGCCCGGCGCATGTCGATCCGCGGTATGTGGCCCTCGGACGCCGCCGGGGCTCCCTTCAGGGGCGTGCCCTCGTCCCGGTAGTGGGTCAGGGCGCGCAGTTCGTTCCCGGGGAGCAGGACGCCGTCCGCGCGCACCACCCGCCACCAGGGCACCGCGCCGCCGTAGAGGGCCATCACCCGCCCCACCTGCCGGGGGCCGCCCGGCGCCGGTCCGTGCGGGTGTTCCTCGTCCTTGAGCCACTCGGCGACGTCGCCGTACGTCATGACCTTGCCGGGTGGGATCAGCTCGGCGACGCCGAGGACCCGCTCCGCGTAGTCGGGCAGCTCGACGGCGGCGCCCGGTGTGTCGTCCGGCGCGGCCCGGTCACCGGCGGCGCCGGCGCTGTCCGTGCCGTCCGTACTGTCCGTGGATCCGGTCCCCTTCATTCGGCCCATCCTGCCGCACAGCACCGACAATGGGCTTGGACGTCCGGTCCCCCGCCGGCCGGGAAAGGCCCGGAATGCGGTGGAGACCCTGTGCGGTGGCTGTGATTCCGCTTCCCGCGGCCCCCAAATGCACCCTGATGCCTCCCCGGATCGGACGGCCATGCCACCATCTTCCGGACGGTGACTGGTGATACGAGATCGAGAAGAGACAGCCGAGCAGCAGGGTGCGGCGCCTCCCCGGGAGGCGGGCGCCCCTGACGTGCTGGTCACCGGCACCACCCCGGAACCGACCGCAGGGACCGCGCAGCCGCAGGCGCCGCGGGCGGCCGAAGAGGGGAAGCAAGAACGGGAGCCGACCACGGCCCCCGCTACCGAAAAGGCGAGCACGATCGAGAAGGCCGAACGACCCGAGGCGTCCGCGAGGCCGGGACGGCCCACGGCGCCCGAGCCACCAGAGCGGCACCAGCCCGTCCGGCGGACGAAGGAGAGCGACCAGGGCGACCGGCAGCCGGACGAACGGCTGGAGCACCACAAGACCGCCGACGACGCGCCCCGCACGGGCGCGCACCGCTTTGAGGACGGCTCCCAGGGCACCGGCGAGTTCCACGTCGACCGGCTCGCGGTGGACGAGCCGCTGCTGCCCGCGCGGGTGCACCGCCCAGCCGACCTGCTGCGACTGCTGCTCGGCGTCGCCGGGATCGCGCTGGTGCTGGCGCTGGCGACCTTCGCGCACGGCACCACCCAGGGCCTGAAGAACGACATCGGGCAGAGCGCCGGGGCGGCCCCACCGCTGCTGATCAACCTGGCGGGGCTGGCGTCCAGCGTCCTGGTGCTGATCGTGCCGGTGGCGTTCGCCGTGGAACGCCTGGTCAAGCGGGACGGGCTGCGGATCGCGGACGGCGTGCTGGCCGCCGTCCTGGCGCACGGGGTGTCACTCGCCACCGACCTGTGGGTGGCCGAGGCCGCCCCCGCCTCGATCCGTAGCGCGCTCACCCAGCCGCTGGCCAACGGGGCGCTCTCCCCGCCGGTGCACAGCTACCTGGCCCCGGTGATCGCCTACATGACGGCGGTGGGGATGTCCCGGCGCCCCCGCTGGCGGGTGGCGATGTGGTGCGTCCTGCTGCTGGACGCCTTCGCGGTGCTGATCGGGCGGTACACCACCCCGTTCGCGATCGTGGTGACCGTGCTGATCGGCTGGACCGTCGCCTTCGGCACCCTCTACGCCGTCGGCTCGCCCAACGTCCGCCCCACCGGCCAGAACCTCCTCGCGGGCCTGCGCCGGGTCGGCTTCCGGCCGGTCAGCGCGATGCGCGCGGAGGACATCGGCGACCCGGACAACCCGGCCCAACCCGAGCACGCCGACCGGGGCCGCCGCTACCTCGTCAGCCTGGAGGACGGCCCGCCGATCGACGTCACCGTCGTCGACCGCGAGCAGCAGGCGCAGGGCTTCTTCTACCGGGTGTGGCGGCGGCTGTCGCTGCGCGGGATCAACCAGCGCCGCAGCCTCCAGTCCCTGCGGCAGGCCCTGGAGCAGGAGGCGCTGCTGGCGTACGCGGCGATCGCGGCCGGGGCCAACGCGCCCAAGCTGATCGCCACCTCCGAACTGGGCCCGGACGCGGTGATGCTGGTCTACGAGCACATCGGCGGCCGCAGCTTCGACGCACTGGCCGACGAGGAGATCACCGACGAGCTGATGCACAGCGCCTGGCGGCAGGTGGCCGCGCTGCAATCGCGGCGGATCGCCCACCGGCGGCTGGTCGGGGACGCCCTGCTGGTGGATCGTTCCGGCAACATCGTGCTGACCGATCTGCGGGGCGGCGAGATCGCCGCCGGCGACGTGGTGCTGCGGATGGACATCGCCCAGCTGCTGGCCACCTGCGGGCTGCGGGTCGGCGCCGAACGGGCGGTCGCCGCGGCCGTCGAGGTGCTCGGCCCGGACGCGGTCGCCGACAGCCTGCCGCTGCTCCAGCCGATCGCGCTCAGCCGCACCACCCGGGCCACCCTGCGCCAGCTGGCCCGGGAGCGGTCCAAACGGGAGCGGGAGGCGGTGCTGGCCGCCTCGCAGGCCGCGAAGGAGGCGCGGGAGGCCCGGGACTCCCAGGGCCCCCAGGACCGCAAGGCGCAACGCGCGATGCGGAACGCGGAGAAGACCGCCGAGAAGCGGGCCCTGGAAGAGGCGTCGGAGGAGGCCCTGGAGGAGGATCTGCTCGCCCAGATCCGCCGGCAGGTCCTGCTGATCCGGCCGACCGCGGTGATCGAGCCGGCGAAGCTGGAGCGGCTGAGTCCGCGCATCCTGATCAGCTGGATCGCCGGTGCGTTCGCGGCGTACGTGCTGCTGTCGCAGCTCACCAACTTCAACCTCGGCGATGTGATCAACCAGGCCCGGTGGGTGTGGGTGCTGGTGGCGGCGTTCTTCTCGGCGCTGACGTACGTCGCGGCGGCGATGAGCCTGCTGGGATTCGTCACCGAGAAGGTCTCGTTCCTACGGACGCTGCTCGCGCAGGTCGCGGGCGACTTCGTGAAGCTGGTGGCGCCCACGGCGATCGGCGGGGTGGCGCTGAACACCCGCTTCCTCCAGCGGGCCGGGGTGCGGCCCGGCCTGGCGGTGGCGAGCGTCGGCGCGTCCCAGCTGTTCGGGCTGGGCAGCCACATCGTGCTGCTGCTGGCGTTCGGCTATCTGACCGGCACCGAGCACGCGCCGCAGATCTCGCCGTCCCGGACGGTCATCGCCGGTCTGCTGACGGTGGCGGTGCTGGTCCTGGTCGTCACGGCGGTCCCGGTGCTGCGCAAGTTCGTGGCGACCCGGCTGCGGTCGCTGTTCGCCGGGGTGGTGCCGCGGATGCTGGACATCCTCCAGCGGCCGCGGAAGCTGGTCACCGGCATCGGCGGGATGCTGCTGCTGACGGTGGCGAACGTGATGTGCCTGGACGCCTCGATCCGGGCGTTCGGCGGCGGCGACAAGATCAGCTACGCCGGTATCGCGGTGGCCTTCCTGGCGGGTAACGCGCTGGGCTCTGCGGCGCCGACGCCGGGCGGGGTGGGCGCCGTGGAAGCCGCGCTGGTCGGTGCGCTGACCTTCGGCGGGCTGCCGGCCGACACGGCGGTCCCGGCGGTGCTGCTCTTCCGGTTGGTGGTCTTCTGGCTGCCGGTGCTGCCGGGCTGGCTGGCCTTCACCTTCCTCAGCCGCAAGGGCGAGATCTGAGCGAGCACGGCGCGCCGTGGGCAGTCGCCTGACGGGTCACTTCGGTGGGGTGACGATCTGGTGCCAGATCGTCACCGCGGTCGCCACCTGCGCGATCAGGAAGGCGATCACCCCGGAGAGGCCGTGCGCCTGATAGATCGATGTCACCAGTCCCAGGCGTCGTGTCGCGTAGGGCCGCTCACGGCTGAACGTGTCCGTATCCATCCACATGCTCGCCAGGGTCAGCACCATGAGCATCAGGATGACGTCCAGCACTGCCAAGCCCAGGTCCTTGTGGCCGATGCTGACATTGAGCGCGGCGACCACACCGATCGGGACGAGCCAGGCGATGAACAGGTTGAAGGCCCGCACTGGGCCACGCTCTCCGGGCAGTAGGCGCCACAGCGCCCCCAACACCAGTCCTGCACCGGCGAAGGAGATCTCCTGCATCAGGAAAAACCCCACCGTATCCGGAACGCCTGTTGGTGAGTTGAGCGTGAATGTCCAGTGCTTCGCACCGAATGCTTGCTTATACCAGGCGGCGACCATACTGGGAAGAATTCCGAAGATGGCGGCCCAGCGCGCGGCATTGACACCGTTTCCCCACCAGTTCCGGCATGGTCCCCAGCTAAGGGCGACGTCGACCACGGATACCGGGTCCGGTAGGCAGTCCTTGTCAGATCCGATGGGTCGCCAGTGGTTGGGTCGCCAGTGGTGCAGCAAGCGGAGTTGCTTCTCCAGGCTTTGTCTCGTCCTTTCCTTCGCCCGCCCGTGATCAACGAGGCGCAGCCGGTGGAGCAGATCGCGGCAGCGGTGGGCATCGTCCAACAGCTTCCCGTACTTTGCCGGGTCGCTCAGTTCCGCTACGACGCATTGCTTCCCTGTTTTTCGGTCCACTCGGCTCAGCACAGACCAGCGACGCCCCGCCTTCACCATGGCGTAGAGTGCGGCCATATTCATTGGTACCCATAATCCGTACACTGCCGCCACACTTCCTGCGAACAGAGTTCCCCGCAACGCCACAACGATGGCGAAGATTGCGGACACCAGCAGCAGGTCCGCCCCCTTCGGCCCAAGAGGCTTCTCTGGTTCGGTTCGGGAACTGCGGTGGAGTAGCGCCACGAGTGCGATTCCCGATAGTACCCACGTGTAGGCGTACGCCCATTCAGGGCCCCTGGATGCGAAATCCGCGAGTTGGTATCCCAGGTCGCTTCCGCGATCAGTGCGGAAAAGCACGGTTGCTTCCGCCATCCAGTTTGCACGTTTCCACCTCAGTTCAGCGGACAGTACGCGGCACGCCACCACCATGCCTGCGACCACGGCGAGCGCGGCTCCGATGGCGACGATATGGCGGAGCGGATGCTCAGGTTCGCGCTCGATTGAGGATTCATCTTGGCCTGGTTCGGTTCCGCTTGAGGGTTCGCTCACTTTTACTTCTCGCGCAAAGCGCCAGCCCCAGGCGACCATCGCGATCAGCCACAGCCACAGAATGGAAAGGTCCAGCAGGATCAGCCCAGCAATTCCCACGCCTGACAGCGGGGCTTTCGGGATGAGATTCTTCGGGAGGCCGAAGAGGCGGTGACCGAAGATCACCAGCAGACCGACCCCCGCCACCAAGAAGACGGTGACGACCATCACTACGCAAATCTTCTTCAGTCTCGGGTGACTGCCGTTTGAGCTCTGCACCACGGAAAGCCACACACAGAGGACGAGAATGGGACCCGACACGACTCCAATGAGGGCGCGCCATTGGGTTACATCGGGGGAGGGGCGGAGCACCAGAACAAACGCCAATCCGAGGACCGCGCTCACCCCTGCCCACCCCAAAACCATGATGGCCAATGTCTTTGAAGCGGTCTCCTCGGAGTTGCCGGCGTTTTTGATGCGATTAAGGAATTTCCCCGCCGACACGAAGATCACGACTGAGGCGCAGACCCACCAGGAGGTGATTCCTAGATATTTGATCCAGGCTTGGCGAATCGGTTCCAGAGAAGTAGCCCGGAGGGGCATCAATTGGACCTCAATACCCTTCGGGCTGTATGCATACCACACTCTGCTACTGTCTTTACTCGTCCTCGTTGCCCTGGGGGCTTCACTGATTCCCAGGGCGCCGGGATCGACCTCGACTTCCTGCCATGAGGATTCTCGCAGGGCGCCCTGCGAGTAGAGCCCGGCTACCCATTTTCCCGATTCGACGCTAACCGTCCATGGACCCACTTCATATTCGCCAGGTTCGTCACCGATCAGATTCCATGACCCGTAATGTACCGTGACCAGGCCTTTATCCTTGGTCGACCGGGAGCTACTGGATTTCCACTCTGGATGCCATTTCTCGAACCCCTCCCGCGTTTCACTCTCCGCGTGCAGCAGGCAGTACATGGCATTTCGGTACCTAGGGGAATCCGCGCTGAGCGTCAAGTCACCTGCGAGCCGCCACTGCCATTCCGGCACCTCGATGATTAATTCCTGCCGTACCTCGACGAAATCCTGATGCCGTTGACTGAGGGTCAGCGTGGATTTGAGGACGTTGGCCTTCGTGAGTTGCGTTGCCGGGCAATGAACCGCATCGGCGGCGTATGCCTGCGCCGGTTGTGCCGCCCAGCACCCGAGCGTCAGGCACGCGAGGACGATCCACCGCCACGCCACCGACGTCATTTCCGAGGCGGACATCCGCTGTAGGGGTCGCACACCAGGATGACCTCATAGGGGTCGCCGGCGAACTCGCCGCGGCGTGAGTGGTGCACGCCGGGGAGGAATCGCCACTGGGAGGGCTTGTTATGCCGGGTGGCGCTCACCTTCTCCACGCGGGTGTGGAGGGTGCGCGACTCCTTATCGGTCGTCTCGACCAGGGTCTCGTCCGCGGCCAGGCGAAAGTGGTCGTGCAGCAGGCACAGGCCGAAGCGCTCCAGGTTGCCGTGTCGTTCCAGGACCGCGACCAGGTCTTGGACGAATGCCGCGTCCTGCGGCCCGAGAGGTTCGGCCTCCTCGAACCGCGGGAGGCTCGACCGCGGGTTCGTCTCCTGAGTGCTCACCTCTGCCTCCACTACGTAGAGCGTTGATGTGATCACGATAAGTGGCGGCTGGGTGGCCGGCAACAGGACGGCGCGGCGGGAGTCCATGCAGGCCGGACGCCTCGTCGGGCCCGGGCTCGGGGCGTCCGGAACCGTCTTCCGGCAGCACAACGGCGGGCCGCGACGTCATCGCCACGACCCGCCGGGGTGAATGCTCAGTAGACGGGCTTCTCAGGCTCGACGGTGTTGACCCAGCCGATGACGCCGCCGCCGACGTGCACCGCGTCGGCGAAGCCCGCGGCCTTGAGGACCGCGAGGACCTCGGCGGAGCGGACGCCGGTCTTGCAGTGCAGGACGATCTTCTTGTCCTGGGGGAGGTCCTGGAGGGCGGTGCCCATCAGGAACTCGTTCTTCGGGATCAGTCGGGCGCCGGGGATCGAGACGATCTCGTACTCGTTGGGCTCCCGGACGTCGATGATGTCGATCTTCTCGTCGGCGTCGATCCACTCCTTGAGCTGCCGCGGAGTGATCGTCGAACCGGCCGCCGCCTCCTGGGCCTCCTCGGAGACCACACCGCAGAACGCCTCGTAGTCGATCAGCTCGGTGACGGTCGGGTTCTCGCCGCAGACCGCGCAGTTGGGGTCCTTGCGGACCTTGACCTGGCGGTATGTCATCTCCAGCGCGTCGTAGATCATCAGGCGGCCGACCAGCGGGTCACCGATGCCGGCGAGCAGCTTGATGGCCTCGTTGACCTGGATCGAGCCGATGGAGGCGCAGAGCACGCCGAGCACGCCGCCCTCGGCGCAGGACGGCACCATGCCGGGCGGCGGGGGCTCCGGGTACAGGCAGCGGTAGCAGGGGCCGTGCTCGCTCCAGAACACCGACGCCTGGCCGTCGAAGCGGTAGATGGAACCCCAGACGTACGGCTTGTTCAGCAGCACGCAGGCGTCGTTGACGAGGTAGCGGGTGGCGAAGTTGTCCGTGCCGTCGACGATCAGGTCGTACTGGGCGAAGAGCTCCATGACATTGGTGGAGTCCAGGCGCTCTTCGTGGAGGTTGACCGTGACGTACGGGTTGATGCCGACCACCGTGTCCTTGGCGGAGGCGGCCTTGGAACGGCCGATGTCCGCCTGGCTGTGGATGATCTGGCGCTGCAGGTTCGACTCGTCGACCTCGTCGAACTCCACGATGCCCAGGGTGCCGACGCCGGCCGCGGCCAGGTACATCAGCGCGGGCGAACCCAGGCCGCCGGCGCCGACACACAGCACCTTGGCGTTCTTCAGCCGCTTCTGCCCGTCCATCCCGACATCGGGGATGATCAGGTGGCGGGAGTACCTGCGGACCTCGTCGACGGTGAGCTCAGGAGCGGGCTCGACCAGGGGTGGCAGCGACACGGGGACTCCGTTGGTCGGTCTCGATGGGCTTCCCCCGCCCCGGCCGGAACCGGGAACGGTGGAGATTGTTCTTCCCGTAACACTGCCACGCCCTTCTTCATTCCGAGACACCTGGTCCGATGCGCGAGACGAATCCGTCCCAGTAGCCGGGCAGCGGCTCCCAGGTGTCGCCGCCGGCCGTGGTCGTCCCGCCGGCCCGGCGCGCGGTGGGCGGCGGAGACCGGCTCGGCCAAGGGGCGGGCACCCCGCCCCCTGCCCAGGTGTCTCAACAGGCGGACATCCGTCTCACAGATCCGTGCGGCGGCCGGGAGGCCGGGACGGGTCGAGCCGGGCGCCGGTGTCCGAAGGCGTGCTCAGATACGACATGCGGCCTCCATCCAGATGTCGGCGAGGGACTCCTCCAGAACGATCCGCGGGCGCCAACCGAGCCGGTCGCGGGCGGTGCGCACATCGGCCTGCTGCCAGGTGCCGCAGCCGTCCGGATACGGGTACGCGGTGAGCGGCGCGCCGGCCGCGTGCCCTTCGGCGGCCGGGGCCGGGATCACCAACCGGGCCGGCGGCGAGTCGAGTTCGTGCAGCGAGCCGCCGAACCCGGCGACCCGGGCGAGCACCGCGGCCGCCTCCCGCAGCCGCACCGCGCGCCCGGTCCCGATGTTGACCACGCCCTGCGCGGCGGAGAGCGAGGCGGCGTGCACCGCCCGGGCCACGTCCCGGACGTCGACGAAGTCCCGCTGCACGCCCAGGCCGCCCAGCTTGAGCTCGCTGTCCCCGGACTGCATGGCACGCCGCATCGCCTCGGCGAGCCGGCCCAGCGGCGACCCGGCCGGGGTGCCCGGGCCGACCGGCGAGAAGACCCGCAGCACCACGGCGTCGAGCCCGGAGCCCAGCACCAGTTCGGTGGCGGCCAGCTTGCTGACCCCGTACGGGCCGCCGGGGCGCGGCACCGCGTCCTCGGCGGTGGACGAGCCGGGCTGCGAGGGCCCGTACTCGGAGGCGCACCCCAGGTGGACCAGGCGGGCGCCGCAGCCGCTGCGGCGCAGCGACTCGCAGATGGTGGCGACCGCGACGGTGTTGTGCCGGGTCAGCTCCCGGGCGCCGCCGCGGGTGGTGCCGGCGCAGTTGACCACCACGCCGGGGTGCACCGCGTCGAGGAAGCGGGTGAGCGCCCCGGGGCTGCCGGTGGCGAGGTCGAAGCGGACGTCGGCGTCGTCTCCCCGGCCGAGGGCGGTGAGCTGGACGGCGGGGTCGGCGAGCAGGCGGTCGGCGACGTAGCGGCCGAGGTACCCGTTCGCGCCGATGAGCAGCACCCTCATCGTGCGGCCCCCCTGCGCGCGTGCCGTGTGGTCGGGTGGACGTTCATGTGTGGACTCCTCATGCGGATCGAGGGAAGCGGGCCAATGCCTCCGGCTCCGGCCGCGGATTCGGCGTCCGCCCCTGGGGGCGGGGGCCCGGTGGGGGGTGGGGTCCGCGGCGCGGTGGCCGGGGCGGGCGGGGCGACGGCACCGGGGCGCCGCGCCGCGGGGAAAGCGGGGTACGGGGGCCCGTACGGGCCGGTGGGGCAGCTCATGACCGGCGGGCCTCCACCGGGTCGAGGGTGGGGGTACCCCCGCGCCGGTCGGGCGTGGGGGAGGGCGGGTGCGCGCAGGCGCCGGTGAGCGCCCGCAGGCCGTGGACGAGGAGGCCCAGCGCGGCGAGGGTGCCGGCGACGGCGGGGACCGCGGCGAGCCCGGCGGCGCGGACCAGGGCCTCCACCGGGACGCCGAGCGGGGCCAGACCGGGGAGCCGGGCGGCCAGGACTAGGGCCAGCACCGCCGCTTCCAGCGCGGCGGCGGTGCCGAGGCCGGCCGCGGCGGCCGTCGGGAAGCCGTGCACCGCGAGCAGCCGGGCGAGGAAGAGCAGCACCGCCAGCGCGCAGACCGCCGGGACGGCCGACCGGCCGCCGGGGCTCCCCACGCCGGCGAGGAGCAGGTGGGCGCCGAGCGTCAGCGCCACCGTGGCGACGAGGAAGAGCAGGGTGGCGCCGGCCAGCAACGGCCGCACGCGGGAGGCGAGTTCGGCCAGCGCGCGGCTGGTGGCCAGTCCGCGTCGGGCCCGGACCGCGAACCAGTGGGCGCAACCGGCGGCCGGGGCGAGCGCGCAGGCCAGCGCCACCGCGGCGGCGACGGCCGCCCGGGGGTGCGGGCCGGGCACGTCGGGTCCGCCGGAGCGCAGCTGCGCCAGCAGCCAGTCGCCGTAGACCGCGTACCCGACCGTCCAGGCGGCCCACAGCACCGCCGTCCGGGATCCGGGACCGCGCCGCAGCCGCAGCGGCCCGTGCCGCAGCGCCAGCCGCAGCGCGAGGACGGTGAACAGCAGCCCGGCCGCGTCGACTGTGGGCAGGAGAGGCATGGGTGAGGGTTTGACGGAGGCGTGGGCGGCGACCGTGGCGAGGCCGATCGCGCCGGGCAGCAGCTGCACCGCGGCGCGGGCGACCCGGGAGGGGGGAGCGGGCGCGGGGACCAGCGGGGCCGGGTCCGGGCCCGACTCGTCCTCCGGCTCCCCCGCGGCCCGCTGCTCCGGTTCGTCGGCGCGCGGGACGCGGGCGTAGAGCTCCTCGGCCAGGGAGAAGACGTCGCGGTGCCGGAAGCGGGCGGCGGCGCGGTCGGTGACCCCGTGCGCCTCCAGGCCGGCAGCGATCTCCAACGGGTCAATGGCCCGTTCGCACAAGGTGCGGTGACGGTGCATCAGGATCTTGACGGGGTCGGCGGGGCCGTGTCGCGGGGCCGGCCGGGGGGCGGGCGGCGCCGCGGTGCCGCTCTCCGGGGCGGTCATGCGCCGTCTCCTCTCCCCCGGTCCCCGGGACAGGGGTCGGTGGCGCGGACGCCGCGGGCGGGCCGCGAGAGCCCGGCGCGCCGACCACGCCCGACGGGCGGCCGGCCCCACCTCCGGGCGCCGACCCGACTCCCCTCGTGCGCCACGTCCGCCATCCCGGTCACCAGGGCCGTGCCCACCACGCCCACCGCGCAGACCACGTCCAGCACGACTGTCACCACTGCCGCCTCCCTCACCCTCACCACACCTGCCCGGCGGCCGGTTCGCCGGCCGCCCCGTACCGTGTGCGCCGGGCCCGTCCGCCCGCCCGGTCGGCCCGTACCCAGCTCGGCGTGCGGGCGGCGCCGGTCGGCAACGGCCCGCCGGGCACCCGGGATTCCGGGGGTCGGGCGAAGGGCCGCGGGACGCCGTCCCCGGCCGTGCCGTCGCACCCCGCCGGACCGTCCGGTGCGTGCGCGATCAGCTCCAGATAGATGCCACGAAATGCCGCGATGTTCTGCTCGACGGTGAAGAGTTCGAGGGCCCGGGCGCGGGCCGCGGCGCCCAGCCGGGCGCGCCGCTCCGGGTCGGCGAGCAGTGCCCGGCAGGCGTCGGCCAGCGCGCGGGGGTTGCGCGGCGGGACCACCAGACCGGTGCCGCCGATCACCTCGCAGACCGCGCCGGTGTCGGTGGACACCGTGGCGCGGCCGCAGAACATCGCCTCCACCAGGGAGCGCGGGAACCCCTCGACGGCGCTGGAGAGCACCACCACCGTCGCCGAGGCGTAGGCGTCCGCCGGGGTGGGCGCGGTGGGACCGCCGAACTCCTCGAAGCTGACCGGGTTCTCCCCGGCGGACCGGGCGTCGGCGGCCTCGTCGGGGAAGAGCTGGGCGGCCAGCGCTCGGCACTGGGTGCGGTATCCGGCGGCCTCCGGGTCGGCGCCGAGGCCGCCGATGATCCTCAGGGTGGCGGCGGGGACGGCCCTACGGAGTTCGGCGAAGGCGTGCAGCAGTCCGATCAGGTCCTTGTCCGGGGCGATGGCGCCGGTCCACACCAGGGTCGCGGAATCGTCCGCGGCGGCGTCCGGGACGGCCGCGAAGGGGCCGGCGTCCCTGCCCGGGTACACCGTGCGCAGCCGGGCCGGGTCCGCCCCGCAGCGCTCCTGCCAGCGGCGGGCCCGGGTGCCGCCGGGGGTGATCAGCGCGGCCTGGGCGTAGGTCTCGGCGGCGAGGGCGCGCCGGAAGGCGGTGAGCAGCGCACGGACCGGTGCGGGGCGCGGCGCGGCGGGGTGCGCGAGGTAGTGCTCGCGCAGCCGCACGCCGTGCTCGGTGACCAGGAGCGGGGTCCCGAAGAAGCGCTTGGCCAGCAGTCCCGGGAGCGCGGCGGCACCGGCCGAGGTGGCGTGGCAGAGGTCGACCCCGGCGAGTCCGGCGTCGCCGTACCAGTCCAGGGCGAGCGGGCGGAGCGCCGACTCCAGCTCGGCTGCGACCGCCAACAGGTCGGTGACCTGGGCACTTTGGAGGGCGGGCGACGCACCGGGCCGGTGGCAGACGGCCTCCAGGACGCGGACGGCGCCCTCGGAGCGGAGCAGGGCGGGCAGCGCGGCACCGGCCCGGGCGAGGTCGGCGAGCCCGTAGAGGCCACTGGCGAAACGGTCCGCCTGGCCGTCCGCGGCGCCGTCCGCACCGGCGGCCCGCTCCCCCGCCGCCAGCACCGCGCAGGCCGCCACCAGGTCGCCGAAGTGCTCGGCGAAGCGGCGCCGGGCGCGGCGGCCGACGGCCCGGCCCCGCGGGTGCTCCGCGGCGGTCCGGCGGTGCGCCGAGGCGTCGCCCCACAGCGGCGCCTGCCCCGTGAGCCGGGCGTTGGCCGGCAGTTCGACGGGGCCGCGGGCCTCCTGCCGAGGGTGCGTGGTCAGCGCGTAGAGCGCGAAGTCATGGCCGGCGAGCCCGCGGACGAGCCGCTCGCACCATCCGTGCGCCTCACCGGACGCATAGGGATAGCCACCCTCGGTGAGCAGTCCAATGCGCACGACGGCACCCCCGTCCTCCCATATCGGCGTCCTGGCGCGGCACGACCCCCGCCACCTGCAGGAAGAAGCTACGCAAAGGGGCCGGTGGCGCGATGGACGGTTGTCCGTCGCGCCACCGGAAGGGGTGAACACGCGTGACTTTCCACCCCTCGGGGCGTTTCGCCGCGCTATGGGGGCGTTGGGTCGCGGAGGGCCGGTGGCTGGGCGATCGCCCGCACCGCCCGCTTCCCGGCCGCGATCTGCGGATCCAGTACCGGGACGGCCGCCAGCAGCCCCTGGGTGTAGGGGTGTTGCGGGCTGTCGTACACCCGGTCGACCGGCCCCTCCTCGACGATCCGGCCGGCCCGCAGCACCGCCACCCGGTCGCTGACCGCCCGGACCACCGCCAGGTCGTGGGCGATGAAGACCAGTGCGAGGCCCAACTCCCGGCGGAGTTCGGCGAGGAGGGCCATGATCTGCGCCTGGGTGGTGACGTCGAGCGCGGAGACCGGTTCGTCGCAGACCAGTAGGCGGGGCGTGGGCGCCAGGGCCCGGGCGATGCCGACGCGCTGCCGCTGGCCGCCGCTGAACTCGTGCGGATAGCGGTGGTACCAGTCCGGGTCGAGGCCGACCCGCTCCAGCAGTTCCTTGGCCCGCCCCGCGATCCGCCCCTCGTCCGACCCTCCCGCCGCGCGCAGCGGGTCGGCCACCGACTCGCCGATGGTGCGGCGCGGGTTGAGCGAGGACGAGGGGTCCTGGAAGACCATCTGCACCTCTGCGCGCAGCGGCCGCAGTTGGCGCTCGCCGAGCCGGCCGGCCTCCCGGCCGCGGTAGCGCAGGCTCCCGGCGGTGGGTTCCAGGAGGCGGACCAGCATCCGGCCGAGCGTGGTCTTGCCGCTTCCGGACTCGCCGACCAGGCCCAGCACCTCCCCGGCGGAGACGGTCAGCGAGACGCCGTCGACGGCGGTGGTACGGGCCCGGCCGCGGCCGAACTCCCGCCGCAGGCCGGTGACTTCGAGCAGCGGCTCGCCCGGGGCGGGGTCCGCGGCGGCCGGCCCGGGCGGTGTCACGGCCGGCGCCGGTATCCGTACGGCGTCCAGTCGGGGCACCGCCGCCAGCAGCTCCTTGGTGTACGCGGCGCGCGGGGCGCCGAGCACCTCGGCGACGGGGCCGCGTTCCGCCTCCCGCCCGTTGCGCAGCACCAGCAGTTCGTCCACGCTGCCGGCGGCCACCCCGAGGTCGTGGGTGACCAGGATCAGGCCCAGTCCGCTCTCCGTGCGCAGTTCGTGCAGCAGGTCGAGGATCTGCGCCTGGACGGTGACGTCCAGTGCGGTGGTCGGTTCGTCGGCGATCAGCAGCCGCGGCTCGCAGACCAGCGCCATCGCCAGCAGCGCGCGCTGCCGCATCCCGCCGCTGAACTCGTGCGGCCGGGCCCGGGACCGGCGGGCCGCGTCCGCGATCCCGACCCGGTCCAGTACCTCGACGGCCCGGGCCCGGGCGGCCCGCCGGGAGGTGCCCGGCCGGTGCACCCGGTGGACCTCGGCGATCTGGTCGCCGATGGCGTAGTACGGGTCCAGGGAGGAGAGCGGGTCCTGGAAGACCATCGCCGCGGTGCCGCCGCGCAGCCGGCGCAGTGCGGCGTCGGGGGCGGCGAGCACGTCCTGTCCGGCGACCCGGACCGTGCCGGCCACCCGTGCGCCGGTGCCGCGGTGCAGGTCCAGCAGGGCCGCGGCGACGGTGGACTTCCCGGACCCGGACTCGCCGACGAGGCCGAGCGCCCGGCCGGGCGCGAGGCGGAACGAGAGCCCGTCCACGGCGCGGACGTCGCCCGCCGCGGTCGGGAAGTCGACGGTCAGGCCGGTGACCTCGACCAGCGGGTCGGTCGGTTGTGCGGTCACGTGAGGGTCACCCTTCGGTCGGCGAACGCGTACAGGACGTCGGCGACGGCGTTGGCCACGACCACGGCGGCGCCGATGACCAGCACCGTCCCGACCACCACCGGCAGGTCCACGGTGCGGACCGAGTGGACCATCAGTTGGCCCAGGCCGGGCAGGCCGAACAGGGTCTCGGTGAGCATCGCGCCGCCGAACATCGTGCCGAGGTCGACGGCGTTGAGCGCGATCACCGGCGGCAGGGCGCCGCGCAGCGCGTGCCGGCCGATGACCGCCCGCTCGCGGAGCCCGTAGGCGCGGAAGGTGCGGATGTGGTCCTCGGCCAGCGTCTCCAGGGTGGCGGAGCGGGTCAGCCGGGCGTATTTGGCGGATTCCAGCAGGGCCAGTGCCGTCCAGGGCAGCAGCAGGTTCCAGGCCCACTGCTCGGGGTCCTCGGTCAGTGGGACGTAGGACGGGAACGGCAGCCACTGGAGGGAGGCGCAGAACAGCATCAGGAGCAGCAGCCCGGTGATGAAGACGGGGGTGGCGGTGCCGGTGAGGGTGAGCACCGTCAGTACCCGCTCGGTCGGTCCGCCGCGGCGCAGCGCGGAGAGCAGTCCGGTGCCGACGCCGAGCAGCAGCCACAGCACCATCGCGCCGCACGCGAGGGAGGCGGTGACCGGCAGCCGGTCGGCGAGCAGCGTGGTGACCGGCTGGTCGTTCTGGTACGAGAGGCCCAGGCAGGGCGCCTGGCAGTGCAGGACGCCGGTCCCGGTGGAGAAGTCTCGGCCGACGGCGACGGCCTGGAGGAAGTGCAGGTACTGCGCCACCGGGCTCTCGTTCAGGCCGAGTTGTTCGCGCACCTGGCGGATCTGGCCGGCGTCGCAGCGGGGTCCGCAGGCGAGCCGGGCGGGGTCGCCGGGTGCGACGTAGAAGAGCAGGTAGACGACGACGGACAGCAGGAACAGGACGATCAGCGCGCCGCCCAGTCGGCGCAGGACGTGGCCGGTCATGCGGTGGCGCTCCTCTCCCGGCGGATCCGCCGCGCGCCCGGGGTGCCGATCCGCAGCCGGGACCGTTCCCGCGGGTCGAGCGCGGCGCGGACCCCGTCCGCGAGGACGGTCAGTGCGAGGACCGTGACGAACAGGAAGACGGCGGGCAGCAGGACGTACAGCGGGTCGGCGCGGAACCACGTGGTGGCCGTGGAGAGCATCTGCCCCCACGAGGAGGTGGGCGGTTTGACGCCGATGCCCAGGAAGGAAAGTGACGCCTCGACCACGATGTTCGTCGGGACCAGGAGCGCCGCGTAGGTGATGACCGGGGCGGCGAGCGCGGGCAGGAGTTCCCGGCGGGCCACCCGCCAGGGCCCGGCCCCGCCGAGCCGGGCCGCGGCCACGTGGTCCAGCTTCTTCAGCGAGAGGGTCTGGGCACGCACGATGCGGGAGGTGCCGCCCCAGTTGAGCAGCCCGATGACGATGACCAGCAGCAGCGGCCGGGGGAAGCCGGCCGGTACGACCGAGGTCAGGGCCACCCCGCAGACCAGCATCGGCAGCGCCACCAGGACGTCGGTGAGGCGGGACAGCACGGTGTCGGCGAACCGGCCGCCGAGTCCGGCGGCCAGCCCGACGGTCACCCCGATGAGCACCTGGACGACGGTGGCGCCCAACGCGACCAGCAGGGAGATCCGGGCGCCGTACAGCAGCCGGGCGAAGAGGTCCCGGCCGGTGCCCGGTTCGACGCCCAGCCAGTGGTCGCCGCTGATCCCGCCGTACGGGCCGAGCGGCACCCCGCCGCGGGCCGAGTCGATCAGGTCGTCGTGGTACGTCGTGGGGTCCTGGCCCGCCAGGGCCGCCAGCAGCGGGGCGGCGAGGGCGAGCAGGGCGAGCGCCGCGAGGACGGCGGCGGCCGCCACGACACCCGGCCGCGCCCGCAACCGCCGCCATGCGCTTACTTCTTGACGGTTCGTCACTTGACCGAGACCTGCGAGATGTCGAGGACGCCGTCCCAGTCGCTGATCACGACGTTCTTGATGTCCTTGCCGTAGAGCCGCTTGTAGACCGGGTGGAAGAGCGGCACGGACACCGCCTGCCGGCCGACGGTGCGGTCCAGGGCGCCCCACCGCTTGGCCGCCGCGGCCAGGTCGGTCAGCTTGTTGATCTCGTCGATCTCGTGGTTGACCGCCGGGTCGTCGAGCTGGGCGTGGTTGAAGTTGTAGGCGTCCTTGACGATCTGCCGGCCGTCGAAGATCGGCGCGAGGAACGGGCCGCCGGACGGCCAGTCGGCGCCCCAGCCGCCGATGAACAGGCCCGGCTCGTCCGTGACGCTGTGAATCTTCTCCTTGTAGGCATTGTCCTCAAGTCCGGCCAGTTTGACGGTGATTCCGGCCTTCTTGAGGGATTCCTGGACGGCGGTGGCGACTTCCGGGCTGGTCGCGAAGTTCTTGGCGGTGGAGTGGGTGAGGGTGATCGTCAGCCCGTTGTCGTAGCCGGCTTCCGCAAGGAGTTCCCGGGCCTTCTGCGGATTTCCGGTCCTCCCGGCCGGGAAGGGGTCGTACGGGGTGTAGCCGAAGGATTTCTGGTTCGGCAGGAAGGTGGTGGCGGATTCGGCGAGCGAGGATCCGCCGGCCGCGTTGACCACGCTCTGCCGGTTGACGGCGTAGGCGATTGCCTGCCGCACCTTCGGATTGTCGAAGGGCTTCACCTTCGGGTTGAAGGCGAGGTAATTGGTGTAGCCGAAATGGCCGGTGCCGACCCGCTTCTTCAGTTCCGGGTCGCCCGCGATCTGGGCGAGTTCGGCGGGTCCGAGGTTGGTGTCGGTGGTGACCGCGGCGGCGTCGGCGCCCGATCCGGTCGACAGGCGCTGGTTGATGACCGCGGGGTCGAGCCCCGATTTCACGTCGATGGTGTCGGGATAGGCGTGCCGCTGGTCGTCGGTCTTCTCCGACCAGTGTGCATTGCGTTTGAGGACGAGGTGTTCGCCGTCCCCGGTGTTCGATACGACCTTGTACGGCCCCGAGGAGATCGGGTGTTCCTCGTATTTCGTACCGGTGTCCTTGCTGCGCGGTACCGGCGTGAACTGAGTCTGCGTGGCCAGCAGCGGGAATTCCCCTTCCGGCTTGCGCAGATGGAAGACCAGGGTCTTGTCGTCCGGGGTCTCGATGGATTTCAGCCCGTCCTTGGAAGTGTCCTTGTACGGGCCCTCATAGGCTTCGCCGCCGACCAGCCAGTCCCGCAAATAGGGGGCGCCGCCGGAGAGTTCGGGGGCGAAGGAGCGCTCGATGCCGTATTTGACGTCGGCGCTGGTGATCGGGGTGCCGTCCTCGAACTTCAGGCCGTCCTTGAGGGTGTAGGTCCACACCGTGGCGTCCTTGCTGGGCCGTCCGGTGTCGGTGGCGAGGTCCGGGACGGCCTTGGTGCCGGCCGCGCCGTTGGCCCGGTTGCGGGTGGTCAGGGTGCGGAAGACCAGGGTGGGCACCTTCCCGCCGCCGGAGGTGTAGAGCCGGGCGGGGTCGAAGTTGGTCTGCGGATCGGAGTTGAGGACGGTCAGGGTGCCGCCCTTCACGGGTGCGGCGTCCGCACCACCGCCGGCGCCGGCGTCCTTGGGGCCGCAGGCCGCCGCGCCCCCGGCGAGGACGGCGACGACCACGGCGGCGGCCACCCGGGTCACGGTGCGGGACGGGTGGCGGGAGGGGACCGGCTCGGCCATGGGAGGGGTGCCTTTCACAGCAGGAAGCACCCGCACGGGACGGCAGGAGGGCGCGGTGGCGCGCGAGGCCGCCCCTGCGGACACGTCAACGAAGAGAAATCACAACGGAATTACGTGGCGACGCGGGGGAAACACCCCGGTCCGGGAGGCGTTCGCGCCTCAACGGGACCGGGCGGGCCTCAGCGACAGTCGACGTCGGCCACGCTCTGCACGGACACGCCGATCAGCGCCAGCTGGAGAGCGGCGCGGTCGGTGGCGTGGCGGTGCGGCATGCGCAGATGATGGAACGGAGGTTCGGTTCCTGGCAAGGCGTCTCAGAATACGAGACAATGTGTCTCACACCTGACCGACGAAGCGTCACACGCCTGACCGACGAGGCGCCTCACGTCCGGCCCACGAGGCGCCTCACGCCCGACCGACAAGGCGCCTCACGCCCGCCGGGTGCGGCTCACTGTCCGGTCGGGTACGGCCAGGAGTTGGGCCGGCAGGTCGCCCCGTCCGTGGTCAGGAACTTGGTCTGCTGCATCATCACCGGGGCGAGCGCGCCCGGCCGCGAGCAGACCTCGTGGTTGTGCCCGAGCCGGTGCCCGACCTCGTGATTGATCAGCATCTGCCGGTAGGCCAGCATCTTGTCGGAGCCGTAGGTCTTGGCGCCCTGCGCCCACCGGTAGGCGTTGATCATCACGCGCTCGGTGGCCGCCGAGTCGCAGGAAACGTTGTCCTCGGTGGTGTCCAGACCGGACTTGGCGCACCACTTCCCGGTGGTCCCGGGGCTCGCCAACGAGATCACGAAGTCCGCGTCGCCGGACCCCACCCGCTGGAAGGTCCGCTGCCCACCGTGCGCCCAACTCCGGTCGTCGTTGAGGGTCTTGTGCACCGCCTCGGCGAACAGCTCGCCGTCCAGCGGCAGTCCCTCCTCGACGTCGACCCGGTAACGCAGCACCTTGCCGTGGCCGGGCGCCCTGGCGTCGCCGCCGACCGGCCGGAACCGGCCGCTGGCGGTCAACTTCGGGTCCAGCGGGAAGACCTGCGCCATCTGGGTGGCGTAGTCGGCGGGCTTGGCGTCCTGGCCGGCCCGCACCTCGGAGCGCGACGCCTGGTCGGTGCCGCCGTCGGTCCGGTCGTCACCGCTGCGGGCCTGCGCCCCGCCGTCGTCCCGGTGTTGGTCGGCGACCTGGCCCGCGATGACGACGGCGAGTGCGGTGGTCACCGCCGCGGCCGCCGCACCGGTGATCGTCCGCGCCTTGGTGCTCTTCCGGGCCACGCGCACCGCGTCCCCGGACCCGGTATCGTCCCCGGCCGCCTCCTCGCCCTCGGCCGTGACCGCGTCGCCACCGCCCCGACCGGCCGTCGGAGCGGCGAACACCGCGCCGGACGTGCCGTCGGAAGCCCCGTCCAGGAAGGCCGCGGCCCCCTCGCGGGGGAAGCCCGCCGGGAAGTCGGCGGGCCCAGGGCCCCGCGCGACCGGCCGGCCCGACCCGCCGAACGCCTCCAGATACTCCCGCCGCGGCCCCGGCCCACCACCCGGCGACACCACCGGCGCGCCGAACACGGGCGTGCCGGCCGCGGACGTGCCGAACGGGGGCGTGCCGGAAAGGGGCCCGTCGGGCTCGGCGGCCCGCGGCCGGGGGATCCTCGGCGCGGGCGGAGCGCCCGGCGCGTACGCGGCGGCGCCGTGGGTGGTCGGCTCCGGGACCGCGCCCCAGCCTCCGCCCGGCTCGCGCTGCTCGGGGTGGCCACCGCGGACCATCCCACCGCCCTCCGGCGGCCCGGTCACCCGGCGGCGGCGCCCCGGCCCCGGGACGTGCGGCGTACTGCCGGCGGCCTCGGCCGCGTCACCGGACGGGCGCTGCGGCCCGCCCCGGCGGCTGTGTCGTCCCATGGGGCCCGTCAGCTCCCGCCCACAGCAGGCTGCGCGGCATCGACCGCTCGGCCGGATCCGGCGTCCGCACCGGGGGCTCCGGACCGGTCCGCGGCGGAGTCGACCAGGTCGCGGACGGCCCGTGCCACCGCCTCGGGGTACTCCATCATCGCCACGTGTCCCGCCTCCGGAAGTGTCAGCAGCCGTGAGCCGCGGAACGCCGCGGCCGCCCGCCGCGCCATCCGGATGGAGACCAGGCGGTCGCGTCCACCGTAGACGAGGAGGGTGGGTGCCAGGACCCGTTCGGCCTGACGCCACAGACCGTGCTGGCCGCCGAGCGTGTAGGCGTTGACCACACCGCGCGCCGAACGCTCCATCACCTCCCAGAAATAAGGGAGTTCGAGCCGTCGGGCGTACTCCTCGACCGCGGAGCCGAAGCTCTCGGGAGTGACCCGGGCCGGATCGCCGTAGCAGAGCGCCAGCACCTCGCGGGTGCGCTGCTCCGGCGTCCATTCGCGGGTGAGCCGGCTGAACAGCCGGGCCACGCCGGGGACCGCGAGCAGTGCGGTGGGCACCGCCGTCCGCTGCGGCCGGAGTTCGGGCAGTGCGGGGGAGATCAGGGTGAGGGTGCGGACCAGATCGGGGCGCATCGCCGCGACCCGGGTCGTCGCCGCGCCGCCCATGGAGTTGCCGATGAGGTGGACGGGGCCGCGCTCGGCCGCGTCGAGGTAGCGGATGACCGCGCGGGCCTGTGCGGAGACCGAGTAGTTGCCGTCGTCCGGCGGCGGTGACTCGCCGAAGCCGGGGAGGTCGATCGCCTCGCCGGCCAGCCGGTCGGCGAGCAGCGGCATCAGGGCCGACCAGTTCCGGGACGAGCCGCCCAGGCCGTGGACGTAGAGGGCGGGTTCGCGGTCCCGGCCGGCGGCGTCGGCCGGCTCGCCCGGGGTCCGGACGGCCATCGTCAGCCGTGGCGGCGACGCCGGCGACACCCACTCGACCGCCTCGTCCGCGGCACCCGGGGCGCCGGGTCCGGCCGGCGGCACCGGGAAGGCGGCGGCTGTCGCGGTGTCCGGCGACTCGGTCGAAGACATGCTGTCGATGTTACGAGACGATCACGCCCCCGATTGTGTGTTCGCGGTCACACACCGCATCGCGCTGGCGCAACCGCTCTCCTAGGCTCGTAGCTAGGGCGGCCACCCGCGGACCACGGCCCCCGCACGCACCGGACAAGGGAGCCACCATGCACGTCGACCCGACAGACCCTGACACCTTCGAGGAAGCGACGAACGGCCCGGCCCTCACCCAGATCGACGTGGAGGCGCCGGAGGCCGACGCCGCCGAGCAGCACGCCGAGCTCGCACCGCAGCGCGACGAGACCGTGACCGGCAGCGAATTCTCCTCGAACGAGGCGGACCGCGCCGAACAGGCCCGGGTCGTCGAGCTCAACGAAGACGAATACCGATGACCTGGGGCGTTATGTCGGCTTCGGAGAGTGGTGCCGGGCAGAATTTCTCACCCCGGACCGCACACAGCGCCGTTACCCAAAAGTACGATGACGGCCGCGGTGCACCACCTTGTACGGACCGCAAACGGAACGATTTCTGGGAGGCAGCGTGAGCGCCATCGAGCAGACCGAGGCGGCGCGCCCGCGGGGCACACGCCTGCCACGCCGAGCCCGGCGGAACCAGCTCCTGGGCGCGGCCCAGGAAGTGTTCGTCGCGCAGGGCTACCACGCGGCCGCGATGGACGACATCGCCGAGCGGGCCGGCGTCAGCAAGCCGGTGCTCTACCAACACTTCCCCGGCAAGCTGGAGCTCTACCTGGCGCTGCTGGACCAGCACTGCGAGGCGCTGCTGCACTCGGTGCGCACGGCCCTGGCGTCGACCAACGACAACAAGCAGCGCGTGGCCGCCACGATGGACGCCTACTTCGCGTACGTGGAGGACCCGGGCGGCGCCTTCCGGCTGGTCTTCGAGTCGGACCTGACCAACGAGCCGGCCGTCCGCGAGCGGGTGGACAAGGTGTCCCTGGAGTGCGCCGAGGCGATCAGCGCGGTGATCGCCGAGGACACCGGGCTGTCGCGGGACGAGTCGATGCTGCTGGCCGTGGGCCTGGGCGGGGTCTCCCAGGTCGTGGCGCGGTACTGGCTGTCCTCGGAGAGCCAGGTGCCGCGGGACACCGCGGTGCAGCTGCTGACCTCGCTCGCCTGGAAGGGCATCGCAGGATTCCCGCTGCACGGCAGCGACACACACTGACCGTGTTCGCTGCTGGCGTGGCTGGCGACGTCCTGTCCGTCCCCGTACCGGGCTAATGTGTGCTGCGTACCGCGCGGCTGACCGCGCACCCTCCCCCGGCTGACGCTCGGGGGACCCCCAGACCGTCGGAGGGACAGTAGCCGTGGAGGTCAAGATCGGCGTGCAGCACGCGCCGCGCGAGATCGTTCTGGAGAGCGGGCAGTCTGCCGAGGAGGTCGAGCGCGCGGTGAGCGACGCCCTGACCGGCAAGGCGGAGCTGCTGAGCCTGGTGGACGATCACGGTCGCAGGGTCTTCGTCGCGGCGGACCGGGTGGCCTACGTGGAGCTCGGCGAGCCGACCGCCCGCAAGGTCGGCTTCGGCGCGCCCTGAGCGGCGGCAGCACCCCGGCGCTGAGGCGCCATCACTGACACAGGGCGGGGGGGGGGCGGCGGAGGGCAAAGCGCGCCCCCCCCGGGGGGTTTGGATAATAAAAAAAAAAAACAAACCAACAACCCCCCCACAACAAGAGAAAACCCAGAGGGTAAA
>NZ_JBHVQS010000061.1:0-53646 GCF_042886435.1 Streptomyces sp. NPDC058000
CCGGCCCCTACGACGAGAACATCACGGTCCACCCGGTCGGCATCGCCAACTGACCACCACGAAGACCCCTGACCTGAGTGTCTGGTTCCGGTGGGTTGGGTGCCGCGCCAGTCGGGGTGGGTTCGCCGGTGCCCGACGCCGAGGCCCGATGTCGGCTGGTCACAGCGTGCTGAAGGCTTCTTCCACGGCCTCGCACGTGGCGTCCAGATCGTCGTCGGTGACTGCGGCGGGGACGAACCAGCAGGCCATGGCGAAGGCGTTGGCGTGGACCCCGCGTTTGAGGAGTTCGTGGCGGAAGGCGTGGTAGCGGGCCTGGTCGGTGCGGAGCAGCTCGCGGTACTGGCGCGTGGGCGTGCCGTCGGGGGTGAAGACGGTCTGGAACATGGCGCCGACGCCCTGGACCGCGCAGGGGACGCGGCGGTCGTGGGCGGCACGGCGGATCGCCTCCATGAGCCGCTGGCCGCTGTCCTCGATGTGCTTGGCGACCCCCGGCTGGCTGAGGTGGCGCAGGGTGACCAGTGCGGACGTCGCGCACAGCGGCGAGGCGTTGTAGGTGCCGCCGTGCTTGACGTCCCCTCGCGCCAGAGGTTCCATCACGTGGCGCTGCCCGGCGAACGCGGCGATCGGCAGGCCGCCGCCCAGCGCCTTGGAGAAGACGGCGAGGTCGGGCACGACGTCGAACAGCGCCTGGGCGCCTCCGGGACCGGTGCGGAATCCGGTGCAGACCTCGTCGAAGACGAGCACGATCCCGCGTGCCGTGCACTCCTCCCGCAGCAGGTCGAGATAGCCCGGATCGGGCATGGTGCAGGCGTTGTTGGCGACGATCGGCTCGCAGATGACCGCCGCGAGTTCCCCCCGGTGGGCGTCCAGGAGGGTGCGGAGCGCCGTGGGGTCGTTCCACGGGCAGACGACCACGTCGTCGACGACCCCGGCCGGAATGCCCGGGGAGTGGGGTACGGGGTGGGGCGTGGCGTAGGGGCCGGCCTCTGAGGTGCCGGGGCGATTGGAGATGGCCAGGGTGTCGGACCACCCGTGGTAGTGGCCCTCGAACTTGAGGATCTTCGAGCGCCCGGTGTACCCACGGGCGGCACGCACGGCCCCTTGCACCGCCTCGCTTCCCGAGTTGGCGAACCGGACGAGCTCCGCACAGGGCACCATCTCGCAGATCAGCTCGGCGAGTTCCACTTCGGCGGTGTTGCAGGTGCCGAACATCGCGCCCGTGCCGAGGACGGCGGTGAGGGCCTCGGTGAGCTCCGGGGCGGCATGGCCCAGGATCGCGCTGCCGTAGGAGATGAGGTAGTCGAGGTATTCGTTGCCGTCGACGTCCCGGATGCGCGTACCGGACCCACTGGCGATGTAGAGCGGATAGGGGTGCGGGCCGGTCGAGGTCAGTCTGGAGGAGGAGCTGATGCCGCCCGCCAGCGATGCCTGGGCCCGGTCGAACCAGGTGCGACTGGCGTCGGTTCCGCCCAACGCCCTTATCTGGCCGGTCATATGTGCCTCCTGTTTGGGAGAGGGGTGCTTGGGCACGTTCGGAGAGCCCTTCGTACACAGGGGATCGCTTGAGGAGAGGACGGGTGGGACGTGACGGGGAAGACGGCGGTCGTCACCGGGGCGGGCAGCGGGATCGGGCGGGCGTGTGCGCTCGGTCTGCTGGCGGACGGCTGGACGGTGACCCTGGTGGGCCGGCGCAAGGAGCCGCTGGAGGAGACGGCGGCGCTGACGCCCGCCGCCGGCCGTGACCGCGCGGTCCCGTTCCCCGCCGACATCACCGATCCCACCGCGGTGGACGACCTGTTCAGGTCCGTCGTGGAACGGTTCGGGCGGGTGGACCTGCTGTTCAACAACGCTGCCGACGTCATGCCCTACACCCCGACGGAGGACGTGCGCGTCGAGGACTGGCACCGCGTGATGGACTCCATCGCCACCGGGACCTTCCTGTGTTCCCGCGCCGCCTTCCGCGTCATGAAGGAGCAGACCCCGCGCGGTGGGCGGATCATCAACAACGGAGCGCCCTCCGCTCAGGCGCCCCGGCCGGACTCCCTCGCGTTCACCGCGGCCAAGCACGCGGTCGCGGGGATGACGCGCTCGCTGTCCTTGGACGGCCGCCGCCACGACATCTCCTGCGGCCAGATCGACATCGGCAACGTCACCCCGGAGGACCGCCCCCAGCCGGCGGTCCTACAGGCCGACGGGTCACGGCGGGTCGAACCCACCATGGACGTGCGGCACGTCGTCGACATGGTGCGCACCATGGCCGCTCTGCCGCCCGGGGTGAACATCCAGTCCGTCCTGGTCATGCCCAGCGCCATGCCCTACGTGGGCCGGGGATAGCCCGGCCACATAGGCGGGGAACCAGTTGCCGGGCACCAGCTGCCCGGCCTGTTCCCAGGCGAGCATGCGGTGCAGCCCGTCCAGATGGATCAACCCCTCGCGGACGGCCAAGCCTTCGTAGTCGGGTCCCGAAACGGGCCGGGTACTCAGGAACAACGGGCGGCGGGGGGCCGTGCTCTGCCGGGCGAGTTTGAACGCGCACAACGGGTTGGAGCGCGCGTACGAGGCGCCCAACGCCGCCAGTCGCTCCGCCGCCGCGGCCACCGTCAGCCCCGACTTGGGGACGAGCTCCACCTCCCCGTCCTCCCCCAGGTGCCAGGGGAGCACCACACCGCGCACTTCCGGACCCGCCAGCAGCACCTGATGCCAGCCGCCGCCCAACTCCCCCTGCCCGTTGCGGATGTGCCCCTCCGCCTCGTCGTTGGTGTTGGCCTGATCGGAGGCGTCGAAGGGGTGCTCCTGGGCGAAGTGGCCGATGACCGTGTCGAACCGGACCGCTCCCAGAATTCTCATCCGCTGCGCCTTCCCGCCTCGTGGTACTCGCCTTCGTGCTTGCCTTCGTACTCGCCGAAGTGCCGTTCGGCGAACAGCTCCGGACGTCCTGCGTCCAGACCGCGCGAGCGCGCCACTCCCAGCACCTGCCGCCAGTACGGCTTGACCGGCGGCCACAGCGTGCCCGTACGGCAGTACGAGCCGTCGATCATGTAACGCGGCCCCGCGTTCGGCTGCGGCGCTGACGCGGCCCGGCGGGTGTGAAAGAGCGCCGAGTGGAGTACGACGGTGGACCCGGCAGGCAAGTCGTCGATGAGCACCTCGCCCGGCAGGACCGCCGTCCCCAGGTGGCTGTGGGCGTCCTTCTCCGCGACTTCCCGGTGCGAGCCCGGCAGCACGGCCAAGCCACCCAGCTCTGGCTTGAGTCCGCCTATGTAGTGCAGGGCGTGGATCATCGGTAATCGGCGGTCGCGCTGCGGCCGTTGCTCGTAGTCGTGGTGCCAGCTCTTGCCGGCTCCCCCGGCCGGCCGCCGGTCGCTGTGCAGGTGGTGGAAGACGAAGGACTCCCCCAACAGGTCGGGGTGGCCGAGCAGGTCCATGAGCGGCGGGTACACCGCGAGCTCGCCGTGCGCCTCCAGGTCCACCTCGACCACCTGCGGCGACTCGGCACCGGAACGCAGACAGGCATCGATGGACTTCTGACGCCAGCCTGTCTCCACCCACTTGTCGACCTCCGGAGCGAGGCGGTCGACGAGGTCCGCCGACAGGAATCCGGGAAGGACGAGAAAGCCGTCCTCGGCGAAGTCTTCGATCCGAACCTCATTGGCACGCGTGCCACTCACGTGTCGGAACCCCCGGTTCACTCGGATGTTGCCCCATGGACGCCACAGTGCTCGGCGTTTCTTATCCAAGGCCGATATGCGTCATGCGCATGACGGGGTGAATGGCCAGAAAGGCGCACTGAACGTGCCGGGGTCACAGCCGCGCGCGGGACACCTCCAGGCCGGAGCGGATGACGCCTGTAGGAACAGATCACCCAGCCAGGTTCGGATCTACGGCCGGAAGCTCACGCTGGAGCGTCGCCGGTGCCGAGCACCGCCCGCAGGCCGAACCGGCGCCGGACGAGCACCGAACTGGTGCCCGCCCGGCGCACGGCCTGCTGATCCCCCGCCTGATCACCCACCAGCCAATCCGCCAGGCCGGCATGCCCCGGCCTCCCTCGCGTACCGAGCCGTCAGGCCCCTGAGCCGATGGCGCGGGGGAGGCGGGGAATGGTCACCGTCTCCCGGCGTGGGAGCCGTCGTGGACGGAGCAGCGGGTGTCCCTTTTGACCTCGCCGAGCGGCAGGTCGAGGCCGATGCCGGATTGGCCGCAAGTCTGGTTCTGGCGCCCGTTTTGGGCGGTGTTGGTCACGGATCCGGCGACCTGTCCGGCGTCGGCCAGGGCATGGCCGCGGTGGACGATCCCGGAGCCGTGGCCGTGGGGGCGGTCGGCGGCCAGGCAGGTGACGTGCTTGCGGACGGTACCGAGCACGTTGATGGTGGCGGTGTCGAAGAAGTTGCCGCAGTACAGGTTCTGCTTGCCGGTCTGGGCGGTGTTGACCTGTCCTCCGATCGCGGTGCCACCGAGGGCTCGGGCGTCGCGGGGGTGGTGGTCGCGCCCGTGGTGGCCGTCGCGCCCGTGGTGGCGGCCGCGGGCCAAGGCGGCGCAGGTGGTGTCCTGGTTGATGGTCCCGGCGATGTTCACGGTGATCACGTCCGCGGAGTTGCCGCAGAAGAGATTCTGCTTGCCCGACTGGGCGGTGTTGAACTGAGGGCCGATGGTGGTGTCGCCCTGCGCCTCGGCGCCGCCGTGGTGGTGGCTGCGGCGGTGGGTGTGGCCGTCGGTGTCGACGCAGACCTTCTCCCGGTGCACGGTCCTGAAGAGATTGATCCGGATCAGGCGGGCGGAGTTTCCGCAGTCCAGGTTCTGCTTACCGTCCTGGTCGATGTGCTTTCGGCCGCTGAACGGATCCCCTTTGATGACGTCGGCGAATGCGCCGGCATTGCCCGCGCAGGCCAGAGCACCCGCGGCCAGCACCGCGACCGCCGCTGCGCGGAGCCTTCGCATTCCCGTGCCGTCTGCGCTGTGTTGGCTTCTTCGCTGCATCGTGTTCTCTCCTGCTGATAGCCGAACCGTGTCCTGCCCGTATGAGTGCCGCATAGCGGCTGCCATCATGGACGGGAACGTGTATTTGGTGCGGAAAGTCACGGTCGGTTAGGCGGTTCGGGGCATCGCGCACGGTCCTGAATTGTCGGGTGTCCGCCGAACACGACGACGGCCTGCGTGATTCCCGGCGAGGTCACGCAGGCCGTCGATTATCGACAGCGTTTCACCTGCGCGGCAGAAGCCGATGCGTAAAAAAGGCGGGCCTCGGCAGCAGGCGGTGTTGCACTGATCAGCGGTAGACGCTGTGAATGTTCTTGGACTCGTCGACGGCCACGCACTGGGTGCGACTGCGGCTGCCCGAGAGGCTCAGATTCAGAGCGTTGGGGTTGCTGCAGTTGTTGTTCTGGCTGCCGTCCTGGGCGGTGTTCTGCTGGTTCACGGCCGCGAGGCCGGAGCCGCCCTCGGTTTCCGCACCGCCGCTGACATCGGCGCCGCCGGCGTTGACGGAACGGTCCACCGTCGCGCAGCGGCTGCGGGCCCGGCTCCCGGTGAGCGTGATGGTCGTGTCGTTGGCCCTGGCGCAGTTGTTGTTCTGCTGGCCCGTCTGCGCTGTGGTCTGCTGGTTCAGGGCGGCCGTGAGGCTGGTGCCCCCTTCGGTTTCGGCGCCGCCGCGCCTGACCAGGTGGTGCTTGTTGCGAGAGCGGTCCACGTTGGTGCAGCTGCTCTGCGCCAGTGCCCCGGTGAGGTTGAGCGTCGAGTCCTCCGGTTCGGCGCAGCTGTTGTTCTGCCGGCCCGTCTGCGCTGTGGTCTGCTGGCTCACGGCGCCGGTGGCGGAGCCGCCTTCGGCATGGGCGCCACGGCTCTTGAACACGGAGTGCTTGTTGCGGGAACCGTCCACATTGGCGCAGCGGCCCGCTACGCGGCTCCCCGTCACCTTGAGAGTGGTGTCGCTCGGATTGCCGCAGCTGTTGTTCTGCCGACCGTCCTGCGCCGTGTTCTGGTTGTCGGCGAAGTTGGCCACGCTGGAGCCGCCCTCAGCGTCGGCGCCGCCGCTCTTGACCACGGTGCCCTTGTTGCGGGAGCGGTCCACGTTGGCGCAGCGGCCCGCTAGCCGGCCCCCGATCACGGTCAAAATCGAACTGTTGCTGTCGGCGCAGTTGTTGTTCTGCCGCCCCTCCTGCGCAGCGTTCTCCTGGAACGTGTCGCCGATGACGCCGGAGCCGCCCGCCGTACGGGCGCCGCCTCCCTTGACCAGGGTGTGCTTGTTGCGGGACCGGTCCAGGTCGGCGCAGTGGCTGTGCACCAACCCCCCGGTCACCACGAGTTGGGAAGCGCTGACGTGGCCGCAGTTGTTGTTCTGCCGACCGCGCTGTGCTGTGTTCTGCTGCGCCAGTTCGGTGACCGTGCTGGAGCCGCCGACTGCGTGAGCACCGCGACCGACGACCACGGCGTGCTTGTTGATGGAGGCGTCAGCGGTCACACAGTGCGACACCGGCCGGCTCCCTGTCAGAGCAGGTTGCCCGAACAGCCTGTTGTGCTGGAAGCAGTTGTTGTTCTGCCTGTGCGCCTGAGCAGTGTTCTGCTGGGACAGGCCGACCCCGGTGAATCCGCCGTGGACGGAGGCGCCATGACCGTCACCCCCGCCCTCGGCGTAGGCAGCGGAGCCGACGGAGGCCACCCCACTCACCGCCAGGGCCACCAGAGCGGCCTGCACGATTCTGGCTACCTGCACGAAATCCTCCAATTCGAGCGCAGAGCTTTCCCGCAAACTTCAACACCCAACAGCACCGCACCCGATAAGACATGACAGCAGCCGCGAAATTGCACCCGGAAGGCTCAACAGCGACCGTGTGAACTGTCCAAACCGCCGACCATTCCAGGGAAGAGGCGTCAATCCTCAATGATATTTACGGAATTCGCCGGCCCACCGCGAAAACCAGGTGGGGTCGACGGGCCAGAGCGGATCTGCCTGTTGAGCCTATCGCGTAACCCTGTTGACATTCCTGGACCTGCCGAAGGCCAGACACTCACAACTACAATTGAGAAATGATGACCGGCTTACTTGATATCGAATGGGCCGATACCGCGTAAGCGGCCAGACGGTCTTCACGCCCAACAGACACGGCAGTTGCAGTGCTGGATCTCCTGGGGCCAGGTCGTCGCTCCCGCGGTGACGTTGTTCCAGCGTTGGTGGCGGGCGGCGGCCCGATGCTGGTGATGGCGGCGCCAGGCGGACCAGCGCAGGACGTGGAGCAGGTCGCGGCGGGGCTACGGAAGGATGGTGGCCCGCAGGAGCCGGACCCGTTCACGGGCGCTGACCAGAACGAACTCGGGCATGTTCGTGGCGGCACCGTTGGTGCGGGCGCTGGTGGCGGTGGAGCCGGCAGCGGCCGGCAGCCTGATCAGGCTCCAGCGCATCCAGGAGTTCCGGCAGGTGACCTTCCCTGGTCCCGTCCTGCGAGGCCCTTGCCAGTATGGAAGTCCTCCTCGACCCGCCGGAGTACTGGCGGGCGGCTCCGACCGCCTCCGCGGAGGACTTCTCTTTGCCTGTCTCATCCACGACCAACACGGTGTCATGGTCGGCGAGTTAGCCATCCGTCCACACCATCAGCCGGCCGCGCACCCGGTCGCGGTCCCACACGCCGCGAGACAGGAAGCGCCGCAGGCGGTCCAGGCCCGAGTGGCCGACGAGAGCCCGTCGGAGGCGCAATGAAGACACCAAAGGCCCCATATCCAGGAGGCATTGTGGCGAGATGGGGCACGCGGAGGGCATGTCGACCCCGAAGAGGCCCAGACAACAAACAAGGCCCCGGTCTCCGACCAGGGCCTTCGTTATGGAGCGGGTGATGGGAATCGAACCCGCGCTCTGAGCTTGGGAATCAGGGGGCTTTCGGGTGTCCAATGCCTGTCTGACCTGCGAAGACGCCGTAGCGAGTGGAGTGGCGCCCGCGTGAATCTCTGCCCCTGGGGGACCGTTGTTTACCGGTCTATCTGGCACGACACTGGCACGGCGGTCGCCACGGCTCGTAAGGAGCGATTTCATAGGGCTAGATCGTGGGTGTGGTTTCGCATGCTGCTGCCGACGGTACGGGGGGTTGCTTGTGTGACGGGGCGTGCCGGGTGGCCCGGCTCGTTACACGGGTTGAGCAGCTATGAGCCAGGACTTTGGAGAAGGCCCATATCTTCGGCAGCTGGGGACCGCGGTACGGCTTCGGAGGCTCCTCCGCAGTGGGCCACGGTCCGCTGAGTGTCAGTGGCGGCGTCTAGCCTGCGGCTGTGGATTGGGAAACCGGCGAAGAGTTCTACGCGTGGGTCGACACCTTGGGTGAGCCATGCGTGGTGTGTCTAGGCAATTTATGGCGAATCGATGCAGGTCCCAGGGGGGAGATATGTCCACAGTGCCGCAACGCCGTTCGGCAAGCGCGCCGGCACGGACTGACGCTTGCACGCGTCAATGCGATCCTCAGAGCCCAGGATGACACCTGTCCGCTGTGCCGCGAACTTGGTGGCGACGGCTCGATGGAAGGGCCGTCCTGGTGGCATATCGATCACGATCACGCCTGCTGTCCTGGCCAGTCGTCGTGCGGGCGATGTGTACGAGGACTACTGTGCCGGGACTGCAACGCCCGAGGGTTGGCGTGGTACGAGAACCTCACGGCCGACCTGCAAACCTGGGACCACGTCAACGCCTACCTAGCCGATCCTCCAGCACACAGGCCAGAGGCAGCCGTGCTGTTACTTGGTGATCTACGGGGCGTACGGTCACGTGACGGCTCCTTCGCAGGCTGGCGCTCGGGTCGGCCGCTCAACAGCACGCCAGAGTCCTCGAATATGGAACCACGGCTACAAGCTGAGGGGTTGGACGTCATCCGCTGTTAAACGGGGCCTGCGAGGACGGGGACTCAACATGTGGCGGCACCACCGCGTTGATCGGTGGTGCCGCCTTGTTCTGGCTCAAGGCGCGGCGTCTGTCCCGCCGCCTGCCGGTGCGGACGTTGATGTCGTCCGCTGGCATACCCTCCCCCTTCCGATGTCCGGAGGCAGCTGGACATCGGGTGGTTACGCATGACGCTGCAGCTGGTTCAAACGGCTGGCCCGGCTCGCTCACTGGCCGCGGAACCAGGTTTCCAACCAGATCACGATGGCTTGGCCGACGCCGAGGGCGATGCCCTCAAGAGCGTGGGTAGCCAGCTCGCGGAGTCTGCCGGCTGCTGAGGTCATTTGGCGGAGCATCGATCGGCGGAACAGGGCTCGGACGCGAGCAGCTCGGCTCTGGGGATCGTTCGATTTTGTCGTCATGCACCCAGTGCACCGCCGAGGCGAGGGCGGGCCACAGCAGCGCGAAGGGACCCAGATGTATCCGGACTTAGTCATGAAGACGCCCTCGACTAAGGGAGTTTCATGTTTCTTCGGCAACCTACGTCGTTTTTTGTGTACCTTCGGGGAACTTCGTCAGTGCCGCCCTAGCATGGTGATTCATCGATGAAGGGCGGCCATGGAGTACAACGGCGAATTTCAGGCGGAGTTAGAAGAATGGGCCAAGGACCTGCGGCGACTCCGTATCGAACACGGTGGCCCCACCCTCGCGCACATCGCGGCGCGTGCACCCAAGAACCGGCCGTTGTCGCCGTCTGGTGTCAGCGAGATCCTTAGCGGCAAAAGGCTGCCCACGTATGACTTCTACATGGCCCTAGTCCGTGTGTTGCTGGCCTGCGACGGGAGACCGGCGTCATACCATGACGAGCGGCTGGCGGAGTGGCGTGAACGCTGGCAGCGCCTCAAGGAGCTGGAGACTGAGCAGAAGAACCGTCGAAAACGGGGCGGTCGGGATGCCCCTGTGGCTGGTCGGTCTCTTGCACCAGACGGCGGGCTGGCTGCCCGTGTGATGCTGAGTGCCCTGAGTCAGGGACGAGGAGTGGAGATCAGTCCGCTGCAGCAGGAGCAGTGGGTTGGCAACCATGCTGTTGCGTTCTCTCCGGATGGGCGTGTGCTGGCAGTCGATTACCACGGGCGCGTACGACTGTGGCACCTCACCGCAGAGGCCGCTTCGTGGGACGACCCTGCCGGTGAACTCGGCAAGCGGCTCAACCATTTCCTCGTGTCCTTGGCGTTTTCGCCAGATGGGGGCCTACTCGCAGCCGGCAGCTCCAATGGGACCACATGGCTGTGGGACATGCATACCCGCACGCGGGTGAGTAAGGCATTGACCGGCCAGGAGGGGCTGCGCACCGTAGTTTTTGCTCCTGACGGGCATCACATGGTCACGGCTGGAAAGACCCTACGGGTGTGGGATGTCACTGACCCTGCGCATCCACGCAGGGTCGGGAAGCGGATAGGCGCGGGGTACACCGCTACGGCTACGGCGTTCTCTCCCAGCGGCCGACTGGCCGTTGCGAGTGGGGAGATCGGAAGGGTACGCCTGTGGGAAGTGGCCGATGGCGAGGATTTCGACAGCGAGGTCGGCCGGCATCGAGCCCCGGTCACAGCCATGGCTTTCTCGTCGGACGGCCGATACCTGGCCACGGGGAGCGAGGACACCACCGTAAGGCTCTGGGATGCAGCCACCCGGAAGGAGTCTGGTAGCCCTCTTGCGGGCCATTCCGGCCCCGTCACGACCGTAGCCTTCTCACCGGACGGCCAGTATCTGGCCACGGCTAGTGAGGACACCACCGTGCAGGTCTGGGACACGACGACAAACACGCGTATGGGCGAGCCCCTGAAGAGTCACACCGCGCCAGTCACGACGATTGCCTACTCACCCGACAGCCGTCTCCTGGTGACCGGTGGTGGCAGTGGGGTACGCCTATGGGTTCCTCCGGTGGCGCTCGATCGAGGGAGAGCTGACGGAGCATGGCACGGACACTGGTAGCGCTCCCGAAGGCGAGGCCGGCGCACCCGCCGATGAAGGGTGTGCGGACATCAAGACCGCAGCCTCTTACGTGGGGGAGGGCCTGCTTTCGTCTCGTCGTCGGAGGATAGGTCGTGGATCTCGCGTGCCTGTGTGCCACGACGTCATGAACCACTGCCCCGCCGTGGGGAGCGGTACCTCCGATCGCCTTGTACTGAGCGGGTGCTGTGACATTCTGAGATGCCCATAACACAAAGAAGGGGAATTGCGAGAGCTTCTTTATCTATCCGAGCCTAAGCTTTGCGAGTTTCAAAGCGAGGCAAAAGGCGCGGGCTGATAGGCGACCACTCGATCCGCGTTGGCAGCATGATGGACGGGATGATCACCGTCGACGACCTGATCATTAATCGCGCGGAGGTGACGTGGTTATCCTCCCGCCTGGTTGCCTCCCGCCCCTGCGCCCAGGGCGCGCCTGACGAGTACCAGGCCGAACAACGACGAAGTAGGCGACCGACGCCCCGCTTTTCAGCACTGCCTGTCGATCTGCCCCAGGGAGGGCCAGCCCGCGAGCTCATCAGGACAACCTTGCGCTGACACAATCCACGCAAGCAGTGAGGTGATTTAGTGCAAGATCGGCAGAAAATGATCGAAATCGATAAATGATCTGTCTTGTGGTGTGCACGTGGTGCTTCCTTCGCCATAATCCCCCGTGTCCTGCCCAGGAGGGCTACGTTTCTGGAGAGGCGAAGGTGTTGAGTTTGGAGCTCCATGACTCGGAGGGCGGCGCTCAAGAATTGCTCTCTGTCGCCTCTGGCGTCGAAGTGCAGGTGCGAAGCGCTCAAGCGACCCATGCAGGAGATCTTGAGATTGGGAACACTCGGGTCGCATGCGCGGTTCTTGACGGGGGAATTCGAGTAATCAATCAAAGTGCCATACTGTCGGCGCTCGGAAGGAATAGGCGGCCGAAAGGTGGTGATACCGGAACCATCCTACTCGCTGCCAACCTAAGTGCCCATATCTCTCCCACGCTCAAAGAAGTTCTGAGCGACCCAATCCGCTACCGAATGCCTTCCGGTGTCCGTGCACTCGGATACCCGGCGAGTGTTCTTCCGGAAATCTGCGAGGTCTACCTGGAAGCTCGCCGGAATGGGGTGTTGCTGAAGAGTCAGGAGCCGGCCGCTGAAGCGGCAGAGACTCTCGTTCGAGGCTTGGCGAGGTTGGGAATCATCGCCCTTGTCGACGAAGCGACGGGCTATCAGGAGGTCCGTGCGCGCAGGGAGCTGCAAAAGATCCTCGAAGCCTATGTGACGGCTGAGTTCCGCCCCTGGCTCAAGACATTTCCAGACGAGTTCTTCGAGCAAATCTATCGACTTCAGGGTTGGGAGTACAAGCCCGGAACATCAAAGAGGACTCCGTACGTAGGGAAATTGGTAAACAGGTACATCTATAGACACTTGCCGAACGGGATCCTGGAGGAACTGGAGCGCATCAACCCCCGTCAGGGGAATGGGTATCGCCGACATAAGCATCACCAGCATCTTACCGCTAACACGGGCAACGCTCATCTTGACAAGCAGATTTCCCACGTCATCATGCTGATGAGGATTTCGAAAGATCGATGCGAGTTTGAAGAATTGTTCTCCCGGGCGTTTCCGGAGCCTCAGATGCGGCTACCCTTGTCACCTGAATAGCGATGGGTGGCTGCCCATGGCGGGCGTCGGCGCTGGGCAGGACCTGGGGCACTACTTCTGTGGGTCAGGTTGCGCCATCCAACGAGGTAGCCAGTAGGCAAGGACGTAGTCGTCTACCCATCAGGCTTCGCCTGCGCAGAGTTGAGATGGCGGGGCAATAGCCGAGCGCACCCCCGGCGGTCACTGCGTCAGCCTGTCGGGTATTCATGTGCGGAGCTGGACGGCTGCTTCGCACATGAAATTTAAGGGCTCTTGAGGCAGTCAGGTCGCTGCCTCTGCCTGGGTGGGGCCAGGTAATAGGCGCCATCCCCGGGCATATCTAGGGCATTCGGCCCGCATGCCCTGAGTAGACCATGGTGATCATCCGCGGCTCTCGTTGACCGCCGTTTACCGCTCTGTCTGGCACTGTAGTGGCACGGCGGGGGCCGCTGAAGGGGATCGCGCTGTACCCGAGACTTTGCTCGGCGGGTGCGCGCAAGGATGGTTCGAAGTCGGCATTGCTGCCGCAAGTGGTGGCTTGTCCTGCAAGGCTGGGCGGCGTGACGTACGCAGTGACAGTGGATACGCAGATCGCGAGCGGCGCTCCGGAGATGGACGAGCTGCAGCGGGTCGGTGCCGGGGCGCTCCTGGAGCAGAGCTTCGACTCGGTCGAGTCGATCGACGGTCCGGACGGTGTGGAAGTGGAGATTGCCGACACGTGGGTCGGCGTCCATCCCGGCGGTGCACTACTGAAGGTGTTCGTGGACGCGCCGGCGCTGGAGTTCGCCGAGGAGGCGGTTCGTGCGCTGGTGGAGGGGCTGCTTGAGCGCTCGGCACTGCTCGGCGACTGGACGGTCGAGCGGTGTGAGGTCGAGCTGCACCCCGACCTCGCGAACGAGAGCCTGGAGGCGGCCGACGGCCCGGATGCCCCGCCGGACGATCTCGCCTCGCGGCGTGCCCGACTGATCGAGTCGGCCGCTGGCGATACCGCCGTCGGCGCGACGAGCGACGCCGTCGATACCGAGGCGGCGCAATGCAGGATGCGCTCCATGGCCAGCCAGCTGCGGGCCTTCGGGCCGGAGATTTTCGGCGCTCCCGATGAGGAGGACAAGGACGGCGACCTCGCCGATTACGGCTCCCGGGTGTCGGTCGATGATGCAGAGCTGGCGGCCGGGGCGTTGGTGTGGGCGACGGATGTCCTCTTGGACGAGCTGTTCCAGGATGCGTACGCACTGGCCGCAGAGGAGATGAATGTTGCTGAGTGCAACCGGCCGATGTGGCTGCTCGATGAACTGCCTCCGCGCGATGCCCTTCAATACGACGCCCGTTTCGGCCGGCGCTTCCTGGTGACGGCCGTTGCCCTGACCACACGCTTCACCGAGGGCAGCTTCCAGCAACTGGGCTGTGTAGCGGAGGAGCTGGTACTGAAGCTCCTTCTCGACCGGGCCGAGGTGACCCTCGAAACGTTCGGTCTCCTCGATGAGGGGGTCTCGTCGGCTCTGGAGTGCTTTGCCGCGATGGTCTACGAAGACATGGACCACGAGTGGTTGTACGACGACTCGAAGGACGGCATCGACGAGAGTCCGGTGGGCGAGTACCTCGGTGTCGCGCCCATGGGGCTGGCGAGTTGGTTCAAGCCGTTCAACGACGGCCGGTACGTCCATCCCTACGTAGTGGATGACCCCTTCGCTCAGGAGCGCTGAGCGAGGGAGAACAGGTACTGGTTGGTGGCCACGAGGCAGAGCAGCCGCTGCGACGGGGCCTTTGAGCCCACGACCTCTTCGACCCGAATGAGGTTCGGGCAAGATCGAGACCCGCCTGTTTGGCTTTCCCGCAGGTCAGGGTGTTGGGATCGATGGGCCTCACGTGGTTTCGGGAGGGTTTGGGGAGCGGGTCGGCTCCCAGATGGCTCCCACGATGCGCCGAAGGCTGCCGCTCTTCTCCGGCCGTGAACCTCAGCCGATCGGACGGCGGGGTGGCAGAGGTGCCAGGCTGGTCGCTGAGGGGCCTCCTGCTGTTTGCAGACCGGCACCTAGCTCGTGCAACGGGGCCGCGGCGTCAGCCTCATTCCCGGGCCTCAGTCCCGTACTCGCCCTCGCCGAGCTGATCGGTGACCGTCGTCTCGCTCCGCTTCAGCAGGAGGGGCCGGTTGGCCCGTCTTGCCGGACCTTCCGATCTTGCGGCGGCGCTCCGTCACCTGCCAGCGCTGACGTCGGTGTTCGAGGACGGCCTTCCACAGCTCCAGGCGATGGCGAGAATCCTTGGGCAACATGAAGCGGAGGACTCCGAGGACAACGGCAGCCACCAGCACGGGTGCGGAATCCGGGTGGTCGGTGAGGAACGGCATGGATCAGCCCTTCCCGTCGCACAGGTCGAGCGAGGCGGTGCCCAGCACCACCCGGTAGGTGTCACCGTGGCGGGTAAATCTCGCGCCCTTGACCCCGGCCTCCCGGTGGGTCAGTGCCAGAGCCAGGTCGCAGGGTTCGGGATAGCCGGTCCACCGGAACTCCCATGAGTCGCCGGCGCCCCAGAGCCGACGTACGGGACCGTGCCGGATCACTTCTGGTTCCTTCCTGCGTTCGACTCCGGGGCGCTCCAGAGGGTCCCAGGACAGACTGGTCGCCCAGTGGCCACGCCGGTCAACCAGGCTGTAGCGGGAAACGAGACCTGCCAGCAGAGTGGTCGCTTCCCCCGAGATCGGGGGGACCGCTGCCAGTGCGCGGCGCTCGTGTGCGGTGAGGTCGTTGTCCAGCGTGAGATAGGGGTGCCGGGGCACGAGGCTGCGCCTGTTGCCGCGCCGGCACCCGGCCGGGTCACCGGTGATGGTCAGCAGTGCACCGGTCGGCAGATGGCGCAGACAGACGGAGCGCTGCCCATGGCACGTGTAGCTGACCTCGTGCCGTAGTCCGGGGACGCCGCGTGAGTCGACCCCCTTGGTGGCCAGCAGCCGGGTGGCCACGTTCTCCGGGGCGCGCTCCGCCACCATCACCAACTGGTCCCTGCGGGGCGACATCACCGGGTCGTACGAGGCGACAACCGAGTAGTTCCACCTCGCCGTCGGGCCGGTGTACACGTTGCCGTTGAAAAGCGCGAGCGCTAGTAGGGCCCGGAAGGCGCGCTGGTTGTCCGAGCAGTGGTCCAGGCCCAGTCCGCGGGTGCCGCTGCTGATCGCGGATCGGGCGGCGGCTTTGCTCTCCCCGGTGTACTGGACGCGGAGCGGGATCCGCTCCTCGGGCGCCATGGTGTGGACGGGCAGCCCGCCCAACTCGCGCGCGGCGGTCAACCGTGCCTGTTGGAAGGGGATGACGTCCCCGGACTCGTGTCGGATACGGCGTGCGAGTGTGGCGATATCCCTGTCGAGCGTCATGTCCGGCTCCCGGTGGGCGTGCCTCAGTGCTCCCGCCCACTGCGCCCCATAGGAGGAACAACAGTTTTCAATCACGCGCGCCCGACGGCACTTTGCGCCCTCAACCCTGGGTAGCTGCGGGAGGAACCCAGGTCCGACGTAACGGCGAGCGTGGTCGCCTGGCCGAAGCATAGCGTCTTGAGGGCGCGTTGGACGAGGGTGTGCTCCGCTTGCGGAGCACACCCTGATCGCCTTTCAGTGCAACCAGTTCGCTACTCCCATGACACTGGCCGCCACCGTGCTCGCGAGCGTCAGCAATTTGAGCGGTGCGCGATCAAGGGGCACGTGCAAGGGGCCGCAACGGAGCTCGAATGTGCGTCGTCGCACGAGAAGGACTGACCTCCTACTTACTTGCGGTTGCGGGATGAACGGCCAGTCCAGACGGCGTACAAGCCGCCGAGGGCCGCCGCTAGAACCGACATCCCCTCGGCGTCGACCGACCGACTCATGATGAGCACTACACCGACCGCGAGAACGCCGATGAACGCTGTGACGTCAGCACCGAGTTGCGTAGGCTGGGTGGGCATCAGTGTTCCTCCAGAACGCTGTGGTTGGGCGCGAGGACGGTGGATGCTTGCCGGCGCTGCCGTCCTCGCCTCCGAGCACCGGGCGGTGCTCGCTGGGAACCATTCTGAGCGGGCCATCGGAGGACAGGCATGGACAGCGATGACGTCTTGGTCCGACTTATCCGCGCGCGTGTGCCCGCGCAGAGAAGGAGAGAGGTCGGACCAAGACGTCATCACCTGCGGTAGGGGGACGACTTTGACGGAGACGACGCAGAATCAGCAGAGAGCCAGGAAGCGAGCCGAGACCCTCAGAGTCCTCGTCCGGGAGCGGGGGCTCCCGGAGGTTCTCGCCGCGGAGGAGAAGCTGTGGTCCAACGGCCACGCACCCAAAGAAATTCGCATTCGAACCCCTTATGTCCGCAACCATGATATTCCAGACGTGGACCTTTGGGCTCCGTTTCCCATACCTGCGCAGCTCAGATTCGGATCCGAACTAGACGAACGCAAGCGCCCTGCGTCTCACATACTTCCCCCTATGGCGCGCCTTATTGTTTCGCAAGGGGTGGCGCTTCAGTTTCATTTGACTGCGCTATTTGTCGCACACTGTCAATCCCGCCCGGGTCGGGCGTGGGGCAATCAGATTCCCCTCAGTGGTCGTACCCCTGATTCGGTGAATTGGTTGGACCTTATTGCCGTGTCTGCCAAATCTAGTGGGAGTTCCGCCCAGGCGTCGTCCTACACGCGGAACAAACTCCGCCAGTTCCGATCGGCTCTCGGTCTACTGGCTCGAAATCATGTTGTCGACCTGGGGAAACCCGGATCGGTGAATAGGTACGAAGGTTTCCTGCTTCTGTCGGAGGATGCCAGTAGCTCATCGTCGGGTGCAGTCGAGTATCGCGTCCCCCGTGACGGCGAAGATACGCTGAAAATTCCCTTTCAGTTCTTCACGAGGGGGTGGGTGCATGTGTTGACGAAGAGTGAGATCGCTGCCTTCTTGATGTGCCTCCAGTTGGCCTCCAAAGAGGAGTATCGATCCATTTCATGGAAGGAACGGGCCGGCCTTTTTGGGCTGTCGCGCGACGTGTATGACGCCACGCAGGCCCTTGAGGCATACCGGCTTATCAACATCATGAGGCCAAGGGGTCGCAGGGAGGACGGTACTTGGCGCGGATTCAGCAGCGGCGGCCAACCGTTCTCAAATGCGATTCGCCTGAACCTTCGCGGCCTATGGAGACCGGCTCACGAAGTTGTCGAGGCAGCGGTGATGAAGACTGCTGCTCTAGGTAAATGGTCCAGACCCCTCGGTGGGTGAGCCAGGCGCGCATGCCGAGACGTTGCGTGTCAGCGTGCCTTCCTGTCGTGGTTTTTGGGTCTGCATTGATGGGACTCTCGTCGACCCCTTCCTGCCTGGGATGCCCGTGCTCGCCGTGCACCGGCCTGCCCTGCGCACTGGCGCCACGTCACGACAACAAGAACGCCGATGTGTCTGTCCGAGGTAGGTGCCACCATGGCCCGCATGGTTGCCAAGAGGTGTGATCACTGTGATCTGTTCATTGGTAATGGCTGTGACTGCCTGCGGGACGGCTCGGACGGTTTACGGCTGGTTGTTCCTCCCGACAGAATCCTGATCTCGCCGCAAGGGATGGCTCACCTGCCGGATGCGTGCAACCACCATCCGGATCAGAGCCACCGAGATGCCGGGTGGGGCTGGATTTCACAGCCGGCGAAAGGGCTGTGGGAGGAGATAGGTCCTACACGCCCCGTACGGGCCACGGAGGGGAATACGGCTCTCGTCGCCGACAGTCGGTGCAGGAGCTGTCTGTCGTAGCCGCGGATGGTCCGCAGCTCCCTGGGGCTGTTCCGGTAGTTCGAGATGGTGGGTGGCGAACTTCCAGGCGAGGGTGGCCAGAAGCAGGTTGGGGAGTCGGTCCCCGCACCATGTGCGCCCTGCTCCGGCCGTTCGACCTGTCCGGGCGGAGACGGCCGGAGCGGGCAGTGGTCCCACCCTTCAACGGTGATGCAGGGAAGGGCGGGACCGGCTTCCCTCACTGCGCCGGCATGGCACGGCATCCTTCAGGGGAGCGTCCGGAACGCTTCCCGCAGGACGGACCGGGGCCGCAACCTGCGCGCGTCGGCTCAGGTGAGAGGGGACACGTACGTGTCTTCTCGGGCTCTCCGGTCGGGGGAAGTTGTGCGGACGGAGAGGCCGTAGCCGTACTACGGCGCCCTGCCCGAGTTCACAGGTAGATCTGCTTGCCGCACTTGGTGCAGCACTTCTGGCCCTTGGGGACGTCGTGGGCGCAATCGAGCTGGCAAGGCATGACGGGGTCCTCTGGGGCTGAGCAGGCGGACACAGGCAGCCGGCCAGGCGCGCGGGCGACTCCTGCCGAAGGGGAGTTCTAGGTGTTGCTGTGGGGGCCGCCGTGGCGGCGAGGCAGCGGCGGTTGCGGTTGGGCGGTCCGATCCGGCGTGGAGGCCAAGGCGCGTAGTTGGTCGACGTGCTGCCGTACGTGGTCGGCGAGGTCGGCGTAGAACGGCACGCGGGCGGCTGCCTGGAGGATTTCGGTGCAGGCGGTCAGCTCTCCGATCAGGCCGGCGGGGGTGCCCAGGACGTGAGCGAATTCCTTGCGGACGCGTTCGGCGAGGTCTGGTACGTGCAGGGAGTGCAGGTAGAGGTTCGCGGCGTCGTAGCCGGTGGGGGCGGTGCCCCAGCCTTCCCAGTCGAGGAGGGTCAGTTGGGGTCCGGTGAGGTTGGCCCAGTGGAGGTCGCCGTGTGCGGTGGTCCAAGTGATCTGACCTGGAATGATGTTGGTGAATTCCGGGACGCGGCGGCGGATGTACTGCTCGCGTACCGCCACGCGGTCAGTGGGGACGGTGGCGATGCGGTCCAGGGAACGGTGGAGGCTGTGCCACCAGGTATCCGGTAGGTCCATGCCCCTGCGGATGACCGGGCTTTCGGAGACCGGTGTCGTGGTGACGTATTCGTAGAGCTCTGCCCGGTAGTCGCAGCCGTCGGCTGACCAGTCCCGTAGCCCGAGCAGTCGCGGCCGGGGGACAGTCGGAGGCATGGACCGTTCTGCCTCCTTCGGTCCCTCCCACAGTTTCCCGGTGCCTTTGCCGTGGGGTTCGCTGACGAGCCGCAGCCAGGCAGGGGTGGTCGGAGTGGCGACGGCGGCTGACAGGGTCCGGCCGGCGTATCCCCACACCTCCCCGCCCGCGGTGCCGGTGAGGCCCAGAAGGGCGCAGTCGTGGTCGCGGGCGGAGAGCATGCGGTCCCTGACGGGCGGCTCAGGGGCGGTGAACATGGGGCTACCTTCTGCGCCTGACGGCGGCGATGTCGGCCGCGACCAACTCAGTGACCAGGGCGGCGATCTGGCCGACGGGGAGGGCAGAGGCTACCGCCAGTTCGCCCAGGGACGCGGTACTTCCCTCGGTGAGGTGTTGGACCACGGCGAGGGCCGGGGCGGCGAACGTCCACTGCCGGCCGCCCGCGCTCATGACCACGTGGCCCTCGTCGTCGACCTCGTACCAGGCGCCCGAGGCGGTGAGGCGGACGTGAAGGTTTTCGTCGGCGGGGATGCCGTCGACGAACGGCAGAGAGGGCGTCGGCCGTCCCGGGTCCATCGTTCCCCGTGCGCAGAGGAACTCCTCGATCGCGCCGTCGTGCAGGACCTCGGCGAACGCCTTCCGCAGCCTTGCGAGGTGCGCTGCCTGTGCTTCGGGCGAGGCGAGGTGGGGCAAGTTGGCGCGGACGGTTGCCGAGGCCCGCAGCTGGTCCGCCAGCCAGGAGAGCAGGTCGGCGCCAGTGGTGGGCTTCAGCCCGCAGGTCAGGTGCAGGGAGCGGCCTTCGGTGGCGGCGACGGCGTGCCACCAGCCGCGGGGCAGGTAGAGCATGTCGCCAGCCCGCAGGACGATCTCGGCGACCGGTTCACTGTCAGGTGGTTCGGGGGCTTCGACGTCGATCCGGAGCGGGGCGACACGGGTGGGTTCGTAGGTCTTCCACCGCTTGGCGCCTTCGAGTTGGAGGACCACCACGTCGTGGTCGTCGAAGTGGAGGCCGAAGCCCTCCTTCGAGGTCCACGAGGCGTAGAGGTTGACCTGGATGTCGGTCCTGAGGTGCCGTTCGAGGGCTTCGGCGAAGCGCCCCACTCCCTCGTGCAGGGAGTCGACGGCGTCCAGGACGAGCGAGGCTCCCTCGTTGAGCCGGCGGTGGAGGTTGCCCGGTTCGATGCGGTGCCAGATGGTGCGCCGCCTGGAGACCACGGGGTGGCTGTAGGCGTGCTGGGGGACCTGGGTGCCGTCGTCGAACAGCCGCAGCCGCGGGGGTTCGAGGCGCTGCCGGGCGATGATCTCGTTGAGGTCGTCCCAGGTGAACAGGCCGGAGAAGTCTCCGACTCCGGGCCAGAGGCGGTAGGTGCGGCCGAGCGTCTCGGCGGGGAAGTCCCCGCCGAGACTGTCGACCGCCGCGGTGAGGGCGGTCATTTTCTACGACTCCGATCAGTCGTTGCCGTCGCCCTTGCCGGTACCGCCGCCGTCGCTCAGGCGGTCCTGGGTGCGGGCGGCCTTCACGGTGCGCTTCGAGACGATCAGGTTGTCCATCTCGCTTCTCCCTTCTCTCTTTCGGTTCTCCCGCCGAGGTTTCGGCGGGAAGCTGTGTGGGGTGGGTTACGGCACCGGGTTGGTGTCGGGGGCGGTGGTCGGAGCGGGCGGGACGTGGTTGCTGTCGTGCTGGACGGTCAGCACGGCCAGGAGGGCCAGGGCGGCGGTGCTGCCCAGCAGCCACAGCCGCCCCAGCCACACCTCCAGCGGCGGGTCGTCATGGCGGTGTCGGCCTCTCACCGGCCGCCGCCCACTACGTCTCGTCCCAGCTCGCGGTCGAAATGCAGCACGCACCGGGCGAGGGCCTGGAGGCGGTGCGCGGCCGAGAGCAGACCGTCGCCGGGCCCGGCACGGAGCTGGAACTCGGCCCCGGCGATGGCCTGGCGCTGGGGGCCGTATCCCGGGCGGTACTCGTTGAGCTGGTCTTTGGCCTGGTCGACCAGTGGGGCGAGATGCCCCTTGAGGATGCCGATCAGCCGGAGGACGTCGTCGTACGGCGGGAGGGTCTCCCGGGAGCGGAGAGCCGCAGCGACGGCGGCCCGGAGCTGGTCCCTGCCCGTGCTCACGGCGGGCGGATGCGTGACGGTGCTGGTAGCCACGAGGCGGCTCCTCGAAGACGGGGGTGGTCATCACCGCCGCCCGGGGCGAGGAGAGGCCGACTGCGCGTGGCCCCTGGCGGCTGAGACGAGTCAACCGCCGTACGGAGGGGCAGATCCGCAAACCGTTTGCGAGGTCGCAAACCCCTTGCGGGTCGGATCAGTTGACGGTCACGCCGGCACGTCCGGCGAAGGCGCGGACGCCCGCCAGGCTCCGGTCATGGTGCAGCAGCCCGCCGGCCAGGTCCTTCACCGCGCCGCGCCGGATCTCCTGGGGCGCGGCCCGTTCGGCCGCCAGCAGGGCCCGGTAGCACTGCTCGGGCTTGCCCCACTGGTCGAAGCAGCGGGCCACATCGATGAAGAACCGGCCTTGCCGCTCGGCCGTCGGCAGCGCGGTGGGGTCGATGGTCCTGGCCAGGTCGATCGCCTGGCCGGCATCCCCGAGCAGATAGTGGACCGACAGCTGATGCAACAGAACCTGCTGAAGACCGGCGTCGGTGGGGGAATCGGCGTTCGCACGACCGGCCTTGGCGGTCTCGGCCGCCTCCCCGATCAGCGCGTGCGCGGTCTGTCGGTCGCCCATCTTCGCCGCCGTGTACGCGGCGGTCGCCAGCAGCGAACTGCTCGCCGCCAGCCGGGTCGGCTCAGGCGAGCCGCCGCCGGTCCGGACATCCTGCGCGGCCCGTACGGCGATGTCGGTGGCCCGTGCGAGGTGCCCCTGGCGGCGCCAGGCGCTGGAGACCATCCGGTGGGACTCGGCGATCGTCAGGGCGTTCCCGCCCTGCGCGCGGAGTTCAGGGTGCGGTCCGAGGTGATCGCGACGAGTCCGTCCTCGCCAAGCTTGATGCACAGGCGAGCGGCGATGTTGTAGAGGTCGGCGACCGCCGTGGCAGACACCTCCGCCGGCTTCACGGCCCGAGCACGGGCGATCTGCCCGGGCAGGGTCCGGGCCAGGGTGTCGTAGCGGGCGGCCCGGAAGTGCTGGCGGGACGCCTTGACCGAGGCGGCGACACCGGCCGGTGACACGTCAACCTCCTCGGGCACGGGTGCCGTGCCGTAGAGGAGGAGGTCTTCCAGCGGTGCGAGCGTGCCTGCGGCCTGGGCCGGTGAGGCGGTCGCCACGGGAGTGGCGAAGACCACCGCCGCAGCGGCCAGAAGTTTGCGGCGTCGCACGGGGTCGTCAGCCTCCTCCGGACCAAGATTGCCGCCCACCCTAGCGGAGGCGGGGCGGCGGCGAACCGATGTCGGCGGCTGCCCGGAAGGCGGCGCGGCAGCAAGGAGTTCGGGCAGCGGAACACCCACGGCATCGGAGATGCGGCGCAGCGTCTCCAGGCTGTTGACCGGGATCACGTCCCGCTCGACCTGGGACACCCAGCTCTCCGACTTGTCGATCATCGCGGCCAAGTCCCGCTGCGGCCACCCCTTGCGCCTGCGGGCTTTTGCGATCACCTTCCCGAGCGTCAGTTCGTTCCCCGCCACTGGGTAGTCCCCCAGGTTCGTGTCCCTACCTCGTGAACAAGCCACGGTACTGGTGCAAGAGCCTCTGAAGTAGGGGTCATTGCGCCGAAGACGGGGGAATGCCTGCGGCCCGGCGGGCGACCGAGAGCACGCTTGGGGTTTGGTCATGGGCCGGGCGGTCGTGGTCACCGTCGCCGGGGCCGGTTCGCTGGCTGGTTGGCGACGACGGCTGCTGCGGGGACCTGGGCGGTCGCAGGCCGGGGGCGCTGCGTCCGGGGCGCGGTGGTGGGCGGAGTGATGTAGCCGAGGTGGTGTAGGCGCCAGACCAGGACGTCGCTGATCGAGTCCGCGCTGTCCAGTTCGCGTCGTGCCGCGGCCTTGGTGAGGAGGGCGGTGGTGTCGTGGCCGGCGCGTTCGGCTTGGTCGAGTGCGGCGGTCAGGGCGTTCCATCCTGGTTCGGCCTGGAGGCGGTCGGAGAGGTGCGGGAGCGTGGTGCGGACCGTGTTCGCCTGCCGCTGCCGTACCGGATCGGGGAGCTGCTGTCCGTATGTGCGCATGGCGGCCAACGGGGCTGCGGCGGTGGCCTGGTAGGCGGCGCGCAGGTGGTCGGCGGCGCGCTGGGCGGCTTCGGCCTGCTGGGCGTGGGCGCGGGCGGCGTGCCAGCGGGCGGCTGCGACGACGGCGAGGATCACGATGTCGAGGAGCGAGGCGGTGGCGGCGCCGTCCGGTCCGCGGCCGAGGGCGGGACCGGAGTGAACGATCTGGAGGGCCGCGCGTCGCAGCCCGTGCATCTGCGCCTCCTTGGCACGGATATGGGAGCGGGTGGCGCGCTCGAAGTGCCTTGCGGCCTCTCGCAGTTCGTTCCGCGTGGTTCCGCCGCTGGTCTGGGTGAGGGCGTCGAGGACCTCGCCGACGCCGATCAGCTGGGCCGAAGCCGCGCCGTCGTCGCCGGATGTCATGGACGTCAAGGCCGCGTCGGAGGCCTCGGCGGCGAAGTGGCGGGCGCGGACCGGTGCGGTGGCACCGCTGCGTTCCAGGACCGTAGGCGGCCCGGCCATGTCCGCCGTGGTGGCGAATCGCTTGCGTATCCGGGGCAGGGACAGGTCCGGGGCAAGCTTGGATCCGGAGAACCAGATGGGCTGGCCCGTCTTGTTGCGGTCGCCGACGATGGCGACCGAGTAGCCGAGCATGTCTCCGGACGGCGCGACCCGCTTCTTGATCCGGACGCCTTCGGCGGCGAGCCGGTCGAAGAACTCGGTCTCGTCGACCGCGCCGGCCAGCGCCCGGTGGACGTGCTCACGCAGCAGTTCGCGCGAGGTGGAGTCCTGGCCGAGCCGTTCGGCCTTGTTGCGCTCGGCGCTGGTGGATCGCTTGGCGGCGGTGCCGTCTCCCGGCGCGACGCGGCGGAGTCCGTAGTCGGCTTCGATGGCGCGGGCCTCGGTCTGGGCGCGGCGGGCTTCGTTGTGCAGGCGGGGGCGGCGTCCGTCGTCGCGGACGAGGGTGGCGACGATGTGGATGTGGTCGTCGGCGTGGCGTACGGCCGCCCAGCGGCACGCCGTCTCGTCGCCGTCGGGGGCGATGCCCGTGGCGTTGACCACGCGGCGGGCGATGGCCGCCCAGTCCTCGTCGGAGAGGACCGGGTCTTCGGGGGCGGCGCGCACGGACAGGTGCCAGACGTGCTTGTCCGGGCGCCGTTGCTCCGGGAGGGCGTTGACGGGCTGGTCGAGCAGTTGCTGGAGCTGCCTGTAGGTGGCTTGGGGATCGCGGCCGGGGTCGGGGGCGAGCGGGTCGAAGGCGGCGACGAGGTGTGGGTCGAGGTGTTCTTCGTGCGTGCCGGGACCGTAGAGGTAGTGCAGCAGGCCGGCAGTGCGGCCGCCGCGTTTGTGGAGGCGGGGGATCACTGCGAGCCACCGCCGCTCCGGGACGCGAGGAGGGCGTCGGCGGCGTTCTCCATGCGGCGGGCCGCGTCTTTGACCGCCTGGGCGGCGGCGTCCAGCTGGGGTGCGTCGGCACCGGAGTTGAGGGCTTTGGCGACCTGGTTGAACAGGCCGTGGATGCGGCCCAGGTGCCGGCGGGCGGCGAAGACCTCGTCGAGCACTTCCCGTTCGGTGGCGATCTCGACGTCGGTGCGATTCAGGTCGCGGGCGGCCTTGTCCACGGCGTAGGCGAGGAAGGCGGCGTGGCTCATGTTGCAGGCGGTAGCTGCGGCGTCGAAGCGGGCGTACTCGGTGTCGTTCATACGGCAGCTCGGCTGGTGCACACGCTTGAGCGGCTTGGGCTGACGCGGGCGCTGGCGTGCGCGGGAGAGAGTTTCCGACCGTTGCGACTGCGGGCCGCCCTCGGTCGCTGACGCCCGGCCCGGTGCCCCCTGGCGCCGGGCCGCTCCCGCCACCCCCGGGGCGGGATTCCCGGAAGCATTGCTTCCGGGACAACTTGCTCCGCCTGGGGCTTGGGTGGAGTTCTGTGTGCGGTCGTGGTGGGCGAGGTCTTCGGGGTTCGGGGTGTGCATGCGGTGCGGTTCTCCGTCGGGCGGGGGTGGTTCGGTCCGTTGGCGAGCGGATCGGGGAGGGGAATGGCCGTGGGTGGCATGTGTGAGCGAGGGGTGGCCCTGTTCCTGGGCGGTGGGCTGCTGGTCCGCGGGGCGGACGGGTGGGGGTGACCGGATATCCGGTCAGGCGGTGCGGCCCCGGTCTGCGGGCTGGTCGTCCTCGGACCGGAGGACCTTCATGAGTTCAGTGAGCCGGTCTTCGGCGATGGTCAGTTCGGCTTCGCGGATGGCGTCGCGGACCACCGTGCGGGAGGTCTTTCCGTGTGCGTCGATCGCCTTGCGGGCGATGTCGAGGAGCACGTTCATTTCGGCGCCCGGAGGCCGTCCGTAGCGGCGGGGGACCGTGTCGTTGGGCTGTGGGGCGTCGGCCTCGTCTGCGGGTTCCGGGTGGGGGCGGCTGGCTTCCGTGCGGTCGTGCGGGTGCGGGGGCGCCACTTCCGCGCGGGCAGGGAATGGGGCTGCCGGGGTTGGGGTGTGCCGGGCGATGAGGATGTAGAGGTGGACGGCGCCGGCTAGGGCGAGTGGGGCGAGGGTGGAGAGCACTCCGACCGTGAGGTCGCCGAGGCGCAAACCCGCCTCCGTGGCTTGTTGGTTGAGGCGTACGGCGTGGAGGGCGTTGGCCCAGATGCTGGCGGTGGTGGCGGTGCCGAAGAGGGCCCAGACGTACATCCGTGAGCGGAACGGAGCGGTGCGCAGGATGATCAGGGCGCGGACGCCGTAGGCGATGAACCCGTCGATGACGAGGGGGAAGAGGTAGGTCAGCAGTCCGCGGACGTGGATGGCGGTGGCCATCTGCTGGAGTGCGTCGTAGGAGAGGGCGCATCCTGTGGCGCCGAGGGCGGTGATGGCGGCGCGGTCCCAGGCGGTGGCCCGACGCTCATCAGCAGCCCGCGGTATGGGATTTGGGGCAGGGGTGGCCAGGGCGAGGTGTGTCATACGGGCCTCCGGAGAGCCCGCCGCACCAGTGGGCGGTCTGGTGCTGGCGGATGGGATTGCGGGGCGACGAGGCAGGGCGCAGGGGCCTGTTAACGGCCGGTGGGCTGCCTTCTGCGGTCGGTGCCGCCGAGGATGACGCGGGTGGTCATCTGGGCGAGGCGGGAGGCGACGCGGTCGCCTACGGCGTCACGGAGCTCGGTGATCGGCAGGTTGGTGGTGACCAGGGTCGGGAGCATCTCGTTGTAGCGGCGGTTGATCAGCCGGTACGTCAGCTCCTCTGTCCACTCCGAGGTCTTGGCCGCGCCGAGGTCGTCGAGGACGAGCAGCGGGCAGCGGCCCAGGGACCACAGGGCGCGCTCGGGGGCGTGGCCCGCGCGGGGGCGCAGGTCGGCGTAGAGGTCGGCTGCGGTGGTGGCTTCCCAGCGCAGCCGTACGCCTGCGGCCAGCAGGGAGCGCACCGCGCCGTATGCCTGGTGGGTTTTGCCGGTGCCGGTGGGTCCGGCGATCAGCAGCGAGGGGCCTTCCGCGATGCCAGGGGCCCCGCCGGGTCCCTGGCGGCTGGTGCGGGTGATCTCCTCGACCCAGGCGGTGACCTCGGGGTGGTCGGCCAGGGCACGCCGGTAGCGCGCGGGGATGCGGGCGTCGGCCAGCCCAGCGCCGTCACCGGCTCGCCAGGCGACTCCTCGGCGGTGGCCGCGTCGGGGTCGATGCCCCGGCCGGCGAGGATCGAACCGAGCCGCGTGGCCAGGGCGCCGACGCGCTCCGGCTCGCGGGTGGCTGTGGCGGCTGTGGTCACAGGTCACCTCCGTAAGCGGCCTCGACGTCGGTGGGGTTGGTCCAGGGCCGGTGCGCCGCACGGGCGGGCTGGGTGGCGTTCATGGCCTCGTTGACGAGGCTGGGCAGCACGCTGGGGCTCAGGCCCTTGGTGCGCAGGCGCTCCAGTCCGGCGCGGATGTGGTCGGGAGCGATGTCCTCGCCGAGGAGTTGGTTGATCTCTCGTCCGAGGTGGCCGAGCAGCTTCTCGGGCGGGCGGTGGGCGCAGGCGCCGACGAATTCGCCGATCAGCTGCTTGGCCGAGACGGTGTCCGGCGCGGGGCCGCTTGCGGCCCCCACAGGTACTGATCCTAGATCCAGGATCCTAGGTCCTAGATCCGGACGGTGAGGACTCACGGAGGGCGCGGTGAGCCCTCCCTGCCCCCTCATCGAGGGCTCACTGAAACCGTCCTGACCTGCGGATTCTTCCCGTGACCCGGAGGGTTCGCGCATTTCACGCGAGTCCTCACGTCCTCCTCCGTGAGGTGTCGCGGAGGAGGGGATGAGGGCTCCCCGCGCGGGCGGCAAGGGCTCACTGCGCGGCGCACCGTCGTGGTGGGGACAGGCGGGGTGGCGTACGCCGCTGGGCCGGTTGATCTTCTGGTGGCGGCTCCAGGTGACGATATGCAGGTACCGCTTGCCATCCGCGCCCTCGTAGCGGCAGATCAAGTCCGCGCCGGCGAGTTGCGTGAGGTCGTCCTCGACGCCCATGGGGCCGTGTTCGGGGCGCAGGGACCACAGCAGTCCGGCGATGACGGCGGCCTGGTCGCGGAACCGGCCGTGGTCGTCGGCCTGGGTGAGCAGGCCGAAGAAGGTCCGCTCGGCGGTGACGGGGACCTGGGCGAGGGACTCGGAGGCGAAGGCTTCCGGCTTGATGGTGCGGATGCGAGCCATGCCTATCGCCCCGCCTTCGCGGACGGGCGGCGCAACGGGGGTGCGGGGAGGGAACGCGGACACGTACTCTGAGGCATAGAGTTCCTCACACGGCAGGCCATCGAGGCGGCAACCTCGGCCTGACCGGTAGATCGTTCAGGGATGGGCGGTGGTGGGGACTTCGCTTCGGCCCCGGTGTTCGCGCACCGGGGCTATTCGCGTTCCTGGGGCCCGAGGTGGGCTCAGGGCACTTATTGTACCACGCACATTGCCGATTGCAGGAGAGCTCTGCATTACGCAGGACGTTGTGCTACAGTTTTCGTATTGCGAATCGCAGTGGACTGCTACACGAGGAAGGGATCATCCGTGGAGGACGGCGAGGAGTCCGGTGACCTGCCGGTGTTCCGGGGCGAGGAGAACGCCGCCGTGCGCATCAAGCTGGAGCGCGAGGCCCGCGGCTGGGGCACGAACGCCCTGTCGGACCGGCTCAACGAGGCCGGCTTCGAGATGAACCCGTCCGCCGTGTGGCGCATCGAGAACCGCAAGCGGCGGGTCAACCTCGATGAGGCGATCGGCTTCGCCGAGGTCTTCGGCATCTCCCTCGAAAGCCTCGTCGGCTCCCCGAAGCTGGCCCAGCACGCCCGCGCGATGGAACTCGTCGAGCAGATCCGACGGGCCTTCCGCGAGACCCAGCGGGCCAACCTGGCCTTCAGCGAAGCCAGAGATGCCCTCGACCGCTACCTCGACGAGCACCCCGACATCCACGAGGAGGTCGACGCTGCCGTGCAGCAGGCCATCACCGAGGAGATCGCCGACAACCCCAGCTCTCCCTGGCACGGCATGCAGCACAACGTACGGCCCCGGCCGGCTTCGAAGCCGGACGCCCCTGACGGCGGCTCCGAAGGCTGAAGTTCCTTCCTCCAGGCCGTCGCGGCCACCGCACACCCGGGCCTTCCCGGAACTTTCCCACCACCGCCCATCCCACGATCACCGGCCAGGCCGGGGTTGCCGCCCCGCGCCGGTCAGACGAGGAACCACCCTTGCGCCACCCCGCAATACCCCCTGCCCCGCCTTCGCCCTCGCGCGCGACGGGGGAGGTGAACAACCATGCAGATCGCTCAGACCCCCTGCTGAGCGTGCCCGAGGTCGCCGAACTCCTGGGCACCAGCGAGCGTTTCCCTCGTCGGCTGATCGCCGAGCGGCGCATCCGCTACGTCAAGGTCGGACGCCACGTCCGCATCTCGCAGAGCGCGCTCGACGCGTATATCGCGGCCCGCACCGTAGAACCGGTGCGCCAGCCCCGTTCCCGCTCCGGCTACCGGCTGGCGGCGTGATGGCCCGCAAGCGTAAGCCGCAGCGGCGGCGTTACGGATCCGTGCGCCAGCTTCCCTCGGGGCGCTGGCAGGCTCGCTACCCAGACGCGAACGGAGACCTGCGCGCGGCGCCGGAGACGTTCGAGGCCAAGACGGACGCGGAGATCTGGCTCAGCCAGACCGAGGCCGACCAGACGCGCGGCGACTGGATCGACCCGCACGCCGGTGCGGTCAACTTCCTTGAGTACGCCACGAAGTGGATCGACGAGCGCGGGCTCGCCGCAACTACGGACGAGCTGTACCGCAGGCTCCTGCGTCTACACCTGGAGTCCACTCTCGGGGCGTTGGCCGTCAACGAGATCGGCCCGTCGAGGGTGCGGACGTGGCGGGCCGAGTGTCTGATGGCGACGGGCGCGACCACGGTCGCCAAGTCCTACCGCCTCCTCAAGGCGATCATGGAGACCGCGGTCGACGACGAGCTGATCCGCCGCAACCCGTGCCGCATCAAGGGCGCGGGTAAGGAGGAAGCCGACGAGCGTCCAATCGCCACCGTCGAGCAGGTCTTCGACCTCGCCGACGCCATCGGCCTGCGCTGGCGGCTGATGATCCTCCTCGGCGCGTTCGCCTCCATGCGTCCGGAGGAGCTCGCGGAGCTGCGCCGCAAGGACGTCGACCTGGACGAGGGGGCGATTTGGGTCAAGCGCGCGGCCCCGGAGCTGACCACCGGCAAGCGGGTGCTCGGCGACCCGAAGTCCCGTGCCGGCAAACGGGAGATCGTGCTGCCCCAGTTTGTGCTCACCGACCTCCGCCAGCACCTGGACTGGTTCGCCGAGCAGGGCCCGGAGGGCTTGGTGTTCGTCGGAGAGCGCGGGGCGCCCTTCCGCCGGTCCACCTTCGGACGCAGGTACCGCAAGGCGCGGAAGAAGGCCGGCCTGCCCGACGACTTCCGCTTCTACGACCTGCGGGGCACCGGCAACACCCTGGCGGCCGACACCGGCGCGAAGCTGAAGGACCTCATGGTCCGCGCCGGCCATTCCAGCGCGCGGGCCCAGCTGATCTACCAGCACTCCAAGAAGAGGCATCAGCACAAGATCGCCTCTGCCATGGACGCTGACGTACGCCGTCAGCGCCAGGAGGCATCCGAGCACAGTGAGCTGGCTGGGGAGATGGCCACAGTCCATCGCCTGGTCGTTCGGGCCGGCACTGAGGCGCCAGGGGAGGCCACCGAGGCAGCCGAGCGGTAAAGCAGCATGACCGGTGAGCGGGGCCGGGCCGACGAGACGTCCGCCCGGCCCCTTTCATACTCGCTTCTTGCGCCGGTCTTGATCGAGGCGGTCTTGGCCAGGACGCCCTCCCCTGTATGTACTGACACCAGAGACGAGCCGACCAGTGGCAAGTTCTTCCGGAGGGGGACTCATGGCGATCAAGATCGTGCCTGTGGCGGAGACGAACGCTGAGTTAATCGATGCGGCCGTGGCCTTGGGCGACCGCTACACCAAGACGCTGGGGTTGCTCACGCCGCCCGCGTACCGCAAGCACGCGAGCGATGGTGGTCTGCTTGTCGCAGTCGACCATGGCGAGGTGATCGGGTACGCGTTGTTCGGTCTCCCGAAGCGGAGCCCGCATGTGCGGCTCGCGCACCTGTGCGTTGCGGAGGAACACCGCGGGAAGGGCGCTGCGCGGCTGCTGGTGGAGGAGATCCGGCACAGGCACCGGGACCGGCTGGGAATCAAGGCGAAGTGCCGCCGTGACTACGGGCTCAGCGACATGTGGACGAGTCTGGGGTTCGTTCCGCGCGGGGAAGTGCGTGGTCGCGGACGAGACGGGGAGATCCTGGACGGTTGGTGGCTGGACCACGGCCATCTGGACCTGTTCGCGGGCATGGAAAGCGAAGCGCTGTTGGTCGTGGCCGTGGATCACGGTGTGTTCGCCGATCTCCGAGGGCGGGCGCCTACGGGCGAGGCAGCGGAGTCGCAGGCCCTGGAGGCCAGCTGGCTGACAGACCTCGTCGAAGTCGCCGCTACGCCTCAATTGCTGTACGAGATCAGAGACATCGCCGATGCAGCGGAGCGCAGGCATCAGCGGATGGCCTCGCAGGGGTTGCGGCAGCTCACCCCGGATGCTGAGGCAGTGGGTGTACGGACCCGTGAGCTGTTGCAGGCGGCGCGATCAGACGCAGCGGGCCACGGCATACCGAACGATTCCGCATTGATGCGGGGCGTGCAGTACGTGGCCGAGACTTCCTGTGCCGGCCTGCAGGTGCTCGTGACCCGGGATCCGGTGTTGATACAACTGGCCGATGCTGCCTGGAAGGTGGCCGGAGTAAGAGTCGTGACGCCGTCGGTCGTGACTCTGCATGTGGACGAGCTGCGGCAGGCTCAGATGTACCGGCCCGCCGACCTCATGGGCACGGAGTTCCGCGCCGGCGAGGTGGCCCCAGGGGCGGAGGCCGAGCTCGTGGCGTTCTTCGACCAGTCGGGCGAGGACAACGGCTCGGAGTTCGCCCAGCGGCTCGAAGCCCTGATCGGCGACACGGTTGTCTGGCACCGCGAGTTGCTGCGCGATGGCCAGGGCCGTCCGGTCGCTCTCTACGCATGGGCGATCGACGGACGGACGCTGACCGTGCCGGTCCTGCGCACCGCGGCGAACCCTTTGGAGGAGACGCTGGCGCGGCAGATGCTGTTCTCGCTGAAGCGGCTCGGAAGGGACTGCGGCGCTCAAGTCGTACACATCAGCGACCCCTTCCCCTCGCCCGCAGCCAGGGCCGCTGCGGGCAACGACGGCTTCTTCCAGCACGATGGCGGGCTGGCCTGCCTGCTGGTCGAGGTCTGCGGGAACGCCCAGGACGTGGCGGCCACTGCGGGTGAGGCCGCCCGTGAGCTGGGACGAGAAGGGGCTGCGGCACTTGAGGCTGATCTGCCGGCCGAGACCGCAGGGGTGGTCGAGCGGGCCTGGTGGCCGGCGAAGATCATGGACTCGCTGATGCCGTCGTTCCTGGCGCCGATCGAGCCTCGATGGTCCGCAGAGCTGTTCAACGTGCCGACGACGCTGCTGCCACGCCCCAATGAGTTGGGGATCAGCAGGGAACACGTCTACTACCGCTCTTCCGGGCGCCGTGGTGAGAGCGTCCCGGCCCGGCTGCTCTGGTACGTCAGCAAGGGCTCCTCTCATGAGGAGGGCCAAATGGTCATCGGCTGCTCGCGGTTGGACGAGGTGGTGATCGATGCGCCGGATGCCCTGCACTCGAAATTCGAACACCTGGGCGTATATGGTCAGGGGCAGATACGCGCAATCGCTCGCGACGACGCTTCGGGCCGTGCGATGGCCTTGAGGTTCTCGGACACCGAGATCTTTCCGAGGACGGTGTCGCTGCGTCGATTGAACTCACTGGCGGAAAGCCTGGGACTACAGTTTTCGCTGATGTCGCTGTCGAAGATCAGCAACAGGCTGTTCCAGGCGGTCTACGAAGAGGGACACCGAAGGACGTGAACGATCTGGACCGCGCGATGCTGCTGTCCGTGCACCCCCGCTTCGCCACTGCGATCCTGGCGGGCAGCAAGACGGTCGAGGTACGCCGACAGCGCGTCGCCGCGCCACCCGGCACCACCGTCGTCCTCTACGCCACCGCCCCCACGATGGCCTTGGTGGGACTGGCGCGCATCGCGGCGGTCAGCGTCGGCTCCCCCCGGGAGGTATGGCGCACTCACCGGACCCAAACCGGCATTAGCCGCAGGGAGTTCGATGAGTACATGAGCGGCGCCACCCAGGCCAGCGGGCTCACTCTTGAGGCGCCCCAGTCCTTCGAGGAGCCGGTGCCGCTCAGCGCCCTGCGTGCCGCCGGGACCTTCCACCCGCCGCAGAGCTACCGCTACCTCAAGGGCGAAGCGCTGAAGCAGGTAGCCGAAGCCTCACCGGCCGCGGGCACGGTGCTGCGCGGAATCCTGGGAGAGCCCGTACCGGCATAGAGGAGGGCGGGCAATCAGAGGGCCGGGTCGACAACCAGTTGGCCCGGCCTTCATCGTCCGCCGTTAGGCGAGGCAATGTCAGGGATGTTTGCGGGTGCATCGTTGCAGACCGTTCAATGACTTGTGGTGCAGGTCACTAAAATTGCGTCTCACGATTCGAGATGACAGCTGATCAGGTTCTCCAGGAAGGGCTTGCGGCCGCCAACTCGGTGCGTTAATCGGTCCCTTCTGGCGCGCGTATGGCACGCCGACCAAAAATGGTCTAGACAACAAGTAAGCCCCAGGCCGCTGACCTGGGGCTCATGTATGGAGCGGGTGACGGGAATCGAACCCGCGCTCTGAGCTTGGGAATCACCGGCGGGTTGGCTCATTTATGGGCGCTGACCAGGCAGAACGGCTCGCTGGGGTGCTGCCGCGCCCCCTCGGATCGAACCGCCGTTGACCGAGGTTCTCCGCTGCAACTGGTGCTCTTCTGGTGCGCTAGCCGTGCGGCAGCATCGGGCTGCGAGCGCCTGGCCCTGCCCTGCTAACGACTGATGGGAATCTCGTAGACGATCTCGCACAGAGCGGCGGGTACGACGATGTCCGCCGTCTCCACGGGCCGCCCCTCGTCGCTGTAGTACGTCCGCCGGATGTGCGTGACCAGGCTGGCCTTCTGGATGCCGAGGAGTGACGCCTCCTCGGCATTCGCTTGCCGCGGCTCCGGCTGCTCGACAGCGTGGCTGACCGTGATGCCGATCTCGGCCATGCGGTTCACGACGCCCACCCCGGCGTGCGGCCCACCTTCTGGGAGGACGACGAGCGTGCCGCCCGTGAGGTCGTACGGCTCCCAGCTCGTCGACAGCTGCACCGGCCTCCCGTCGGCGAGGAACTCGTACACGGTGCGGACGCACAGGTCGCCCTCGTCGATACCGAGGCGCGACGCGATCTCAGCCGGTGCCGGCACCTTCGCCTCGGTCCGGCTTTCCCAGTCCCCCGACTTGCCCACGGCCTTCATGTCCGCGCGGAACGGAGAGCCGTTGGGCTGCTCGCGTGCCGAGGAACGGACCACGCGTACGCGCTGACGAGGGGCGGCGACGTACGTGCCGGAACCGGCGCGACCCTCCAGCACTCCCTGAGAGATCAGTAGCTCCTGAGCACGACGAACCACGTTCTCGCCGACACCGCATTCCTGGGCGATCTGGGCGCGTGACGGTAGCCGGTCTCCCGGCGACCACTCATGCTCCGCGATGCGGCGCCGGAGCTCGTCAGCGATGCGGAGATACGGCGGCTGCTCAGGCATATGGAAAATCTAGTCCACTAGCTCTAATCTAGTTAACTAGCTTTACTCCAAGTGATCTCCCAGCGACGGAGGCTGCCCTGTGCCTGCTTCGGAATTAAGCGCCGAAGAGATCGCAGCCCGGTTGTCCGCCGTCGGACTCACTCCGCGCGTGGAGCGGCACACGCAACTCACATCGATCGAAGCGGAGGTGCCGGAATCGTTCTCCGCCGAGTCGTGGCGGGAGGTCTTGGAAGCAGTGGCGGAGGCCGATCGATTCGGGCTCCTCGCCAACAGATTGAACGGCCGCACCTTATGGGCCGCCGTACGCACAGTGGCCCCCGCGACGGGCGATGTCCGGGGGCCTGGACATCAGCGATAGGAGCTGATCAGCGTGTTCAACCGTATCTGCCATACCGTCTCGCACACCGATGGGCGGTGCATCCCGACGGGCCGGCGCCACCGTTCCCCGAGGTTCGTCCAGCCGGCGGTCGTGCTTCGTGATCGCTTTGCGCGCAACTCGTTCGCGCCGGCGGAGGCCCTCTGATGCCTCCCAGCCAGCAGGTTCGCGTGACCCACACGAAGTCCGTTCCCTACCGGTCGAGTTCCTGCCTGATCGGTACGCACTGTGAGTGCGCACAGTCTTCCCCCGCTGCCGCGCCAATCGGCATCCCCGTGGTCTACGAGGCGTGCAGCTGCTCCTGTCACACAGTGGCCGCCCGTGGTCACCGAACGGACGTACCCCAGTGAGGGGCTGGGCACCGACCGGTGCACCGGTCGCCCTTGTCGAAATCACCGCTGCCAGCGTGCAGTGCGGCGACGTCATCCAGATTGGCGGGCAACCGTGTTGCGTCACGGACCTGCTCCAGCTTCCCGGCGGAGCGAAGCGCCTGTGGTTCGAGTCGGGCGAACTGCTCACCATGCACTCCCGGACTCGGCTCGTAGCCCTACGGATGCTGAGAGGTGGTGACGCAATCCGTGCCATCTCGCCGTCACGACATCGCCGATGACATTCGGAACCAGATCTCAACCGGCCGGATCAAGGCCGGAGAACGCCTCCCATCCGAGGCACAGCTCGCTTCCCGCTACGCGGTCAGCACGCCGACGCTGCGGAGCGCCCTCGCGGTCCTCCAGGGCGAGGGGCTCGTCGAGAAGATCCACGGCAAGGGAAACTTCGTCCGCTACCCCCGCCGCAGAATCACGTACGTCGGCGGTGGTCACGCACTCAGGACGGAGTCCCCGGTCGAGCCGGCGTTACGCGTCAGCATCCGCACCACCAACCTCCTGGCGCACGGTCAACTGACCTGCCTGTTGGGGGTATCGGCGAACAGCCCGCTCACCGAATTCCTCTGCCTCAGCCACGAGGGGAAGTCTCCTCACAGCCTCGCTCGCATCTACGTCCCTCGCGACCTGTCGCCGACTGACGTCCCCACCGAATCGCACTGCTGCAAGACCGTCGAGGCAAAGCTGGCAGAGCTCCGCCCGCCCCTGGCCGAGGTCCGAGAACGAGTCAGCGCTCGCCCTCCCACACCAGAGGAAGCGGCGACCCTTCGAATCAGCTCGTCCTTGGCAGTGCTCGCGATCACACGGGTGGCTGCCGACAGCACCGGACGCGTGGTCGAGGCGGCGCTCCTGGTGCTTCCCGGCGACCGCGCCGACGCAGTCTTCACCACCCACCACATGACCGACGAGAGGACGAGCGGAGAATGACGACCCACAACGAGCTGCGGCTCCTCCCGTGGTCAGGACCCGAGGGCAACCCCTGCTACTTGAGTACCGAGGGCAGCGGCTTCCTGTCCCGCCTGGCTGACAACACGGAATCGGTGCAACTGGAAGTGGCAGCCGAACTCCTGGAGCACGCGCTCGAAGTACTGGGCGACGGGGAGACGGAGCCGAACGAGCTGCGACTCCTGGCGATGGACATGACTGAAGCCCTGCGTGACGTGCGTCGTGTAGCGATCAGCCGCGGCCGCCGCTGCCGCTAACGGATCCTCCCGCTTGCGAAGGAGGAGACGAGGGCCCTCTACTGCCGGCGGCGGCTTTCGGCTAGCAGCGGCAAATCGAGCGGCAGGGGAGCCTCACACTCAAATGGGGGCTCCCCTGCAGCACGATTGGGCCCTCCAGCAGCAGCCACCGCCTTGGTGGGCGAGATCCTGAGCTCATCCTGTGGTGTATGGCGCGCTCTCCCAAACGATGTTCAGTCATGTCAACCGAGAAGAATCGTTCGTATGCCCTCAACTGCCGCTGTTGGATAGGGTTTTGACAAGCACTCGCCGACCTCAGGGGGAACTGTCATGACCGAGATCGTCGCCGCCTTCATCGGCGGAGTGTTTGCACTCGGCGCCGCTGTCATCACCGTCCGGTGGACACGCTCACGCTCCTCCGGTGGCCCTGCCCCCGACCAGTTGCTCCCCACCACCAACGCACAGTCGGATGGCGTCACCATCGACGCCCGCCACTCCGGGCAGATCATCGGGACGAACAACGGCACCGTCTCGCAGACCAACTACCGCGACGACAAGCGGTGAAGCTCCCAACGATTAGCGCTGCGGCGTTACTTGGGCTGGCCCAGGGCGTCTTTGCCGCGGCCCTCGCCGCCCTGGTGGCCTTGTTCTCTATCGGCCTGATCGGAGAACAGTTCCCCGACGCGTTCCCAGCCGTCGGACGGTTCCTGGAACGCCTGGTTCAGCTGTCTTCTGACGAGTACGCCGCAGCGTTCATACGGGACCGGCTCCTCGTCTTCGGCGTCATCGGCGTGGCGTTCCTCTTGTGGGTCACGCACAAGTGGCCCACCTTGGTGAAGACGATCGGGCAGGCACTCAACCCGTTCGCGCGGGTCGGTGTGGCCGCCGTCTCAGCTGTCGCCGCCGTCTTGGTTGCGCTCATCCTGGCTGGCCCGCTTGGCCAGGCCAAGACGAAAGGCGAGTGCACCTCGTCCTTCCGGCTGCAGCTGGATCACGCGCCCTCCTTGGTAAGCAACACCGCATGTGGTGAGGGGAGCCATGGCCGCGCACCACGCCATTGACCAATACATCCAGACCAACAACGGCAGCGTCTATCAGACGATCATCAACAGCAAGGGGATCGATGAGGAGACCAAGCAACAGGTACGGCGTCTGGCAGTCTCCTCGCCCGAGATGATGGCCAAGCTGGATGCAATGCTGAAGGATTCGGGCGACGTGAAGGCGGCCGCAGCGCTGGTCCGGGATGCTAGCGACATCCTTACAGGAAACGGGGGATCGGCGGCAGTGTTCACTGACGCAGGCGACGATCCCATGTTCCCTGGCAAGGGCGAACGGGAGCTTCGCAAGGCGATAGCAGGCCCCTTCCTGCTGCTCGTCGTGATCGTCGCCCTGATCATCTGGCTGTAGCCCTCGGGCATGGGCTGCAGCCATGCCGCGATTCGTGTCCAACCCTGCCGACCGCGCGGCGTTGCACATGCTGGCGCCGTCAGGCTGCGCGTCGGAGATGAGAGGGGGCGTGCGGCCAAGCTGGGCTGCTTGGCCGCGTGCACTGCGTCTGCGTCGCAGCACGTGAAGCTCTGGAAATGTCCCAGCTCTTGAAGGCGGCGGTCCACTCGTCAAAGATGTGCCGAATGAGTGGGTGGAGTGATCTCGCAGGTCAGGTCGCCAGTTCCTTACTTGGAACGCTGGTCGGTGGCGCAATCACCATTTTGGTCGCACGTTGGCAGACAGCCAAAACGATTGGATCACAGGGACAGCTGGCAGCCTCCCAGCAAGCCGCAGCTGCAAGCCTCGCTCGCTCCGAGAGAGAGCGGGAACGTTCTGCCGAGGCTGCGCGCCAGTTACTTGAACGATTGGCAGACCTCTACGACTGGCTGCCGTCGCTGCCGGATGTGGGTACAGACCGCCCCACACTGAGCCATCACGCGCGCCGGCAATGTGCCTCAGCCATGCAGTCGATCCGGCGAGGCATGCACACTGACCTGTACTTGATCCGCGAAATGCAGGTTCGGGATCGTTACCGGACACTCGTGAAGCTTGCATACGACGTCGGTTGGCGTGGAGTGGGCCACGAATATCGGGATCGCCAAATACGGGACGTACGGAACTACATGCGCTACGTACAGTTCTCGCTGGAGGCCGTCATTGACGGCGACTCACTGCCTGATCATGTTGCCGCTCCGGCCCTCGAACGAGAAGCTTCAGAAGCTTGGCTCCCGCCCGAGTTGCCCTGGCACTGGGGAGACCCTGCAGACGGCAGCTAACTCAGGCGCTGCACACGCTTCGGGAGCCTGCCCAAGTTCGACGCGGGTGCGGCAACCGCCACCACGCCGAGGGATGGCGCGGCTACTCAAGACCGCTCAACGCTGCCGATGTGCACCGACGTTGATGTCAGCAAACTTCACCGGCAGCCTCGATGACGTCGGCCCAGACATGGGATTCCCAGGGATTGCCGCCCAGTCCGAGCCGCGCAGCCACCACGTCATCCAGGAAGCGGGCAGTAGCAGCCTCCAGAGCTTCGTGCGGCCACCAAAGGGAGTCGCACTCAGTACACAGTGAGAAGGCCGCCCTGTCGTCTTTGAATCGATACGGGTGGACCCAATCCTGATCACACCGCGGACACTCGGGCAACGAAGCCTGCATGCCGATGAGGCTACTAGCGCCACTCGTTGCGAACTACGGGCGGGGCGACCTCTGGGGTCATCCCGCCTGATCACCCGGCCGGCACGGGGCAACGACGGTCACCGGAAGCCATCACGGTTGCTGTACTTCGCTGCTGTACCACGAGATTTCGAGCAGGGGAGCGGTCCGGCCGATCCGTTGCCTCAACTCTCACTTCTCATCCGGGCCAGTAGTCCCTGAAGCAGTAGGAACACGCGGCACGTTTTTTCGCTATGGCTTCGGCTAGCGTCACATGGCACCGAGGGTGAGGGGTCATGCCCAAACTCGCGGCGTACTCCTGCCCTTCCTCCAGGGCCTTGCAGGTTGAAGAACTATGAAAGACGTCGCCCCCCTTCGTGATCCAGACGGACCTCACCGACCGCTTGCGGCCTCGTTTGCCTCGCTTACCCATGCCGTCAGGTTAATCAGCGGTCTGACAAGATCGTCGAAAACTGATGAATCGCGACTGCGATGCCCGACCGTCCTGCGCCGGCTGACCACGGCATCACAAGTTCGGTTCGGCGACCGCCGTGGGCGCGGTCGGCTCAGTTGTGCACACTCTGCCTACGCCGTGATCTGTTCGCGTCCGCCGTCGTTGATGTCAGTCCTGGATGTCATCTGACGTTGTCCAGCAAAGTGGCTGCATAGCACGAGCCATGTCTCCGATGATGTTGAGATGTCCGATGCCTTATGGATCAAGCTCATCGATACGGTCCCTGCCATGCTTTGGGTCGCCTTCGCGGCCACCGCATACTTCACCCTTCGGGGGACGCTCATCCAACGGATGGTTCCTCGACTAACTGCGGTACGAGCACTCGGCGTTGAGGTCGAGCTCGCTGGCGAACTACTCGATCGCGCTCAAGATGAGAGCCAGGTGGCTGTCACCGCAACTGCCAGACGTACCGCGCTGGGTAGGCTGGAGCACGCTGCCGACGTACTGCAAGGCGGCAAGATCCTCTGGGTCGACGATCGCCCCGAAGGCAACACCCCGCTCGTCGAGCTCTTCCGCACCGCAGGCATGCACGTCGACGTGGCTCTGTCGACGGAGGAGGCCACGCCCCTCTTTCGCCGCAGGCCGTACGACATCATCGTCAGCGACATCGACCGGGACGGTGATCGGCAGGCAGGGATCAAGATGTTGCGCCTGCTGGACCAGTACAGGATTGACGTGCCCGTGTTGTTCTATACGGGGCGGTTCGATCCTGAGAGGGGCATTGATCGCAGGGTATTCGCAGCCACCACGGCGCCGGTCGAACTTGTGCACTATGTGATTGATCTTATGGAAAGGGCGCGGTTGGGCTCACTTTGATCTCGCGGTCGGCGGAGCGGCTTTGGGCTGGAGCTGCTTTGGGGCGAGTGATCATGGCCCCGTAAGCTTGCGGCGCGTCGGGCAGTCTGTGGACCTGCCCGGTAAAGCACGACGTTGGGGCCATGATCTTAGAGGCTCGCCCCAAAGTGGCTGCCTAAAGCCGTGGAGCCGACCGCCCCAGCCGCGACGTACCTCTTCTCTGGCCTCAGGTGGCTGATCGTTGAGCGCGCGGGGCGGGCGCCGGCCGGGCTGGAGCGGGGCGGAGACAGGAGCGCAGGCCCGGACGGGGGCCGGGCCGCGCGCGGCGAGCGGAGCGAGCCGCCTTGATGAAGTAGGGAAAGTTCTATCGCGCTGGCGTCAGCCGCTTGCCGTCATGGCTCCGCACGTGAGGGCCCGTACCGTCCAAGGCATCCAGGAACCGGATCGCGTAGACCTCGGACATGGAGTCCGCCACCTCGTCGGGCGTGAGCCAGGTGACCGCCGTCGACTCGCTGGAGGTGCGCTCCTCGCCGCCTACCGGCTTGCAGCGGAAGACCAGGGCCACGATGCCTCGGGCCGTGTTCTTGTAGACCCCGGTGAGCTCGTCGACCTCGACGTGGATGCCCGTCTCTTCCCAGACCTCGCGCCGTACGCCGGCCTCCGGGGACTCTTCGAGTTCGAGCACTCCGCCCGGGAGCTCCCAGGCGCCGTTGTCGGCTCGCCGGATCGTCAGGAGTTTGCCGTCCTCGCGGACCACGACCCCCGCCACCGACACGGAGTGCAGTGGCGTTGACTGGGCTTTCGCGGCGCTGTTACTCATGTACAGGAGCATAGGAGGATGGGAAGAACTATGGGAACCGCGGTAGGAGGGGGCAAGGCCGTACCTCGATACGTGCAGATCGCCGACGACCTCGTGCAGCAGATCAGGGCTGGGGTCCTCAAGCCTGGCGACATGGTGCCGAGTGAATCCGAGCTGGTCGAGCGCTACGGCGTCGCGGGCGGCACGATCCGTAAGGCGATGGTGGAGGTCCGAGCGAGCGGCCTGGTGGAGACCCGCCACGGCAAGGGCTCGATCGTGAAGGACCGACCGCCGGTACGGCACCGCTCCTCCGACCGCTTCCGACGCTCACACCGGCGGGACGGCAAGGCCGCGTATCTGGCGGAGTCCGCGCAGTCGGGAGCCACGGCCAAGGTCAGCGTTCTGTACATCGGCCCCATGGAGGTCCCGGAGGACGTGGCCGAACGCCTTGGAGTCGAGCCCGGCACTCAGGTCCTCGCCCGTCGGCGGCTCTACTTCCGTAACGGCACTCCGGTCGAGACGGCCAGCTCGTACCTGCCCTGGGACGTCGTGAAGGACATCCCCGAGCTCTTTGCCGAGAACCCCGGCGGTGGCGGCATCTACGCCCGACTCGAAGACCACGGGCACGAGTTCGCGGAGTTCGTCGAGACCTTGCAGGCCCGGCCGGCCTCCAAGGCAGAAGCGTCCGAGCTGGCGCTCAGCCCTGGTGCCCCCGTCGTGCATCTCGTCCGTGAGGCGCTGACGACCGAGGGGCGCGTGGTGGAGGTCTGCGACACCCTGATGGCCGCTGACCAGTTCGTTTTCAGCTACCGCATCCCCGCCACGGACTGACGCCCGCTCAACTTCCCTCAGCCCGCCCCGACTTCTTTGTCGCGGCGGGTTGACTCATGTACAGGAGTCAGGCACTCTTCTTCATGTCACTCATATACATGAGTGACGGAGTTCAGCATCTATAGAGGAGTGATCCGTAGTGCGTCAGATCCCCGTCGACACCTCCGCCGCGACCGTGATGGTCGCGAAGCAGCCGCAGATCAAGGTCAAGGACCGCCGTACCGGCGAGGTCGCCCTCGACATCGAGACCGGGGCGAAGCTGATGACCGTGGACGTGATGTTCGCCGCCAACGACGCGGTGGAGATCCTGTCCGTCACCGTCCCCGAGAGCGGGGTCTCCGGTGAGCTGGGCATGGGCACTCCGGTGGCGCTGACCGGCCTGGTCGCCCGTCCCTGGGAGAACGAGTTCAACGGGCAGAAGCGGCACGGCATCGCCTTCCGCGCCGTGGCGGTCACCTCGCTCGCCGCCGGTGGCTCGCAGGCTGAGGCGGCCTGATCATGGCCCGCCTGTCGGTCGTACTGCTGCTGGTCGTCGCCACCGCTCTCGTGCTGCGGTGGCGGCGTCCCGCCTGGTACTGGATGACCTTCGGGGTCGTCCTCGCCGCGCTGCGGGTCTTAGCCCGGTACGCCTCGGTCATGGACGCCTGCGGTCTGACGGTCCCGCCCGCGCGCTGGCGGCTCGCACTTTCCCGCATGACCGACCGGCCGGCCCCCGAGTCGCGCGCCCCGCGCATCCGCCGTCTCCGGCCGACCCGTACCGGGCTCGTCCTGCGGCTCAAACTCCGGCCCGGCCAGGACGCTTTCGACGTCTCCGCCGCCCCTGACCGGCTGCGGCACTCCTTCGGGATGTACGGCGTCACCGCCCGGGAGATCCGCTCCGGCGTCGTCGAACTGCGGATGACGGGCTACGACGTGCTCAGGCGCGTGCAGATGCCCGCCAAGCTCGATCGCGCTCCGATGCGTGTGCCCGTCGCACTGCGCGAGGACGGATCGGTCCACTACCGCGACTACCGGACAGTCCCGCACGGGCTCACGATCGGGGCTACCGAGTCGGGCAAGTCCGTCTACCAGCGCAACCTGGTGGCCGGTCTCGCCGCTCAGGATGTCGCGCTCGTCGGTATCGACTGCAAGCAGGGCGTCGAGCTGTTCCCGCTGGCTCGCCGTTTCTCCGCCCTCGCCGACAACCAGGACACCGCTCTCGAACTGCTCGAAGCCCTGGTCTCGCACATGGAGTCCGTCTACCAACTCATCCGCGAGGAACAGCGCATCAGCGTGAACGTCCCCGACGCGGAGATCGCCGCCGACATCTGGGATCTGGCCGAGGACCTGCGTCCCACGCCCGTCGTGGTCCTGGTGGACGAGGTATCCGAACTCGCGCTCTTCGCCTCCAAGGAGGAGGAGAGGCGCCGGGACCGGATCATCACCGCCCTCGTCCGCCTGGCCCAGCTCGGCCGCGCTGCCGGCATCTACCTGGAGATCTGCGGCCAGCGCTTCGGCTCCGAACTCGGCAAGGGCATCACCATGCTCCGGGCCCAGCTCACCGGCCGTACCGTGCACCGCGTCAACGACGAGACCAGCGCCAACATGGCCTTCGGCGACATCTCCCCTGACGCCGTACTGGCCGCCATCCAGATACCCGCAGACGCCCCCGGCATCGCGGTCGCCGGTGACTCAAGCGGTGGCTGGTCACGGATCCGCGCTCCGCACACCTCGCTGCGCGAAGCGGTCAACCTCTGCAACAAGCACGCCGACCGCACGCCCGACCTGCCCGCGCTCGCGCCCTTCCGGCCCGCCGTCGCCTCGTCGGCCTCCGGCACTCTCCCGCTCAACAAGGCGTCCACCGCGACTGCTTGACCCTCCCGCTCCAAGGTCGGCGCTACCTCGATGCGCCAGGTCCCTACCCCCTCCATGCCAGATCCCGGAAGGAGAACCGTCATGGGACGCATCCGCCCGGACGCCGTCCTCGTACAAGCCGTCATCGCCGGAGCGCTCTCCTTCGCCCACCTCCACGACCTGGCCGCCGCTGCCGGACAGGACGGCTGGAAGGCGTGGGCCTACCCGATCAGCGTCGACCTGCTGCTGGTCGCGGCCTGGCGGCGGCTCCGCAACAACGGCCGGTCCCGGCTCGCCTGGTGCTGGTTCCTGATCGCCCTGGTGGCCTCGCTCGGTGCCAACGTCGCGACCGCCGGATTCCTCGACCTCCAACACCCGCCCGCCTGGCTCCGCTTCGGCATCGCCGGATGGCCGGCACTCGCCTTCCTCGGCGGGACCCTGCTGGCCCATACGCGGAGTGCGGCCGAAACCGCCGATCCCGCCCCGCCGGTCGACGTGACTCCAGAAGCCGCTCCCGTACCGGCTCCGGTCGCTGCCCCTGAGCCTCCAGCGAGTCCCCCCGAGCAGGAAGCCGCCGACCTCCCCCCGGCTGAACCACCCGCCGAACCGCCCCGGCCTGCACCCGCACCTGCGCCAGTCCCGGCCGCGCTCGTCGCCCACGCCCGCAAGGTCGCCGACGAGCACCGCGCCCGTACCGGGGACCGGATCGACACCGACACCCTGCGGGCCCGCCTCGGCGTCCCGCCCCAGCTCGCCGACTCCATCGCCGCCGAACTCACCTGACCAGGAAGGGAGAACTGCCGTGACCCGTGACCCGGCCGACCTGACCGCCGCGGACTACCTCGACAGCGCCCGCGAGATGACCGCCGCCGACCGGCCCTACCTCGCCCACCTGCTCGCCGAGGAAGCCGTCCAGCGCACCGCCGACCCGGCGACCGCGGCCGGTATCCGCGCCGCCTACCCCGACCCGACGACCAAACGGACGGAGAGCGACTGACATGCCCGCCCGCGACCACTTCCACTCCGTCATGCGGATCGGCCCCGTACAGATCGGCACCTATCGCGACCGCTTCGGCCGCACCAAGCACGCCGCCGTCTGCACCGCCGATCGCTGCGGCTGGTCCGCCGACTTCTCCAGCCGCTCGGCCGCCCAGCTCGCCGCCCGCACCCACCGCTGCACCGTCCGCTGACCGACTGAGGAGACCCCATGGACGTCCCGCTCTGGCTTGCCCTGATCGCCGTCGGCTACCTCGGCATCAAGCTCATCCGCCCGCCCTGGTGGCTCGTGGCCGTGTTCCTCCTCGGCGGCTACCTCCTCGCCCACAGCTTCCTGGCCTCCGCCATCGACACGGCCGTCAAGTAACGCCCGAAGAAGGGAGATTCACCATGTTCTGCCCCAAGGTCCCGACCAACCCGACGCCCACCGGACTCGTTCCCCCGTCCGTCGTCGAACCGACCTCCACGGTGCGGCAGACCCCGCCGCCAGCCCCCGTCGCTCAGCCCTCGACCCGCCCCACGGTTCACCTCACGCCCGGCACCGCGCTCGCCCTCGTCGGCGGCGGCACGGCAGTGGTCCTGATCGTCGGCGCCGTCCTGGTCTCGATGCTCCTGGCGGTCGCCATCAGCGGGGTGTCCGTCGCCGTCTGCGCGGTCGTCCTCCGCTCGATGCTCGCCTCCGAGCGCACACACCGCTGATCGGCCCCCGGACGGCCTCAACCGCCAAGTCTCCGCCGCCCGGGAGCCGTGCTCCTGTCCGAACCACAGATCCGGAAGGAACCCCCATCATGACCGACCGCACCGCCGCCCGCCCGTCCCGTACGCGGGAGGACGCCCGTGCCTGACACGCTCCTCGACCCGACCACCCTCGGCGACCTGCTGAGGGTGGCTTCGGCCCCCGACTACGACCGCTGGGCAGACCAGATCCACCGCACCGGCGGCTGCTCCGACCCAATCCACCTCACCGGCTGGACCCTCACCAAGGACCGCACCTCGGGCGAGACCCTGCACCACTACACCACTGCCGGTGAACCCGGCGGACGCCTCCGCCTCGCCTGCGGCAACCGCCGCGCCTCCCGCTGCCCCGCCTGCGCCTGGACCTACGCCGGGGACACCTACCACCTCATCCGCGCCGGCCTGGCGGGAGACCACCGCCGCGACATCCCCGCCACTGTCCGAGACCACCCCCGCGTCTTCACCACCCTGACCGCGCCCTCCTTCGGCCCCGTGCACAACCGGCCCGACCGAGGCGTCTGCCGCTGCGGCACACAGCACGGCACGGGCGATTCGGCGCTCGGCACCGCCCTGGACCCCAAGACGTACGACTACGCCGCCGCCGTCCTGTTCAACAACCACGCGGGCGACCTCTGGCAACGCTTCACCACCCGACTCCGCCGCGAACTGGCCGCCCGCGCCGGCCTCACCCAACGCGACCTCAAGGAATCGGCCCGCCTCTCCTACGGCAAGGTCGCGGAGTTCCAGAAGCGCGGAGCCCTCCACTTCCACGCGGTGATCCGCCTCGACGGACCGGACGGCCCCGGAGCACCGCCGCCGTCCTGGGCAAACATCGACCTGCTGACCGACGCGATCCGTGCCGCCGCCGTGCACCCCTACACCTCGGTCACGGCTCCGGCCGCCCGAGATGAGCCCGCCCGCAGCTTCCGCTGGGGCACGCAGCTGGATGTGCGGCCGGTCAAGGCGTTCGGCGACGGCTCCGACATCACCGAACAGGCGGTGGCCTCCTACGTGGCGAAGTACGCGACCAAGGCCGCCGAAACCACCGGCACCCTGGACCGCCGCATCGGCGAACTCGCCGAGCTGGACCGCCACCAGGTCCCCGAACACACCCGCCGCCTGATCACCGCATGCAAAACCCTGGACCTGCTCTACCCGGACCGCCGCCTCTGGGCCTGGGCCCACATGCTCGGCTTCCGCGGCCACTTCTCCTCCAAGTCCCGCCGCTACTCGACCACCCTCGGCGAACTGCGCGCGGCCCGCGCCGACTTCCGCGCCGCCCAAGAACGCGAAGCCCTCGGCCTCGAACCCCCGGAGCCGGACACCGTCCTCGTCCTGACCGACTGGCAGTACGTCGGCCACGGCCACACCCCCGGCGAATCCGCCCTCGCCGCCACCATCGCCCGCGACCTCCAACTCAACCGCGAGACCGCCCGGGAAGCCCTTGCCCAGGAAGGAGAACGAGCGTGACCGACTCCCTGCTCACGGTCGACCAAGCCGCCGAACGCCTCGGCACCACCACACGCTTCCCGCGCCGCCTCATCGCCGAGCGCCGGATCGCCTTCGTGAAGGTCGGCAGCCACGTACGCATCAAGGAGAGCGTCCTGGTCGCGTACATCGACGGGAACACCGTTCAGCCGGTCCGCCGTCGCCGTTCCCGCTTCGGGAGGGCTGCCTGATGGGGAACGCCAAGGGCACCCGCCGACGCTTCGGCGCAGTGCGTCAGTACCGGTCCGGCCGCTGGACCGCGAGCTACCTGGGACCGGACGGCCAGGAGTTCCGCGCACCTGAGACTTTCGAGACCAAGAAGGACGCCGAGGTCTGGCTCTCACAGATCGAGGCCGACCTCTCACGCGGGAACTGGCAGGACCCGGACGCCGGTGCGGTGAACTTCAAGGAGTACGCACTCCGGTGGGTGGAGGAGCGTGGCCTGTCCGCCACCACGGACGAGCTGTACCGCCGACTCCTGCGGCTGCACATCCTGCCCACCTTCAAGGGCCTGGACCTCGACGAGATCACGGCTCCACGCGTCCGTACCTGGCGTACCGAGCGGCTGGCATCCACGGGTGCGGCTACGACGGTCGCCAAGTCCTACCGCTTGCTCAAGGCCATCGCGGAAACCGCGGTCGACGACGAGCTGATCCGCCGGAACCCCTGCCGCATCAGAGGCGCCGGAAAGGAGTCCTCCGCCGAACGCCAGATCGCCACCGTCGGCCAGGTCGACGCGCTCGCCAACGCCCTCGGGCCTCGCTGGCGTCTGATGGTCTTCCTCGGTGCCTACGGCCCCATGCGGCCGGAGGAGCAGGCCGAGTTGCGCCGTAAGGATGTGGATCTGGACGCGATGACCATCCGCGTCCGCATGGCCGCCCCCGAGCTGACGACCGGCCGTCGTGCCCCGGGCGACACCAAGTCGGAAGCGGGCAAGCGACTTGTGGTCCTGCCGGCCTTCCTCCGGACCGACCTCCGACGTCACCTCGACTGGTATGCGGAGAAGGGGCCGGACGGACTGCTGTTCGTGGGGGAGAAGGGCAAGCCGTTCCGGCGGTCCACCTTCGGGCGGAAATGGCGCAAGGCACGCGTGCTCGTCGGTATGCCGGAGGGCTTCTGTTTCTACGACCTTCGTCACACCGGTCACACCCTGGCGACGCGGTCCGGGGCGACGCTCAAGGACACGATGGTCCGTGCCGGCCAGTCGTCGGAGAAGGCCGCGCTCATCTATCAACACTCGGATCTTGAGCGGCAACAGGAAGTCGCGAGCGGGCTGGACGACCTCGTGCGGGCCGCCCGCAGCAAGGCTGATCAGAAGCCTTCTGGTGCGGATCTGGTGCGGGACGCCTGAACTGGTTCAGACAACGAACAAGGCCCAGGTCGCTGACCTGGGCCTCAACTATGGAGCGGGTGACGGGAATCGAACCCGCGCTCTGAGCTTGGGAAGCTCATGTTCTACCATTAAACTACACCCGCGTAACACCGCCCGAAATCTGAAGGCGGAGCGTCGTCGCACACTCTACCCCATCACCGCGTCGCGGTGCATTTGGCATGTCCGGGGAGGGGGCGGGGTGTCTCGGGGGTGCTGCCGGGGAGGGTGCGCGGAGGTGTTCCTCGGGGCGGGACGCGGGTGCGGGGGACGGGAGTTGAGGCGTACGGTGGGGCATCGGAGTGCCGCCTGCGAGTGCATCCAGTTCATCCCCTAATGTGGCTTTTGTTGTCCACGCAGTTGGGAGAGGGACTTGATGGAGCGCACCGTCGTACGTTGTGCTGAGGGGCACGTCTTCAGCACCGCTTCGTTCCCCATGCAGACCACCGGCCGGCTCGGTCCCGGGCGTCTGCTGCGCTGCCCGCGCTGTGCTCGGCTGCGGCACTCGGTGCCGGTGGAGCACGCCAAGCGGTAGTGGCGGTTGCGAGGTCGCGGTGAAGGTCGGCGGTGATCTTCGGGCGCGACGTCCAGGTGAGGTTGCTGTGGCCCGGTCCCTGATGGGGGCCGGGCCCTCGTCGTACGGCGGGGGCTGCGCGGGCGCGTATCCTCGTCTGCGTGCTTCTCTCAGACAAGGACATCCGGGCCGAGATCGACGCGGGTCGGGTGCGCATCGACCCCTACGACGCGACGATGGTGCAGCCATCCAGCATCGATGTGCGGCTCGATCGCTATTTCCGGGTGTTCGAGAATCACCGTTACCCGCATATCGACCCCGCCGTCGAGCAGGCCGATCTGACCCGCGAGGTCGTGCCGGAGGGCGAAGAGGCGTTCATCCTGCACCCCGGCGAGTTCGTGCTGGCCTCGACGTACGAGGTCATCTCGCTGCCCGACGACCTCGCCTCGCGGCTGGAGGGGAAGTCCAGCCTGGGACGGCTGGGGCTGCTGACGCACTCGACCGCCGGGTTCATCGACCCGGGGTTCAGCGGGCACGTGACGCTGGAGCTGAGCAATGTCGCGACGCTGCCGATCAAGCTGTGGCCGGGGATGAAGATCGGGCAGCTGTGCATGTTCCGGCTGACCTCGCCGGCGGAGCACCCGTACGGCAGCGAGCGCTACGGGTCGCGGTATCAGGGGCAGCGGGGTCCGACCCCGTCCCGGTCGTTCAAGAACTTCCACCGTTCGCAGGTGTGAGGCACCTTACGCAGGTGTGGGGCAGGGCCGGTGCGGGCCCGGAGACGAAGAGAAGGTCTGGGAGAGTCGTGGGTGACGTGCGGGAGAACCTGACGTACGAGCGGTTCGGCGGAGCCATCCGTGAGCTGGCGCAGACGATCGCGGATGACGGGTACGAGCCCGACATAGTGCTGTCGATCGCCCGGGGCGGCGTGTTCGTGGCCGGCGGACTGGCGTACGCGCTGGACTGCAAGAACATTCACCTGGTGAATGTCGAGTTCTACACCGGGGTGGGCACCACCTTGGAGATGCCGGTGATGCTCGCACCGGTGCCGAACGCGATCGACTTCTCGGACAAGAAGGTGCTGATCGCGGACGACGTCGCCGACACCGGCAAGACGCTCAAGCTGGTGCACGACTTCTGCCAGGGGACCGTCGCCGAGGTCCGCAGCGCGGTGATCTATGAGAAGTCGCACTCGCTGGTGAAGTGCGAGTACGTCTGGAAGCGCACGGACGACTGGATCAACTTCCCGTGGAGCGTCGAGCCGCCGGTGGTCCGGCGGGAGGGCCAGATCCTCGACGCCTGACGTACGGCCCCACGGCCTTCCCGCGAGCCCGCGTTTTTTGCGGGCTCGCGGCATTTTGTGGCGCGCCTTTCGGCCAGTTCTGTTCCGGGTGTTCCACCGGTCACTACCTCCGAGTAGAAACCGGCGGTAACAGCAGACCGGAGGGGAGCCCCAATGGTGCGTGCGAGACGCGGGCCGCGGTGGAGCGGACGTGGGCGAGGGCGGCGGCTGCGGGCCGCCGTGGCGGTGTCGGCGGCGGCGCTGACCGCCGCTTTCACGGTGACGGCGGGCGGTGCGAGTGCCACCGGCGTCAGGACTGCGGCGGCGGGAACCGCAACGGCGGCCGGCCGACCGGCCGTTCAACCGCTGTCGCCGGAACTGGAGCGGATCCGGGCCCAGCAGGCGACGAAGCTCTACGGCGATTCCGCCGTGCGGCCGCTCGACGAGCGGAAGACCTCGCTGATCTCGTTGGGCGACAGCGAGATCTCCGGGGAGGGCGTCGGGACGTACGAACCGGGGACCGACGGGCCCACCAACTGGTGCCACCGGTCGCCGGATTCGGCGATCCACCGGACCGGCATCGCGGCGGACGTGACGTACAACGTCGCGTGCTCGGGCGCGTACACCGGCAACATCCGGATCGGCGGCAGCAAGCAGTACCCCGATGAACTGGTGCAGAGCGACAGCCTGGCGGTCGCGGCGCGCAACACCCGGCTGAAAATGGTGCTGTTGGTCGCCGGGGCCAACGACGACCTCCAGTTCGGGCCGGTGATGACGGACTGCGTCGAGCGCTGGTTCCTGCTCCAGGGGACCTGCGAGCCCAAGTACCAGCCGGGCTGGCAGGCCCGGGTCGACGGGCTGGTGCCGAAGGTCGAGGCGACGGTGCGGGACCTGCGGACCGTGATGCGGGACGCCGGGTACGCCGACGGCGACTACCGGTTCGTGATGATGTCGTACCCGAGCCCGATCGGCCCGGACGTCGAGGACAACCCGCAGTTCCCGGGGAAGATCCCGGGCGGCTGCACCGGGTACACCTCGGACGCCGGCTGGGGGCGCAACACGGCGGTGCCGGCCTTCGAACGCGGCGTGCGCAAGATCGCGCAGGACACCGGCGTCACCTATCTCGACTCCTCGCGGCTCTTCCACGGGCATGAGGTGTGCATGCCGGAGACCTGGGCCCGCGGGCTGTACGTGAACGTCTCCAACCCCTTCCCGCCGGACGCCAATTCGGTCCGCCAGTCCTTCCACCCCAACGTCCGCGGGCACGGCGCGTTCGCGTCCTGCCTGACGCAGCTGTACGCGGCGCCGCAACTGCGCGAGGCGTCCTGTGCCGATCCGGCGAACACCGGGCAGCCCAAGCTGTACCCGGGCGCCTGGGACGACGCCTACCGGCCGCTGAAGAACGCCGCGACCGGCACCTGCGTGGACGCCACCGGCGGGCTGTCCCGCAACGGCACCGCGGTCGGCGGCTGGGACTGCAACGGGCAGCGCAACCAGGGCTGGTGGTACGACCCGGACCGGAAGTCGCTGCACGTGGAGCTGACCCAGGCCCGGTGCCTGGACGTGCCGGGCGCCCGCTACGAGGCCGGCGCCGCGCTGGTGCTGTGGAACTGCTCGGGCGCGGCCAACCAGCAGTTCGCCCGGGACGGCGGCACCCTCCGGCCGACCGCCGCATCGTCGCTGTGCCTGACGCTGGGCGCGGCGAAGGACCCGCTGCGGCTCCAGAAGTGCGACGGTTCGGCGGGCCAGCGGTTCGCCTGACCGGCCGCCGGAAGCGGTGGGCGGGCCCGCCCCCGGTACGACGAGGGGCCCGTTGCGGGAGGTACGTCGTGGACGTCTCCCGCAACGGGCCCCTCTGCCGTGGGCCGGACCGTGCCGCGCTACAGCGTGCCGAGCTTCACCAGGGCCAGCAGCGCGACCAGTTGGATCGCGGCGGCGCCCAGGGCCTTGGGCCACGGCAGGTCGTGCGACTTGCTGACCATGGAGGTCAGGAGGTAGCCGGTGGCGAGCCAGGTGGCCCAGCCCAGTACCTGGACCAGCGGGCTGTTGCCGCCCAGGAAGATGGCGAAGAGCAGCCGCGGCGCGTCCGGGATCGTCATGATCAGCATGGACAGGCCGATGGTCGGCTGCCAGGCACCGTCGCCGCCCAGCTGGCGGGCCATGGTGTGGGTGACCGCGCCCAGGATCAGGCTGCCCACGATGAACATCACCGAGGTGATCAACACCCAGGGGATGCTGTTGCCGATCGTCTGGTTGAGCACGTCCTCGCGGGCCTTGTCGAAGCCGAAGACCGCGAGCAGGCCGTAGACGAAGGTGACGATCAGCGCCGGGGCCCACAGCGCGTGGTCCCGCATCTGCCAGAACGTGGGCGTGGGCCGCAGCACGATGCCGGCCAGCAACTGCTTCCACGGCAGTCGCGGACCGGCCGGGGGCGCGCTGGTCTGGCCGGCGCGGTAGGTGCCGCCGTCCGCGTACTGGCCGTCGCCCGCCCCGTCCCCGTACGTGCCGTAGGCGTCCGGGGCCTCGCCGACGCTGAACTGCTGGGTGTGCCCCGCCGCGTTGTTGCGGTTGTCGTAGGGCGCGTACGGGGGCTCGGGCGCCTGGTAGCCGCCGTCGCCGAAGTACTCGGGCTGCCCCTGCGGGCTCGGTCCGCCCTGGGGGGCGCCGTACGCCGGCGGCGTCGGTTGCCACTGCCCCGGCCCCTGCCCCGGCGGGGGCTGCTGCCCGTACGACGGCGGCGGCCCGTATCCGTGCGGCGCCTGGTGCCCCACCTGCTGTCCGTCCTGCGCGGGACGGGCATCCCGTCCGCGACCCATCCTGAATCCAGCCACGCTCTCGAAAGTACCTGGTCCCGCGGAGCGGGTGGGGCCACGGCGGAGGGGTGGTGGCCCTTTGGGGCCGAGCTGTGACATCCCCTAAGGGATGCCCCTTGGGGGGCCTCGCATGTTGTCGGCCGTCCGGCCGTGGGCCTGCGGCCGGCTGCGTTCCACGTCGTCGGCTTCCCCGCCGTGGGGGTTGCTGTTCTGCGCCTGCGGCGCGTTGCCGCTGCGCGGGGCTGGTCGGGCGCGGTGCCGGGTCTGTGGGGTGGGGGTGTGCCGGACTGCTTCGCTTTACGTCCGGCAC
>NZ_JBHVQS010000062.1:0-53556 GCF_042886435.1 Streptomyces sp. NPDC058000
CGTTCGTCAGTTCATGCCGACGCACCATGACGGACTCCTGCCCGCAACGGCATTAGATCCACCGCCCCGAGCAAGAGCCATCAGACACTGCCTAAGTGACGACACGCGGGCCTTGCCTCTCTTGACTCGGGAGGCAAGGCTACTCCGGCACCCGGTGCTTCAGTCTTCTGAACGCGTCGCGCTCAACACCTCGTCGGCCACAGCCGGCGTGATGATCTGCGTCAGCTCGCCAAGATGCCCGGCCGCGAACGCGCCTCGCCCGGAATCAGCGCAGGCGGGCACGTCGGACTGAGTGGGCAACACAGCTCCCGCAGGTCCGGCATCTTGGTCAACTCCCGTCGTACGCCAAGACCCGCCGCCCTGCATCAACTCTCCCCAACGGCTTGACAGCCTGCTCACGGCCCTATCTTCCCGGCATTGGTTTCAAAGTCCTGGTGATCACGTGGGCGTGCAGGCCATAGCGGTGCGGGAGCCTGAGTCGGCCCGTCACGAACCCAACGAAATTCCGGTTCATCGGGTGACCTTCCCAAGTCACCCTGAACCACCGGAGTTTCGATGTGCGGTCAGTCTGCCACCGTATGCCTCGTGAAGCCGCCCGCTCTGGAGGGCGTGGCCGGGCTCTCGCTGGTGGAGCGGTTGCGGATGTTGCCCGATCCGCGCCGGCGGCGCGGTGTGCGTCACCCGTTCGTGGCGGTGCTGCTGGTTGCCGCCTCGGCAGTGGTCGCCGGAGCCCGCTCCTACGCGGCGATCGGCCAGTGGTCCGCGGCTGCTCCGCAGCATGCCCTGGCCCGGCTGGGTGCCCGCGTGGCAGGCGTGCTGGGAGTGCGCGTCGCGCCGAGTGCGGCCACTGTCCGACGGGTCATCGGCCTGGTCTGCCCTGGTGGCCTGGCTGACCTGACTGGCGCTGATCCCGGCGGCACGAAGTCGCTGGCCGTAGACGGCAAGGTCACCCGCGGATCCCGGCACGGCCAGACGCCCGCCGCCCACCTCCTGGCCGCGATGACCGGTGACGGCCAGACCGTCACCCAGCTGCGGGTTCCCGGCAAGACCAACGAAATCACCTGCTTCACCGCACTGCTGGAGCCCTACGACCTGACCGGAGTCACCGTCACAGCGGAAGCGGCCCCGCCGCCCGCGACGAGCGACAGGAGGCTCGCGACCACGGCGGTGAGGAATTGCGCGCAATCGGCAGCGGCAGGGTCAACCCTGCAATATCCCGCAATCGGTGTGCACCCGCTCGCTGTCCGCAGGATCCTGAAGCTCTGGCTAGGCTCAACGAAAGGCCCGTCACATGCAGCTGCGTTTCCTCGGCACCACGTCCGACGACGGTGATTGCCCGACCCTCTACGAGACGGAGACCGGCGACATCGTCGTCCAGGGCGACCGCCTCACCGACCCCGAGGCGCTCGCACAGCTGCGGGACGTCAAAGCGAGCGAGACGTTCGTTGTCGTCCCGCGGGAGCTGCTGACCCGCTTCGCCCCCAGGACGTGAGCCGGGTGCCGGAACTCCGCCCGTTCGCCGAGGTCACGCACCTGTTTGAGACCTTCGCGCACACGGCCTGGCGCTTGGAAGTCCAGCGCGGCTACACCAGCGACCGCACGAGCGCGAAGCGACAGCGCTACCTGCTCGGCGAGCATCTCGGCTTCGACCCGGAGCATCCCTGGCACGCCAACGTCCGCCGGCAGACCGAGGCCGGCAAGCAGTTCGAGCGGGTGCGGATCGTCGATGACCCGCCCACCCAGGACCAGCGGTTCCTGCTGGCGAGCGGCCTGGGCAACGTCGAAGCAGGGGAGGACATCCGCAACCTCAACCGCGGCCAGGCACAGCGCCACGGCCTGCCGGACTTCGACTTCTGGCTGTTCGACTCCCGCGTCCTGGTCCGCTTCCACCACGATGCCGACGGCGCCACGCTGGGCGTGGAGGTCACCCAGGAGCCCGCCGAGGTCCTGCGCGGCTGCCAGGTGCGGGACGCGGCCTGGCATCACGCGATCCGCACCGCGGAGTTTCAGACCCGGGTACTTTCACCCATGTGAGCACCGACTTCCAGACGGCCCGCATCTCCCTCGGCGCGCGGCTACGTGAGCTGCGCACCGAGGCCGGGCTGAACGGCAAGGAGATGGCCGCACGGCTGTGTTGCAGCCGTCGAAGATCTCCCGGCTGGAGAACGGCAAGCAGACGCCGTCCCAGACGGACCTGGCCAACTGGGCGACGGCCGCTGGGAAGCCGGAGGCCGCCGCCGAGTTGCAGGGGCGGCTGCAAGGGCTGGAGACGCAGTACCGGACCTGGCGCCGGCAGCTGGCCAACGGACACCGCTCCCGCCAGGAACTGGCCGTCGCCGAAACGGCCCGCACCCGCGACATCCGCGGTGTCGAAGTCGCCCGGATCCCGGGGCTGTTCCAGACCGCCGACTACGCCCGGCACCTGTTCACCGCCAACGCCGCCTTCCGCAACACCCCACGCGACACCGAGCCCGCCGTCCGGGCCCGCATGCAGCGCCAAGAGGCCCTGTACGAGGCGAGCCGGTCCTTCCGCTTCGTCGTGTGGGAGGCCGCCCTGTACGCGCAGGTCTGCCCGCCGGAGGTGATGGCCGCGCAACTGGACCGACTGTGCGGCCTGATCGGCATGGACACCGTCGAACTCGGCATCGTCCCCTTCACCGCTCCACTGCAACGCACCCCTGCGCACGGGTTTTGGATCTACGACGAGCGGCTGGTGACCGTCGAGACGATCAACGCCGAACTCTGGCTCGACGACGCCGACAGCATCAGCCTCTACACCCGGGCCTGGACCTGGCTGCACGAGTCCGCCGTCCACGGACATCCGGCACAACGCCTCATCGCCCGCGCACGCGCCCACCTCAGCCTCACCTGAGCAATCGCCCGCAACACCCCAACTGCCGCAGCAATCCGACGCAATCACCCCGCTGACCAGCGCACACGTCCCCTACGGTCAGCGCATGACCGCCTCGGCCCCTTCAGCGGACCTGAGCGTGGCGCCCGGCAACGCATGGCTGCTCTCGCACAGCCCGGCCCCCGCCGAAGCCCGCCGGCTGTGGCGCCACGACCGCTGCGCCCCCGTGTCCGCGACCGCTTGGTGTGTCGCCCAGGGCCAGTGCCTGCGCTCCCTAGGCCATCCGCCCACTCCAGCGCGCTGGACTGCTGGGCCCCGTCCTGGTGGACCCCGCCGCCGACGCGGCCTGGTGGTTGCTCCCGACGGCGCGCAAGAGCACCTCGCCGACATACCGATCCTGACCATCCCCCCGGCTGGACCCTGTACTGCCCGCCCGTGGACCGGCACTTCGGCGGCCGGTACTGGCTGGAAAGACCCGACGGCTCCAACCGCCTCACCGCCCCCCTCGCGCTGGGCGCCCTCTTCAGCCCCGCCGGACGACCTGCTTACTGAGCCGACCCTGCCACGGAGAACCATGACGAAGCCGACACCACCGGAGACCGCCGCCACCGACAGCGACAGACCACCCGGAGGGCCGCTTTGCAGGGCTCATCCCCGCGGGCGCGGGGAGCGGGGCCTTGTGGGCGCGGCGCAGGATCCTGCGGAGGGCTCATCCCCGCGGGCGCGGGGAGCGGACTTCGTGAGCTGTACTTTTATCAAGGGGCGACGCTTGTTTCAGCAAGGATGAGAGAAAAGGGCATACGGGACAAACGGGAACCCGTTCGGTCAGAGATACCTCCACGCCACAGGCTATGCCCTACGCCGAGGCCCCTCGGGGAAACCGCCAAGGCCCCAAAGACACCCCCGTCGAGGCCCGGCTCCCCCTCCTACAGTGCCGGGCGTGAAACCGCATGCCCGCCAGGCGGTTCGCCTCGATTCCACTCCCCACGGCGGAGGGCTCACTCCGTCTCGTGTTTCAGGTGGAGGAGTCCGTCGATGGAGCTCAGGCGAGCCTGTAGGGCGGGGGCCGGGGCCGGTGTGGTGGTGAACAGCAGCACATGGGCCGCAGGGTGTTCTGGTGCGTAGAGGTCGTCTTCGCCGTCGTCGCCGGGGATCAGGTTCGGCTGAATCTCGATCCGTACCTCGGGGCTGCTCGCGAGGTGGTAGGTGCCGCGGTAATTGCTGTCGCGCTCGGTGAAGTTCAACCCGAGGCGGGCACTGACGAGCCGGACCAGTTCGCTGGCGGTGTGGGTACTGGTGCCGTAGGTGTGGTCGTCGATCATGGCGCACCAGACCCTATGCCACGACGGTGTCGGGATGTCGGGACGCTCGACCATCTGGTCCCGCTCATACCGGGTCCCCCCGAACAACGGTGGCGAGGCAGTGCGCATTCACGGCACGGTTTTGCCGCTGAGGAACTCTTCCTGCGAATCCAGAGCCAGGGCGCGGGCAAGCCGAGCTGGCTCTGGCCGTGATGGACCCGCAAGGTACCAATCAGGTACCTTCTCGGTATGCCCTCGCTGAATGTGACGTTCACCGACGATGAGATGCACGAGGTCCGTGCGGCTGCCGCGGCCGAAGGCAAATCCCTCAAGCAGTACCTCCACGACCTGCCCCTGCGGGAGAAGCACCGCCTGCAGTTCGTCCGCCACGCCGTCACCTGGGGCGCAGACCACCAAGCCGAGTTCGATGAGGCGTTCCCCGACGAGGTCCCCCCGGCCACGCGCCGCGGAGAGGGCCGCGCCGCCTGATGATCCTGCACATCGACGTCCCCTGGCTCCTCGACGTCCAAGAGCAGGCCGTCCCCGAGGACGTCTCGGTCGCCGACTACTCCGCCCTCGTGGCCGCCGTCGCCCGCCACAAGACCCGCATCCCCCGCCCCAACGCCACCGAACCCGACGCCGCATGGCGCGCCGCGGCGTTGCTGGACACCCTGGTGCGGTTGGAGCCCCTGCCCCACCGCAACGCGCTGTTCGCCTGCCAGGTCGCCGTCGCCTACATGCACGCCTGCGGTGAAGGCGTCGACCCGCCCTACGGGGCCTTGGTCGACCTCGTCCGCGACATCCAGGCCAGCAAGACCACCGTCTACCAGACGGCGAGGCGCCTCCGGACCTGGCGGATCTGAACGGCGACAGCCAGCCCCGGACGCGAGACGCGACCGATGCACGGCGGCCGCCGATGACATCGCTGTGTGGAACGACACCGGGACGCCCCCACGGATTCCGCTGCGCGGTCCCGAGGACTACCCCCGCAGGGCGCGGGGAGCGGGCGGCGTGACGCTCGCAGCCGTCCGCCCCGGCGGGCTCATCCCCATGGGCGCGGGGAGCGGGCCGGTGACCTGATCCTCGCGTCCTTCGCCTCGGGCTCATCCCCGCGGGCGCGGGGAGCGGAGAGGGGCTTGCTGTGTCATGGGAGTCCTTCCGGGCTCATCCCCGCAGGCGCGGGGAGCGGGTCACCAAGCCGGTACACACCGTTCCCGCACATGGGGCTCATCCCCGCGGGCGCGGGGAGCGGGACTTCGTGAGCTGTACTTTTATCAAGGGGCGACGCTTGTTTCAGCAAGGATGAGAGAAAAGGGCATACGGGACAAACGGGAACCCGTTCGGTCAGAGATACCTCCACGCCACAGGCTATGCCCTACGCCGAGGCCCCTCGGGGAAACCGCCAAGGCCCCAAAGACACCCCCGTCGAGGCCCGGCTCCCCCTCCTACAGTGCCGGGCAGTCGGTACGGGCACCCCGCGCAAACATGCCCGGAGGGCCGACCCGTTGACGGCAAAGCTACGGCGCCCGGTTTCCGAAACGACGGCGCTTGGACGCCTTGCTCCAGCCTGAGGAAGGTGATGAGCGAGACGGGTGGCTGGAAGGGCGGAAGATGAGGGTGAGGCCCTCATGGCCGACGGGATGCCATTTGTGGTCGTGGGTACGGAAGGCGTATCCCTGTTCGGAGTTAGTGGAGTAGGCGAGCAAGGCGCGGCCGTTGCCGGCGTACTGGCGAACCTCGTCCCACAGGACTTCGCGAATGCGGGCGGACGGACTGCCCAGGAAGACACCCGGAGAGATTTCCAGGAGCCAGCGGGTGAGGAAGCCACGCAGACCGACCGGGCAGTGCGTGAGGACGATGACCGTCACCAGATGACGCCATCCCGCGCAAGGGCATCCTGTGTACCGACCTCCTGAGCCAAGGTGCCGCCCCGGCTGTCTCCGTGATCGCCATAGTTGCGGCCGGCGGCCACTTCGGTACCTCGGTCGGACAGAAGCGTGACGTGGTCACCGTCGTCCGGGAGATCGACTCCCGCGGGCGCGAGCAGTCCCTGGATGTCACGCACGCACCGGTCCAGCAACCCGGCACTGTTGATGCGGTCACGCAGCGCACGCCGAGTTCGGGAACCGATGTCTTCCGTGCCCTCTGCGGCAACCTCGAAGGCGACGGGAATGCCGATGTCCGTCTTGTAGAGGTCGGCTACGTCGAGGACGAAGGACAGTTCGTGGCCCGAGTGGACGAAGCCGAGGCCTGGGCTGCAACCCAACGCCGCGATCACGGTTTGGGCGATGCCGTACATGCACTGCGCGGCAGCGGTGATGGCCTGGTTGGGGGCGTCCCCGGAGTTGAAGTCGCCGGGGGTGAACCGGCGGCCGCGCCAGGTGACACCGGTGCGGGCGGCCTGCTCCGCGTAACAACGTCTGACTCGATCGCCCTCACGGCCGAGGAGCTGGCGGCGGGTGCACCCAGCCTGATCTTCGTCGGGGAAGCGGAGGCGATACATGGCCCTGGCGACATCGAGCCGGGTCCGCTGGTTCGCCCAGGCCGTGGCCTGGGCTTCCACGAGAGCGGAGGAGCGGCTCAGGGCCCGGCCGCCGGCGTAGAAACGTACGCCGTTCTCGCCCACCCATACCACCACGGCGCCGCTCTCGCCGAGAACCGCCATGGCCTGGTGGGTGATCCGGGTGCCTGGGCCGAGGAGCAGTGTGCCGATCGTCGCCGACGGGATGTGACGGACTCCCTCTGCGTCCTCGGCGGTGATGGCATTGGCGTCGCGGTGCACTACACAGCGTTCGAGATAGACGAAGGACAGACGGTCACCGACGCGGGTGAGTTGCCGCGGGCTGGAGGCAGGGCGCCTGCTGATCGTGGTCATCGGCTACTCCGCGGGGGCCAGGGTCATGAGCCCGCAGCCGTACGCCTTGGCCTTGCCGAGGCCGAAGGTGAGGGTGCGGCGGAACGCATCGGGATCGAGGACGCGGAGGCGTCCATCGAAGGTGACGCGGGTCAGTGTCACGTTGTGCGCGCGGGCTTCGGACTCGTTCCTCTTGCGGAAGGCGAGGTCGCTGCGGTTGTGGACGACGACCTCGTGCCAGAGGCTGTCGAGGCCATCCGGTCGGCGCTCTGCCTTTTCCACGACCTCGAAGCCGGCCTCCCCCTGCCGTTTGAGCAACCAGTCCAGTTGATGGTGTGGGGTGAGGTGTGCGGTGCGCTTGGTCGGCTCGGCGTCGTGCCGCCGGATGCTGTGCACGGGGTTCGCGGTGAGCCGGAAGGCCCAGGTGTCGTCTGCGGCGAGGCGGGCGAGGAAGGGACCGTACGGCTTGGTCTGCCAACCGCCCGTTGTCGGCCAGCCGGCCTGTTCCACGAGATGGGTGAGGTCGGGCCGGTCGGGGCTGACGACGTAGAGCAGCACTTCGCTGCGGGACTGCTGGTCCAGGCGCCACAGCACCCGGGGGCCGGCACCCTGGTGGTCGGGCTTCTGCGCGAAGGACGCCATGACTGCCGCGTGCGTGCTCTGCGGCGAGGTGATCAGCCGACGGGCACCCATGCGCGCGGTGTTGAGGCGGAATCGGGTCAGGAACATGGTCAGTCTTCCAGTAGCGCCATCGGGTCGTGTTTCGGCGGTGGGGAAGTCCGGCGGGCCGCGCCCAGTGGATTGGCAACGGTGACGGCGCTTGAGCGGACTTCGCGCAGTTTGTACCTGCGGTGACGTGGGTCGAAGCTGAGCGGCTGGTCCCGTAGTGCGTCACCGGGGCTGTCGCCGTCGGCGAGGTCGGCGATCACTTCGAGTTCGATGCGTCGCTCGTGGGCACGGCGGCGCTGGAACCAGGCAGCAGCCTGCCAGGGCTCGGTCCGCAACGCCCGCCAAAGGCCGCCGCGATGGACGCCGAGGTCGATCGGGCGGGACGGCGGGCAGGAGCGGCGCCCGAGGAACGGCAGGAACGTCGGGGTTCGCACCGCCGTGTACAGGTCGTCGATCAAGGTTTCGTCGCCTTCGACGGCTGCGACAAAGACCGCGTCGGAGAGGTAGAAGCGTTCGGAGACCGGCATGGACTTATCGGTGTCGCCGTGGTGCGCGGTCTGGTAGTCGCGTAGACGGGTGCCCGGCTGGTCGAGTCTGACGGCAAACGTGAGCGCGGCAAGGTCGGAGAGGTCGGCGCCGCGATCACGGCCCTGAGCCGCGGCGAGCAGGCCGAGCACTCCGCTCTTGGTCGGTGCGCGTTCCGTCGTACGTCGTGCGAAGCGTGACGATGCGCCCCAGGACTGGAGTGGGCCCGCGAGGCGCAGCGTCAGGACGCCGGTGCGTTCGCTCATGCGGGATGGTCCTGGCCCTGGGGTGTTTGTCCCGCCAGCCGTTCGGATACCGCGTTGCTCACTTCGTCGAGCAGACTGCTGATGGTGACCGCGGTACCGAGTGCTGCCAGCGGCTCGGTTGCCGCGCCTGCCCTGAGTACCCAGCTCTTGTCGCCGGTGACCTCGTAGGCCTTCTCGATGTCGGAGACGTGCGCGAGCAGTTGGGTGCATGCGCCGCGCAGATGGCCGCCGGAGCCCTGAGGAGCAAGAACGGGCTCCTCGAAGGCGGAGACGAAACTGATGGGCCTGGCCGAGCGGAGGCTGACGAGGACGGCTTCGGGGAGTGTGTGGTTTCCGAAGGTGTTGATCTTGCCGGTGGGCATGGAGGCCACGAAGCCGTGCAGGAAGGCCCGCACCGCCCTGCGTACCGGCTCGTCCAGCGGTTGATCCGGGCGCCGGCCGGCTCCTAGGTTGTCGCGCAGCCGGTCAACGTCGAGAGCGGCGTAGCGGTAGAGCGTCGCCGAGTTGAAGTCAACCGTGCCGATCATGCCGGCACCGGCCTCTTCCGCTTTCTCGTTCTGGTCGTCCACTGCGGTGAAATAGTCGGATTCGTTTTCGACTTGGTGGACGCTGATGGCGTGCGCGACTTGGGCTGCGGCGTCGACGTTGATGTCGGCGGAGTCGGCGACCATCCGTCCGAACAGTGCGATGTCCACCGAGTGCCGGGTGTCGGCGATCTCGCGGGCCTGGTTCTTGTTCTCCTTGGCCTTCAGGTATGCCTTGATGTCATCGGCTCCCTGGACTGCGAGGCGAGCCAGGCCGTCGATCTGGCGCGCGCTGAGGAACATCAGGTACGAGGACTCTGGCGGCGGCTCCGGCTCGCCCTTCTTCTTCGCGCTCTCGGCTTTCCGGCGCGGCACCTCGATCTTCGAACCCGTCGCGGCATAGAGCGTTTCGGCGGCCAGTGCCATCGCCGTGGTGCCGTCCAGCGAGGGTTCCACGGCGGTGATCTGCTCGGCCAGCAGCTCGGCCACTCGGCGGGTACGAACGCCTAGTTCGTCCGGGTCGAGAAGGTCCTGGAACGCTCGCCGGGTCGCCCTTTTCCATGCCTGGCTGGAGACGCGGGCTCGGCGGACGCCGCCGTAGACCGCGGTTTTGGGGGTACCGGTGTCGTCGCGGTTGAGGTTGCTCGGCGGCACGGTCTGCAGCACGTGCACGTCGATGATGGTGCGGTTCACGGGGTGTCGTCCTCCGAGGTGGTCGTGTCGGGGTCCTGCGGGCCGTCGCTGCTGCCCGCCACGTTCGGCCCGGCTGTCGCTTCGCCGTTGCCGGAGGCGGGTCGGGGGACGGCGAGGTAGGAGCGGCCCCAGGAGCGGCGCACCGACTGGGGGCCGCCGGGGCGCTGCCACGTGTGGAGTTGGTCGGCCAGCAAGCCGTAGTCGAGCGGAATTGCCTCGCGGCGTAGCAGGAGAATGAGGTCGCGCAGTCGCCCGGCGAGCACCACGGGTGTGGCGGCCGTGCCCACTCGGACGAAGCGCTTGCGCGTCGGTTCGTCGATCTCGGGGCCGGGGGCCAGGCGGCGTACGGCGGTGCCGAGTTCGGGGCCGGGCTTGCGGTGCATGGGAACGGTGTGATGGGACTGCTGATGGAGTGACCACAAGGTGACGGCAGCGTGTGCCGCCTCTTCGGCCTGCCGCATGGCGTCCTCGGTCAATTCGCGGCGCTCGTACTGCTCGTATAGAGGTTCGGTGCCGATGAGGCCCCACAGGTCGGCGGTCTCGCCGGCGGGTCGGCCGATGCCGCGTCGTAGCCGGGCCAGTGTGCCGACGGCGTCGCTTCGGTTGTCCAGATAGCCCCGCTGCAGCCACGTGATGCGCTGATGGACGGCGGCGCCGACCGGGCCGAGGGGTGCCTGTCGCGTACTGGACGTGACAGGGGCGGGATGGCTGGTGGTCATTCCGGCGACTCCATGGGAGCAGGTTGGGTGGCCGGTGGGTCCGGCGGGCCGTCGTCATTGGTGGCCAGGAGTCCGTCGAGGCGTTTGCGGAAGCGGAGCTCTGCTGCGGCGTCGTTCAACCATCGGGGTCCGCCCGGGGTCTCCACGATGCGTCCTTCCCAGGCGGACAGTCCGGCGTCGTCGAGCAGGCTGGTCCCTAGGGCGCCGACGATCCGGTGTACCTCCCGCTTCCAGCAGTCGCGGTGTTCTTCCGGGTCGGTGGCGGCGCCCAGGTCCCGCAGCCACCGGCGGTAATGGGTGTTGAGGGTGCCGAATCCCTGGTCTTGGGCGGCGTCTTTGTGCGGTTCGGGGTTGGCCCCGGATGCCAGAGCGAGATCGGTGGCGAGGTCGGCGAGGGTGCCGACGGCTCTTTCCGCGTCGTTCAGGGCGTCCACGGCTTTTTGCCCGTAGCGCCGGTCCTCACGGTGGAGCAGCACGACGGGCATCAGGACGCCGTCGTCGACCACTTCATCGATCACCGACTGTTGGGTGCCGTACCGCGCGCCGATGACGCGGGTGCGGATCAGGTGGCCGCGCGGAAGGAACCCTTCGGTGGCCAGCCGGGCGATCCACTCCACGATGCCGGGCCGTAGGCGCTGGGCGCCGTCTCGGCTCTGCTCTGTCGCTGTCTCGCGGCCGGTGAGGAGGCCTTCCATCCCTCGCCAGGCCATCCGCGAGGGATCGTGGTCCTGTGGCAGGTAGACGAGTGCTTCCTGGCGTTTCTTCTCCTGTGCCGGGCTGCGACGCCAGCCTGTCATCGGCTCGTACGGCTGTTTGTTGTGTGGTTCGAGGCGGTCTCCGTACGCCAGCACGACGCCGTGGACACCGTCGGCGTCATGGTGTAGCCGGATACGGCGTGACTGCCAGGTGTAGAGGTCTCGTAATCCGTAGGGACGGTGCGCGAGGTCGCGGGCCTCGTCCGGTCCGCACGGATCGGCCCGCCATGCCGGACGGTCGGCTTGGTCCGTGTGCAGCCCTGTGGAGTCCGCGGCCATCAAGTTGAGAAGCAGCGTCTCGTGGAGGTCGTCCCCCTCGACGAGGACGCCGCCGAGGTTGCCCGCCCATGCGACGCCCTGGGGGTAGCCCTTGCCTGCCTTCACCCGGGGGTCGCCCACCGCACCGGACTTGATGCCCGAGGGGTCGAACGCCTGGGCGTGCACCAGCCATCGGGCTGCCTCTGCCCAGCCGAGCCGGGCGACCCCCGGCATGCGCATGCTGAAGAACGGTTCCCCGTTGGGCACGTCGGCGACGATGCGGTTGAGGGAGAAAACCTCGTCCTTGGCTGTCCGCAACCCGGCGACCTGGAAGAACGGACGCTCGGGGTGCAGCAGGTCGAAGCGGTCGCGGTGCTGGTGCAGGTAGTCGGCGACACGATCGGCGTATGGCGTCTGGGACAGCCACAGTTCCTCCCACTCGTCGCTGTCGGCGGGCGCCGCGCCTTTTCCGGGCCCGCCGAGGGCGTCGTGGAGGATTGCCAGTAGCAGTCGGATGAGGGCGAAGTCCTGAGTCGGTAGATCTCCGACGAGCCTATGGATGTTGCGCGCTTGGTCGAACACCTCCGACAAGGACAGCTCGCGCTCGGTACCGTCGGCAAGCTGAACGGGCAACCAGGGTCGATGGGTCAGGTTGAAGGATGGCACTGCGGGCATCGACGTCGCTTCCCTTCCTTGCTCGGTTCCTCGCGGGTCACCAACAGGCCCTCGTCGGGGTCGTAGGCCACGTTCCATCCCGCCAGCCGGGCCTGGCAGTCCTCGTCGAGCGCGAGGATCAGCTCTCCGGCGAGCCAGTGGCTCTCCTTCTCCTGCCAGGCGGGGACGTATAGCTCTTCCAGTTCGGTGAGGGCCTGGGCCTCCTTGTCAGGGAAGGAGAAGTGATAGGGCAGCCGCAAGCCGCTCGCAGCGGCGGCGCGCGCGGCGCGCGCGGACGGTACGGCGTCGGTGGGCAGTTCGAGTCCACCGCGGCCCTTGTCCAACCAGGGCAGGGTGCACAGGGCGCCGTCGCCCCGGCGCATGACGACCAGGACCTCCAGGCTCTCCCGGCTGTCGCGGACCTGCGCTCGTCCGGCCCTGCTGTCATCCGCATCACCGACGCCCGCGCCGATCCAGCCGATGAGGGGCCGCCCGGCCTTTCGTACCTCGTCCAAGCGGAAGACCTCCGCCTTCCGCTGCTGCTCGGCACGGGCTTCGCGGTGCTGGGCCCGCGCAGGATCGATGGTCTCCTGCCAGTGCGGCGGGCAGGGTTCGTCGGCGCCGTACGCCCGCTGGACGAGAGGGCTGATGTCCTCCGGCAGCCGCACCGGCCGTCCGCGCTGCCCGGGCACTCCAAGGTGTGGGGCGAGTACGGCTAGCGACCGAAGCAGCGGATACGCACCGTAGACCGTGCACGAGCCTTTGACGGGCGTGGGCGCCGGATCCGTCCGCCAGTCAACGCCGGTCACCAGGCAGCGCGGCTGCCGCAGGCGCGGAGGCCGTTCGCTCTGCAGCTCACCGCGGGGATGGCGGTGCAGCCTTCCCATTCGCTGAAGCAGCAGGTCAACAGGGCACAGGTCGGTCACCAGCAGGTCGAAGTCCACGTCCAGCGACTGCTCTGCCACTTGGCTCGCGACGACGATGTGCGCCTTTTGTGGACGGAGCGGTGACGTGCCATTGTGGTCCGGTGGTCCGAACCGGACCAGCAGCGAGGCGTCCTTGCGCGCCCGGTCGACATCGATGAAGCGCGCGTGCGCGACAGTGACGTGCTCGGCACCGAACCTCGCTCTGAGTGCGGCAGCCGTGTCCGTCACCCGGTCGACCGTGTTGCGGACGACCAGAGCGCACCCGCCATCGGCCAGTTCCGCTGCCAGACGATCCGCCAGTGCGCTCTCGTCGTCCGCCAGGCGCTCCAACACCACGTCGTTCCGGCGGCCGGAGGCCGCGGGCGATGCTGTAGCCGGCTCCGCTCCGGGGGCGACAGCAGTCAGAAGCGGGTAGCCAGTGGCGTCGCCGAGCACATCGGCACTCCCCCCGGTGTACGCCTCCGCCAACTCCCGCCGCCGACCAGCCGGAAGCGTCGCCGACAGCACCACAACGGGAACGCGATATGCCCCCAGCCACGACAGCACCCGGTCGAGATAAGTGTTCATGTAGGCGTCATAGGCATGTACTTCGTCGATGACGACGACCTTGCCAACCATCGCCAGGTGCCGAAGGGCCAGGTGCCTGCTCTTGAGACCGGTCATCAGCAACTGGTCGATCGTCCCGACGGCGAACGAGGCGAGCAGGCCCTTCTTCCGTCCCCGTAGCCACTGGTGCGCGATGAGGTCGGCGGAGGCGGACTTCTCACCACCCTCGGGACGTTCGTCCTCGGCGTATGCGTCCACAGCAGCGACAGTGCGGTGGCTTTCGCGCATCAGGGCGGCGTAGTCCTCCTGGAGCGCTGCCTTCGCGTGTGCCAGCAGGACCGAACGCTGTTCCGGCGAGGATTCCCCTGCCGTCGCCGACGCGAAGGCTGGGAGACGGTCGAGCCAGTCCAGAAGCCGCGGGAACATGGCGTTGCTGGTCGCCATCGTCGGCAGAGCCAGGTAGCACCCGCCCGCACCGGAACGAGCCGCGAACACCTCCGCCGCCGCGAGGGCTGCCTCGGTCTTCCCCTCCCCCATGGGCGCCTCGATGATCAGCATCCCGGGCTGTTCCATGCCCCGGGCCATGGCGAGCGCCTGCTCCTGCACCGGCCGCACCACAGCACCGGGCGGCAGGGCGAAGCGCGCGGCGAACAGGTCCGCCGCCTGCTCGCGTGGCTCGGCCGGCGACCATGGTGCGGGTAATCGAAGCCCTCGCCACGCCGCGGCCACCCGCTCGCTTTCGCTCCGGGGGCGCTCCTCGGGAAAGTACGGGAAGAGATCCGGATTGCTGGCGATCCAGTCGCACACGATGACAATCGCGCTCAGCAACACCTGCACCGGCTGCGGGAGTTTCACCCCTCGCCAGTGGGCAAGCCGGTCGTCCACCTCGAAGACGTCGGCAGAGGCATCCAGCAGTTCGTTCTGCACCCGCTGCCAGATCGCCTCCGCCGGCCCCGGCGTCCGCAACAGTTCGGGATGCGCGTCGAGGTTGTGGATCTGCATGTGGTCCGGTGGTACGCCGTGGTGTCCCCCTGCTATCACGGCGAACTGCGCGGAAGCCCTGCGGGTCCACCCACGCCGTTCTTCGAGCCACTCCTGCAGCAGCATCTGCCCGGCCAGCCCATGCGGTGCCATCCGGCGATCGTCGCCGAATTGCTTACGCGTACGCATGCCGAGGCCGGCGGCGCTCATCACATCAGCCAGATCATCCACCTGGCACGCGAACGCGGGCGTCGCCTTCCCGATGTCATGCGTCCCCGCCAGCCACACGCACAACCGCCGCCCATCGGCTTCCCTCTCGGGAAGCGGCTCCGCGATCAACTCCTTCACGTTGCGCGGCAGCCAGTGATCCCACAGAAGCCCGGCGACGGCAGCACTGTCCGCCATGTGCCGCCACAGCGGCAGCCACTTCTCCGTCACCCGGTCGTGCTTGGCCCACACGGTACGAACCGCGCCGGCCAAACGGTCGCCGAGGTTTGCGGGCGGGTTCCCTTGGTTAGGCACGGCGGTTATTCAACAGGGACCTGAAGGTCGCTACGCCCCAGACGACAGGTTCGATCAATTCTCTTCACTCGTGATCAAAAAACGCCATACCGGCAAGGCGGTTTCACGAAGGGCAGAGCGACACCCCAACGAGATGGCGACGGCAAGGACGAGCGATCAACCCTGGAACGAAGCGACCGACGGCAGCAGCTCGCGCGGCTCTGTGAAGTCGACCGCGCCGAAGACGCTGTACAGCACGTTGTAAGTGTTGGCTGCCGCGCGCAGGTGGCTGACCACGTCGGCCTGCTCGACGCGCGGGCGCGGCGCGAGATGCCGTACAGATCGGTGGCCATGGCGTGCTGGGCGGGGGAGGCGTCGGCGGCATCGATACGGCGGGCCCGTGGTGCAGGGCCAGGTAAGCGGCGTGCAGGACTGCTCCGGCGCCAAGGTCACTGACATGCAGCCCAGCCAGATCTGTGAAGACGTCCGGGCCGGGGCCGCTGCCCGGGCTCCAGCCCCAGCGAAAGGTGTCAGGGACAGCCCGGTCGGTAGCGTGCCGGGCACGTCCGTAGTCGTGCCAGAGGTCTGCGGTCGGGGTGGTCACCCAACCCATCCTGGCGGGCACGGCCAGACTGCGGGCCGGATCGGCCAACCTCACCCCTGACAGTCGAGTTGGTTGTCAGTCCAGAATCGGGCGATCGTCGACTTCGTCCTCGGCGAGCTGCGCCGGCAACTGGCGGAGGCGAAGCACCACCTCGCCGCCTTGAGGATCTATTGCTACACGCCTTCGCCGGGTGGAGCACCAGCGCGCGGCGTATGAGCCGAACACGACGCCAAAGCAGCCTGCTACTGGGGTCGCTGGGTCGGAAGGGACAAGGTTCCTTCCTGCATGGGTCTTAGGGCGCCACGTTGGCTGCAAATTGTCGCAATGCGCTTTGTCTAGGCCCTCCCGGACCTACGAAAACACGTTGAACTGCATCGACACACGGCTACGAATAAGGATTCGAATCGTTCTTATGGCGAATTGCATGCGCTGCGAGCCAGTATGTGCAGACTCTGGAAGTTCCGTTGTCAGAGCCCCTCCTTAACGTGGAATCACGGGTCTTCTCGGGAGGAGAACTACGTGGCCAACGTGGTCAGGCATGAGAAGTTGCGGATCCACCTCGACCTCACGCGCGATGATCTCGGCCATCCGGAGCTGCCGAAGCTCTGGGAAACGATCTATGCAACTGATCGGCTGTACGCCTCCCGCAACGTGCCGGTGGCCGAGCGAGGACTGCAGTGCGGGGGAATCTGCCGAGGCGCCGGAGTGGGCGCGTGGATGCACCTGCGGCTCCGGGCCAACGGGCGCCGCGAGGCTGTCCATGAGAAGTCAGAAGACGAAGCGCGCCATATCGTCCCGATGAGCGACGAGCACAAGGCCTACCAAGAACGCATCCTGCGGGCAGCTGAGTCCGCAGGGTTCAACGGTGACAGCGAGGTGCGCACCCGCATCGGTCGCAGTTGGATCCAGACCGACACTCTCGTGGAAGGAGCCGACGGGCGACGCATCGGCTGGGAGGTGCAACTGTCCTCAGCCGGCGTCCACGGGCCCCGCAGCGTGCGCGCACGAGCGTCGAAAGCAGCAAAGAACGGCATCATCCCGGCCTGGCATACGGACCGATCTGACTATGCGCAGCGCAACGACACGCACTGGACACGAAGCAACCACCTGCCGGCTGAGGTCATCAGGAAGATCGGCGACGTCGCCGGACCCCGGCTCGTCAACATCGCAGCTGGCCGTCCTCGCTCCCGACCGACGCCGCGCCAAAGCGGCTGCTCGTAACTAAGGCGTCCGCCCGCTGATGTTCAGCGGGCGGACGCCCTGGTCTTCAGCTCGTCGGCCGTCCTGGACTGTCGCTGCCTCGCAGTTCCGCAAGTCGCCGTTCGTACAGAGGCCCTGCGACGTGTGCCGCCCGTGCTTCCGACGGGGCCGCTTCCTCGATGAGGTGCTGAGAGACAGCTTTGAGTTGTGCAGCCCACGCCAGCACGTGCTGTTGGGCTGTCCGCCCGCATTCATGGGGCTCACCCGGCAGGCACAGAGGCATCTGTTCAGGGCCAAGGAGCTTGAGGGTTGCGTGCCGCACATAGCCGGCGATCATGTGCCACTGCTCGTCGGACCGCTGAACACCCCCCTGCCCCTCTTGAAGCCACTTGCCGAAGTCGTCGCCATGGTCGTCCACAGTGCGCCCCTACGGATCTGGAGTTACGCGGGTGCGGCGATGGTAGCCGTGTCCGGCGCCGCACCAGCCTCCTTCGGGTCGCAGTGCCCGACGGAGGGGACGCACGGGCCGCATGGTCCGCACATCGGTAGGAACTGCGGGGGGCCGCAACGGGCTTTGCCTGGGCCGTGGACGGCTGCGATGTCGCGCGTCACCTCCACCATCCGCTGACTCCCCCAGATGGTGGACAACGGGGTCTCCAGCACGTTGCCGATGGTCAGGAACCGTCCCAGGACACACGGCCACACATCGCCGTTCGGACCGATGGCGCACTTTTCGTGGGCGCAGTGTCCGCACAGGTCAGCGATGGTCGGCGCTGCACCCTTGCTGGCCCGCCCGAATGCGCGGGTACGGTCGCCGCCGACCTGCTGAACACCGAGGTCGAAGAGGTCTTTCGCAGCTTCCTGAACACGCTGCTCGGCTCGGGTGGCTACGACTCCACCACGCACCGGAATGCCCAGTTCCAGAGCCTTTTGGATGTTCGCTCGGGTTCGCTTGTGTGCACCGCGGAGACGGGTGACGGCATCGTGCTCCTCTGCGGTGTCGGAGTAGTAGCTCGTGGCCAGCTTGGCCCCGAACGCACGGAATGCTTCCCACAGTTCGGGCCAGATGTGGGTCATGTTGGAGAAGACCTCGATGCCGAGGTCGCACCGGGCCGCGTGCTCGATCAGCTTGGGGAGGTGGGGGTACAGGGTCGGTTCCCCGCCGATGAACTGCACGTCCTGGCCGCCCATGGCCGCGAACTCGTCGATGGTGTTCGTCCAGTCCGCCACGGTCATCGTGCCGTGTGTGCCGTGCGGGCTGGAGTCGGCGTAGCAGTGATCGCAGAACTCGTTGCAGGGTCCTGTGACCTCCAGCCACACGAAACGTAAGCTACTGGTGCCCATGATTACCTCCTGCTAGGCGCGATGGGAGACCTTGGGTGAACTGCTGGCTGCGAAGCGGCCACTTCGCCAGCCGGCGAAAGGCCGCCCGGACGCAGTACGACTGTGCTCGGGCGGCCCCTTAACCCACTTCGGTGTGCGACCGCCCTCACCTGTCAGGGCATCACCAAAGTGGGAGTCATATGGGCAGTTAGAGGGCAACGACCTAACGCTTTCGCTGTCATCTCGCCATTCCAGCCTCGGAACGAGTGCGTAGCGGGATACCCCACTCGCGCAGGTTCTTGCGGACCGTAGGGGGGCTCCCGCCGTACCTCTGGCCAATGGCCTCAACGGATACCCCCGATAAGTAATCGGAGATCATTTTCACTTTGGCGTCGGAAGAGTACTGCACCCTCTCCCTTCCTGGTCCCCCGCGACGAGTGGGCTCTCCCCATTCTCGAAAAAGGTCCCCCATCGCTTCCGGGGTGGTGCCAAATCGTTTTCCGAGATCCCGCAGGGAAGCACCTTCGCGGTACATGCGAATTACCTTCCGTTTGGAGTGTTCTGGGTCGGGCTGAACACTCCGAATGTGGCCCCTGCGCTTCACTTCGAGTTCGTTGACTTCGTTCCAGTTTTTCGACTTGCGGGCTTTAGACAGTTCCCTTTCAAGCTCGCGACATCCGGAGCAGTCGAAGCGGAAGTGGGGTTGCTGGTGCACCGAAAATTCCCGTACGCAGAAGGTAGTTTGTGTAGATCGGTCGAATGGTCCGACAGAGGAATCGCGGCGCCAGCCTTCATAGGCCGGGGAGCGACCACTCCTAACTTGACCCCGCGAGGCGAGAAGTCGAGTCGGGAGCCCGGTGACAGCGACCAAGGGTGTCCCGAAGGTCGGGATTCCCGATGGAAGAGACCGGACGCCAGCTATAGGCAACCCCATTGGGTCTAATCTTGACGTCATCACTATTGGCGCGAACCAGGTATCGAAATCCAAACACGAGTCCCCCTGCCGGTGACTCATTCACATCGATGTGCAGCGGGCCCAGATCCTCGTCCTCTGCCCAGACTTCAAACCAACCCGTCGTTTCCATGAGAACGCGAACGGATGCGGCCAGGAGGGACTGGTCGTCAGCGATCAGACTGCCTTCGATGAAGGCCCATCGATCGCCATGCCAGGCGCAGAGCAGGTTGCCACGCTCGTTCATGACGACCGCACCGACCATGATTTGGGGGCAACTATCTTCATGGATGCAGCATCCCTCAAGGCGGTGACTGCGAAGTGCGTTGAAAAGCAGGTGGAGTTGCGGCCGTTCAACTGCACTGTTCCGCGAATACCTGTGCAGTTCACGGACGATCGATGCGGCATCCACTAATTACCCTCACCAGCCAGCTCAGCCCAAACGACCTTTCCCCACGGTTTCCTCTCGTACCCCCAAGCCGCGGACAGCGCGGCGACAAGGAGCAGGCCGCGTCCCGACTCGGCGTTCTCGTCCGGGTAGCGAATCGTTGGGGTGTCTTGATTCCTGTCGACCACGCCGATACGAACCCTGTTGAGGTCTCGCGAAATCACCACCTGGATGGCCGAAGAGCGGGTGTGGGTAACGGCGTTGTTGATGAGTTCCGAGACGATCTGAGAGCCGGCGTAGCCCAGTTCCTCTTTGCCCCAGGCGCTGAGCGCAGTGGAGACGAGCAACCGGGCCCGGCCTGCCGCCGCAGGCGTGCGGGGCAAGGTTTGGGCATAGCCCGGAGCACCAGTCCCGGTGGGCCTTGCGGATTTGGTGATCACGGGGTCATCCCTCCGGTTGAGCCGTCCAACCTGACTAAGCGCGAGGCGGGCAGCTCTCCGCCAAGCTGTCGACGGCAAGGCGGGCGGGCGGGGCCGACAGCTACAGAGTCAACTCAGAACCCCCGAAAGGGCTCTGGCCGATTGCGCTCCTTGAACCTACGGTCGTCACCGATGGAGTAGGACTGACTGCGGGTACGGGTTAGGGAACAGACGGCACAGGGGGCGGCATGGCCGCGGAAGGCTCTGCACGGAGGCGCGTAACCACGGGCACTGTCGCCGGGTTTGTGCTTCGCATGGCACGGGAGAGTGTTCAGCATGCTCAGAACACCCAAGCTGGCATGGCCGACGCCATGGGAGTCGACCTCGCTACCTGGCAAGGGTGGGAGTCAGGGCGTCGACCGCTCGCCAACATGAAGGCAGGAGCACTGCTCGATCTCCGCCGACGCCTGCTCGGGCACGGCGCGGATCCGGTCGCCCTTGGCCTCCTCGACGCAGCCCTCGACGCCGATCGCATTATCAGCGCCACGGTGAACCCCGACGAGGTCAGGCGCCACCCTCTTGCGGATTGGGTGCACACCCGCGAAACAGCCCACCTGATCGCCTGGGCGCTGAACGGCACCGTGCCATCTGCTCTCGCCAGCCGCCCGACCTATTCGCGCCGCAGGAGCCCCGCGGCAGCTGCACCACTACTGCCTGCGCAGGACCGCAGCGACTTCTTCTCGCGTCTGCGAGAGACCGCAGATTCGGCTCTCCGCGCAGGTGAAGGCGGAGTGTTGCTTCACCGGCAAGCTCTCTACCTCTGCTCGTACGACCGGACACCGGACGCAACCCGATGGATGGGACACGCGCTGCATGCGCGACGTGACCTCATCGCAGCGCGAGGGTGGACACCCCACTGGGCCGCAGCACGATCAACGGCGACCGCACTCGTGCGACTTGGGGACACCCAGCCACTGCTTGACTTCATCGACCGGGCGATGGCGGACGACGACGCCGCGGAGACCGCGAACTTGAACTACTGGGCTTACTGGTTAGGAGCCTTACGGGAGCCGCAGGCCAACGACGGCTTCATGCAGAACAAGCCCACCGACTGGGAGCCCGTCCGCCTGATGCGGGGGCTCGTAAACGGTCTTCACCAGGCACCCGGGTACGTGGATCTCTACACGCACTCGCTCTGGGCACTGCTGACGGCACATCCGTGGCTTCCCCTCGCGGACTCGGAGTTGGCAGACCGCCTGAGCGCCCGTACCACCCAGCTTCTGGACGACAACGCAATCTCGCCGCGATCAACGCGGGAACTCAGCGCAGTGCATTACGTTCTACGCGAGAACCGCACGTGACATACCGGAGGCGCATCTCATGGCGGACGCAGAGCAGGAGCAGGCGAAGGGCACGGCAGGCTTCCTGCTGGAGATGGGGATGCTGAAGCGGGCCAAGAGGTCCGGTTGGTGGATCGCGGGGGTCAAGGATCCCGAGACGATCGCAGAGCACAGCTTCAGGGTCGCCCTCATCGGTTCCGTACTCGCCATGATGGAAGGCGCCGACCCAGCGAAGACAGCGCTCCTCGGCCTCTGGCACGACACACAGGAGACCCGGGTCAGCGACATCCCGCACATCGGCCGGCGCTACCTCCAAGCCGCCAGCAACGAGGCGGTCACCGCAGACCAGGTATCCGCCGCGCATCCGTCGGTGAAGGCCGGGGCACAGCGGATCGTGGAGGAGTACGAGAACGGTGACTCGCTCGAAGTGATCTGCGCGCACGACGCGGACAAGGTGGAGTGCCTGCTCCAGGCCGTCGAATACCGTGAGCAGGGCTACGCGAACGTTCAGCCCTGGATCGACAGCAGCGTGGCGAAGCTGAAGACGGCCTCCGCGCAGGCTCTTGCCGAGGCCGCGTTGAACATGTCGTCGATCGAATGGCAGAAGACGTACCTGCCACGGTGACGGAGGAACACCTACGGTCGTACTTTGCCCAGGCCCGCGTAGGTGCTGGCCATTCTCCACCTCGACACCCCCGTTCCTGCCCGCTCCGGGACGAGGACGGGGGCGTCGCCGTTGGCGGTGCCGCAGGCGTTCGGGGATCGCAGTTATGCGACAGGCCGCTTGATCTGCCAAACGCCCTGGGGAAGAGACACAGGCTCTGGCCTCGGCCAGCGAACTCGGCCGCCTCATGACCGCGCCTACGACAAGGAGCATCCCCGCACATAACCGACACCACGAACCGCGTCCACGAACTGAACCTGTTCCGGCGCTACTTCACCCTCGTCACCGCTGGCCGGAAGAGCATCGAGGTGCGGGTCCGGTACCCGCACCTCGAAGACCTCGCGGCGGGCCACCTGATCCGCTTCCGGACCAAGGGCACCGAGGAGACATGCGAAGTGCGCGTGACGCGAGTCGCCCGATACGACGACTTCGAGGCACTACTCGACGGCGAGGGGCCAGCGAACATCAACCCCACGGCCAGCCGTGAGCAGCAGCTCGCCAACATCCGGAGCATCTACCCCCGGAGAAAGAGGCACTCGGCGCGCTCGCCATCGGTATCGAACTCGTCGGGTCGTGAGGCGTCCGCCCCTCCCCGCCCGCCTCGCCGAGCCCCTCGGCGGCACACCGGAAGCCGAGCAGGGCTGACACCTCCCCGAGCACTACCCGGTGCGCGACGCCCCCGTCACTGCCCCCAAGGGCGAGGACGGGGGCGTCGCCGTTGGCGGTGCCGCAGGCGTTCGGAGATCACGGCGACTACCCCCGCGGGCGCGGGGACGACCACGGAATGGTGACCTGGGAGGTGGGTCGGGACGAACTACCCCCGCAGGCGCGGGGACGACACCACCATGCCGCCGAGGACGACGCCGATGGCGGTGGTCAATAGTCTCTACCGTGACATCAGCACACGCCGTGTTCAACGGAACGGGGAATCCCATGCCCGCTTACGTCATCGTCAACGTCGATGTCCTCGACGAGGAGGCTGGCCTGGCCTACGCATCTGTAGCCCAGAAATCCATCCTCAGCTACGGCGGCCGTTACCGGGTCGCGGGCTCCACGCCCGAGCCCGTCGAAGGCACCTGGGACTCCTCCCGGATCGTGGTCATCGAGTTTCCCGACATGGACCGGATCCGGGAGTGGTACGACTCCCCCGAGTACCAGCAGGCCCGAAAGATACGAGAGGGCAAAGCTCGGGTGGGGATGCTGTTCGTCGAGGGCGCGCCGCCCGAGGGCTTCTCCCTCCCGGCCTAACTGTGCTGTTGATGCGGTGACCAAAGAGGGTTGCCGGGAAAGGAGCGCGGCGTCCGACACGGCGCACCGGATGCCCAGGGCTGGTTCGCCAAGATCGACCGGGCGGGGCCTAACCCTGCGCATGTAGGGACGACTCGGTCCTGGTCCAGCAAGTGATGGACCGAATGCGGCTGTCCGGCCCGGACATCGGCATCACCCCGAAGCCCGGCGGCCGCGGCGTGGTCGGCATGCCCGTCTACATGTGGACGCGCAAGAGCGCCGAGACGTACGGCCCGAACACGGCCTCTGCCAGCGCGGGCGCGGTCACCGTGACCGCGACGGCGCGGGTGACCCAGATCGTGTGGAACATGGGTGACGGCAACAGCGTCACGTGCACCACGGCCGGCACGCCCTACGAGGCATCGTTCGGCAAGGCGCCGTCGCCGGACTGTGGCTACCGCTACAGCCAGCCCTCCACCAGCCAGCCGGCGGGCACGTACCACGTGACCGCCACCTCGACGTGGACGGTCGACTGGAACGGCGGCGGGCAGAGCGGGCAGCTGACCGAGACTCGCGACAGCGCCGTCGACATCAACGTCGGCGAGGTCCAAGTCCTCAACTGACGGCAGGGCTCTGAGTACGCGCGGCCCGGGAGCGCCGGAGGTCGAAGGCCGGAAGCAGACGAGTGAAGCGGGCTGGTCCGGTCAGCCCTGCCCCCGGCACCGGCTTCTACTCCAGAGCCGACCGATGTCGAGCCGGCCCTGCCGCGCCCTACAGACCGCCGTGCCACAGCCACCGTGCCCGGGCAGCAAGTGCGAGACCGAAGTAACCGCAAGGCTCTGGCTGGCAGGGAAATCCTCCTAGTCACCAGCGGTCCTGCGGGCCGTTCGGTCGCTGGGCTCAGGATCGTGCGGGGGCGGCGCACTCCACCGCTGTGGCCTTTGAGACCGGTGGCACCGAGGGAGCTGGCGCTCCCTGCCTACGCGCTCGGGTCCGGATACCGGGCAGCACGGTGAGGAGGTGGAGCGCGGTGGCCATGTACGGCTCTACGAACTCGTCGTCGCCCAGGTGCTCCTTCGAGGGGACAGCTCCGGACGGCCGCAGCTTTCCTGTGTGTTCGGCGATCCAGCCGAGCAGGGGGATGCCACTGTCCACCATGTCCTGCACAACCGCGTCGTAGAAGGCCGGGTCGGCGTCGCGGGCTTCTGCACTGCCACGGCAGACCAGGCCGTGGATGGCGGCGCCCCTGCCGTTGAGGAATCCCAGATGGCGGTCGCGGAGGACGGCGGCGCTCTGCTGCGGAGTGAGCGCAGACTTCTCCAGGACCTTGTCGAGACCGGCCATCCGGAGCCGAGTCTCGTGGCGTGGCAGGTCGCCGACGCCCGCGACTGCGACGAAGTGGTCGGCGACCGGGTAGGGGCGCCATAGGTCAAGACAGAAGTCAGGCAGGAGGACGGTGATGTCGAAGGCCGTGCAGGCATGGCGAATTGCGTCCTGAAGTGGGCTGTCGTCACGCGAGGAGAGCGCCGGATCTTGGGCGTACCAGTCCATGTCCAGCCGGACAAGGCGCCCTGCGCCCGAGGCGGCTTCCCACAGGAGCACGGAGAACGGTCCAGGAGGCTCGGGCGGCGCGTCGAAAACAAACCTGCCCTTCACACGACGCGCGGTTGGGCTGTGGACCTGGTACTTCCGTTCATCCAGGAGGAGTACCCGCAGTCCCAGCCGCGCCCAGGCTGCGCCGATACCTGAAATGGCAGAGAAGTGATCACTGAGACAGCGCGCCACGAACTGAACGACCTGGCCGCGCGATTGGAGCGCATCCCGGTTGTGTAGGGCGGTGGTGTAGTGGGTTTGGTCGCGTTGCTGCCGTGCGCGGGCACGGGACTTCGGGCCGTTGGCTCCGCTCTTGGTCATGCCAGCTCCATCGCGGGGACCCACGCATTCCCCACCCGAGCTTACGGACATGAGGGCGGACAGGCTCAAATTTCTACGGGCCCACACCGAGAGAAGTCCCGGGGGGCCTTGGCCGTCGGCTCGGCAGCGTGGGTGCCGGTCGACCGTGGCGTGCGGCGTGCGCGTCCTGCCGCTGCACAGCAGCCTAGCTCTACCCGGCCTCGCCACGGCTGACAACACGCTGCGAGCGATCGTCAGCCAGATCGGCCATGTCGTGTTGCCGGGGCCGTGACCTGCACGCCGGGCCACCTCGTTGCCGGCTCCGAGGACGGAGGCCAACGCGTTGTCAGTGGTCGCCGCTACGGTGTGACCGATGCTGAGAGGAGGACCGGATGAAGACCGAGGTGCTGCGTGCCTACCGCTTCACGCTGGCCCCCTCCCCCGCTCAGGAGCAGAAGCTGCTGCGCTGGTGCGGCAACGCCCGGCTCGCCTTCAACTAGGGCGCGTATCGAGTCGTGATCGATCTGTGGGACTTTCCCGTGTCGCATGACGTGTTCTGGTAGGTCGTCTTCCATGACGCGGGAGCAACTGACGGATGCGGAGTGGGAGTTCATCGAGCCGTACCTGCCGATCGGCGCATACGGCCCGTATCCCGAGCGGCTGCGGCAGCAGTTCGAGGGCGTGATCTGGCGGTTCAGGACGGGCGGGCAGTGGCGGGAGATGCCAGCCGAGTTCGGCGCCTGGCCCACCGTCCACAACCGCTTTAGGCAGTGGCGGGACGCCGGTGTCTTCGAGGCCCTGCTTGAGGGCCTGATCGCCGAAGCCGCGAAGCGGGACAAGGTGGACCTCTCGCTGGTCAGCGTGGACTCCACCACCGCACGGGCCCACCACGACGCCGCCGGGATGCACGTGGACGACGAGGTCCTGACCGCCTTGGAGAAGGCCGCCGCCGAGGAGGAGAAGGCCCGGCAAAAGGGGGCAGCCCGGAAGGACAAGCCGGACAGGACGACGGCGACGACCCCACACGTGAAGAGCGAAGACGCATCCGGCGCCGACACAGAGTGCGGCTGAAGGCCGCCCTGCTCGGCCGCTCGCGGGGCGGGCAGACCAGCAAGGTCCACCTCGCCGCCGACCGAAAGTGCCGCCCGCTCGCGCTCATCCTGACCGCGGGACAGGCTGCCGACAGCCCCCAGTTCATCCCCGTGCTCAAGAAGATCCGGGTCCGCGGTCCGGTCGGCCGGCCCCGCACCCGGCCCGATGCGGGCGTCGGAGACAAGGCGTACTCCTTCCGCGCCAACCGCGCCTACCTGCGCAAACGCCAGATCAAGGCCGCCATCCCGGAGAAGAAGGACCAGGCCGCCAACCGGAAGACCAAGGGCCGCAGGGGCGGCCGGCCGGTCAGCCACGACGCCGAGCTCTACAAGGCGAGGAACACCGTCGAGCGCCTGATCAACAAACTGAAAGCCTGGCGCGGCATCGCCACCCGCTACGACAAGAGACCCGAAAGCTACCTCGCCGGCCTGCATCTCCGCGCCTCCATGATCTGGATCAAGGACCTCACGCGAACCACCCTGTGATCACAGTCAGTTACAGGACCGGTCGGGAGGTCAGGCGGTCAGCTCCGCAAGCTCAGCGTTGGCGCGCTCGGCGACCAGGGCGAGGACGCGACCGGCGGCGGCCAGGTCCTCGGCGGGTATCCCGCCCCAGATTCGGGCGGTGATGGGGGCGGTCTCCGCGCCGGCGGCGGCGAGCAGCTCGCGCCCCGCGTCCGTGGGGCGAAGGTGCGTGCCGTCCGTGATGAGCAGCTGCTTGGCCAGCAGCTCGTCGAGGGTGGCACGGATGTCGGCCGGGTCGGCCTTGAGGGAGCCCTGGACCTGGGCGATGAGATCGTCCGGCGTCCGTGGGGCGTCGGTGGTGATGGCGGCGCGCAGGGCGACCTGCTGCTGGAACGTGGCGCCGTGCCGGGCCAGGACGTGTTCCAGTACGCCGCGGGCGGCGTAGTGAGCCAGACCGAGGGCGCGAGCGTCGGCGACGGGTGCAGTGGTGGATGCGGTGGCGGTCATGGTGTTCTCCTTTGGTCGTTCGGCAGGGATGGAGTGAGAGGTGCGTCGAGCAGGGTCGTCAGCTCGTCGGTGAAGGCGCGCGTCCGCGGGGCGCCGAGTCCGCCGAGCGGCTCCAGCAACTGCTGGTGCAGTTCCTGGACCACGTCGATGGCCTGCCGCGTGACGGCCTGGCCCTGCTCGGTGAGGGCGAGCTGTACGGCGCGCGGGTCGCGGGGATCGCGGGTGCGCTCGATCAGGCCGGCCGACTCCAGGGCGCGCGCCAGCTTCGAGACGTACAGCGCCTCCAGGCCGGTGTGGTCGGCGAGGCGGCGCTGACTGGGCCGCTCGCCGGCACGCTGCATGCCATGCAGCGATGCGACCAGCGAGTACTGCGCGTGCGTGAGGCCCAGCGGAGCCACCGCGCGATCGACCGCGACGCGCCACTTGTTGGCGAGCCGCCACACCAGGAAGCCGGGCGTGGGGCCCGGTGAAACCTTGCTCATGCCGAATAGATTACATGGCTACTATGTCCATGGCTACTATTTTCCGGTGGGTGTGATGGCGCACCCAGCTCGGCGCAGCAACGGACCGACGGAACGCCTCCAGCGGGACCGCCTTCGCCCCGTCACATGATCAAGACTGAAGACAGCCCCTAGTACTCCAGTTGCAGTTCGCTATTCCTACTGGTCAGGGCCTGTTGAAGGCGTGGGCGAGCATGGCCAGCGTGATGTGCCGATACCAGGCGGGATAGCGACGGACGACTTACTGGTCCAGGCCACACTGGTTCTTCGCGCCCTGGAAACAGGACTCGATGGCCGACCGGCTTCCGGCGACCTGGACCAGCTCGGTCAGCATAGTGCTGGCGGAGGCGTGGGCGAGGTAGCAGGCGATCTCGTCGGACCGGACTGGCTTTATCGACGACTCACGACAGCGGTTGTTGACGGCTGTCCTGTCTCAACGAAGCTAGTCCTCCGCATGACGGTGACCTGCGTGGACTGAGTTGGATGAGACAGGTCGACTCGGTTCGTTGAGACGAAAGGGCCGGAACCGACCCACGGGACTCAGAGGAAATCTCAGTGGGGACTGGCTCACGCGAGGCCCCGCCGAGGGATCAGATGGTGAGGACGAGCTTGCCTTGAAGGTGGCCGCCGTCGAGCATCCGGTGCGCGTCGGCTACGCGCTCGAATGGGAACGTCTCCTGCACGTGGACCCGGAGCTTGCCCTGTTCGACGAGTTCGACGAGACCTCGCAGGGCGACCGGATCGGGATCGACCGCGATGCCGCTGAAACGCATGCCAGCCGCCTGGTAGTTGGCGGCGAGTTCCGCATCGTCCGCGGCGACCGCCGTCACCAGGTGACCACCCGGGCGGAGCACTTCGAGGGAGCGCTCGACGGTATCGCCGCCGATCGTGTCGAGCACGACGTCGATGTCGCGGACCGCCTCGGTGAAGTCGACCGCCGTGTAGTCGATCACCTCATCGGCGCCACATCCCTCGACGAACTTCCGCTTGCTCCCGCTGGCGGTCGTGATCACGTGCGCGCCGAGCGCCTTCGCAATCTGGATCGCGACATGGCCGACCCCGCCACCACCACCGTGGACCAGGACGCGGTCGCCCTCGGTCACGTCGCCGAGGTCGACGAGGCCCTGCCACGCCGTCAGCCCCACGACCGGCAGCGCCGACGCCTCGACGTGTGAGAGCGACGCCGGCTTGCGTGCCAGGTGCAGCGCCGGAGCCGACACGACCTCGGCGTACGCACTCGCCGCCCGCGGGAACAGCGGCATCCCGAACACCTCGTCGCCGGGCCTGAACCGCCACGTCTGCGGCGCCTGATCGACCACGCCGCTGATGTCCCAGCCGAGGATGAACGGCGGCCGGCCGATCAGCGGGAACTCACCGGCGCGCAGGCGCGCCTCCAGCGGGTTCAGCCCGATTGCCTTGACGCGGACGAGAACCTCGGTCGGAAGGGGCTCAGGCTCGGGCGCGTCCACGATGGTGAGCACCTCGGGACCGCCGAGCGCCTGCTGAGTGATGACTCGCATGACTCTCCTGCTTAGGAAGGGGAAAACCCAGGCTATGAACCTGATAGGAACCAGCAGGTGCCATAGGCGCAGGTACCTTTGACGCCATGAGCGGTTTCGTTCCCGGTGATCCCTTTCTCGCCGACTGTCCGGCGCGTCTGGCGGTCGAGCTCATCGCCGACAAGTGGACCGTGGTCGTCCTCTACGGCCTCAGCAAGGGCCCGGTGCGCCATGGCGAGTTGGTCGAGCTGATCGGCGGCATCTCCCGCAAGATGCTCACCCAGACGCTCCGACGGCTCGAGGCACACGGACTCATCCGTCGCCACGCCTACGCCGAGGTACCGCCCCGCGTCGAGTACGAGCTCACCCCGCTCGGAATGACGCTGATCGATCCGATCCACATGCTGACCGAGTGGGCGAGGGCGAACGGCGACGCAGTGCTCGAAGCGCTCGACGCCGACCCCGAGCCGGTCGCCCATAGCGACTGAGGCTCCGCTCGGGACGGCCCCTCCAAATCCACCCCAGCCGGTACAGCCATCCAGCCCCCTAGCGCACTCAGCCGCGCGACTAGGTTCGCTGAGACAGAAGGACGAACGACTCGGTTCGTTGAGAAACGACTCGATTGAGTGAGGCGGGACAACGGCTGCTGTCCTTTGACAGCGAAGTTAGTCGTGTGCAGCCAGTTGACCTGGGTCGACTAGGTTGGATGTCAACCAGTGGTGGTGTATCTGGGAGCTGACATCGCTTCTCGCCTCCGCCGCCCCCACCGCGCCATGGTCCCCCTACCCGTCCGAGCCCTGGCAGCCACTGATGCTGACCGACACGCGGCTGCCAGCCTGACGTCAGAGTCGAGCCCGCGCTTCAACTGCTGAGTGAGTGATCGGCAACGCTGCGCCTTTGGGGGCAGCCTGCTACCGAGGAAAGGCCCGTGTTTGGGAGGGTGTTTCACGCGTCGGCTTCTGCCTCTTCGTCCGCACTAGTTTCGTCCTCGATCAGCCCGTACGGCGGACGGTCCTCGTTGCGGCTGTAGCGCACCACCACGCTGCTTTCCACCAGCGGTGGCGGGCTGTTGTCGGCGACGATGAGCTGTGCTCGGCTACCGCGCTCTGCGAGCCAGAGGGAGAGGTGGTGGTAGAAGTCGTCGATCGCGACGGCGTCCGCGATCACAGCATCGAGGGTGCCGCCGTGGCCGAGGTTCTTCTGGGGGCTGTCGATCATGAGGAATCCCGGGTGTGCGGCCCCTGCTTCGACGGCGATTTCGAAGACGGCCAGCTGCCAGGCCAGGGTGAGCAGGGTGCGGGCGCCGGAGGAGGCTTCCTGGTACGGCTCACCGCGTACGAAGGGGGTGAGGTCGGTCTTAATGAAGGGCGTACTGACCTTGGGGTAGCGCCAGGCTCGCAGGAGCTCGCCGTATCGGCCGCTGATCTTGGCGATGACCCGATCGCGGTCGTGGGAGGCGTCTCCGAGTCGTGCGAGTTCCTCGCGGAGACGGGCGATCTGGGCTTCGTGGCGTTCCACGGCGTCGGCCCGTTTGGCAAGTCCTTCGCGGAGTTTGACCGCGCTCTCGGCCTGTTCGAGTTGGCGCAGGACCTGTTCGCGCCTTCGGTGGAGGTCGTCGCGGGCGGCGAGGAACGGTGAGACGGAGGGCGACGTCGCGGCGTCCAGCGCGGCGGCGGCTTCCTCTTCCCGGACGGCCGCCTCTTCCGCCCGGAGTTTGAGTGCGGCGAGCGAGGCGCCGAGCTCATCGATGTAGGTGGTGATCTCCTTGAGGCGGGCCTTGGTGGACCGGGTCTCGGCCGCGACGTCCACCCGGTTGTCCCCGGCCGGGCTGCCGGTGTCGGCAGCGCCCAGGACCAACGTCCTTTCCGCTGCTGTCAGTTCGTGGCGGCAGAGGCTGCAGCGTCCGTTGTCGGCGGTGGGGGGAGCCGACAGCCGGTTCAGGCAGGCGGGGCAGGTGGTGACGCTCAGGGGGTCGAAGATCTGCTGTGCCTCGCCGAGCATGCCGAGCTTGAGGAGATCGTCGGCGTACTGTGCGCGGAGAGGCATCAGGCGTTGAAGCTGTGTTTCGCAGTCCCGCAGGACCGCTGTCGCCCGGTGAGAAGTCTGGGCCGCCTCTTTGTGCTGGTGGCGCAGCTGGGCCGCGAATTCCGTTCCCGCCTGCGCCCGGTGGTCCAACTCCGTGAGCTGGCTCGTGATGTCAGCCAGCTCCTGTTCGTGGACGGCAGGTGTGGGTTCACCGTCCAGTGCGGTGGGAGCCTGCTCCACGACGAAGGTACGGGCTGCTGCGAGTTCGGCTTTGGCGCGGTTGAGCCGGCCGCCGAGTTCCTGGATGCGCTGGCCGAGTTCGACGGCGCGGTCGTCATGGACCCCGAAGGCGACGTCAACGACCTGCCGCAGTTTGTGCTTGCGCATGTAGTCGTTCTCGAACAGGAAGTTCTTGTCCGCGACGCGTTCGTTGGGCAGGAAGGCGAGCCACATCAAGTCGCGGAAGCTGAGCGGGTCCGTGCGGGATTCGCTGTTGGTGGGCGCTTCGCGTAGCTGGACGCCTTCGAGCTTGCAGTGACTCAGGAGGAGGGAGGACAGGCTCTCCGGTGCCCCGGGCGGGTCGATGGGCCTGCTCTCGGCCCTGGAGGTGGGCCTGCTGTCGAGCGTTCCGCGGCGTACGAAGGCGACCTTCGAGGGCTCTCCGACCGACCGCTCGATCACGTGCTGCTTGCCGGAGAGCTCGACCTCCAGGAGGCATGAACGGACCCTTCGCAGCACCTCCTGGTGGCGGGGGTGCCGTTTCCCGCCGAGCCCGTAGGCGATGAATTCCAGGACCGCTGTTTTGCCGGAGCTGAATGCCCCGGCGATGACGGAGAGGTTCCGTACCCGCTGTTCGGCGGTGAAATCGACGTCGTAGGACCGCTCCATGCCGACCAGGCGTAGACGGCGGATCCGGATGCCGGGAAGCGGCTCCATGGTGATCATCCCTCCCAGGACGTTTCCAGCAACGGTCCTGGCCCCAGGACGCTCATGAGGGCAGCCGCGGGTCCGCCGGGTCCGTCCGGCCTGAGCCACCGTGCGGTCTGCTCGCGCAGCCTTTTGTCGCTGAGTTTGCGGAGCTGGCGGACGACGATGTCGGCGGCGGTAGCAAAGGAGGTGGCGTAGGTGGCGGTGAACTGCCCGCCGAGGTGCTGACCGGCCTCTGTGACCGAGTAGGTGAGGGAGCCGTTGCTATTTCGGACCCGGCAGCACCCATAGGCCACCAGGAGCGCCAAGTCGTGCTGGATCCGTTCTCGCCGGCTCGTGAATCGCTGTGAAGAGGACGCGTAGGCAAGGACCTGCGGGTCGAATCCGGCCAGCCGGAGGAGGCTCGCGTCCCGGCCCTCGGAGGGAATCACGAGGAAGGGGTTCGCGGACAGGAAGTCGTAGTACCCGATGCGTTCCAGGGTCGCCCCGTTTGCGTCCTGCGCGGCGACGGCGTCAAGGAGCAGCAGCAGTTGAGCGAGACGGAAAGGTACCTCGTCCTCGGGCATCACAACCGGCCGGTCTGCTTGCACGGCATGCTCCTCATCAGTGGTCGAGCGGTACGGACGGATGCGAACCCTCAGTCGTCGGCATGACCGCTCGCGATCTGCCGCCAGTGCGTGACCCACCCTGCCCGACGGTTGTCGACCAGCCGGTGGACCAGACCCCAGCTGTGCGTCACCTCCAGACGCAGCACCTTGGCAGTTTGTCGTGCTCGCCGCGCACCTCGCGCCATACCCGGCCGTTCAGAGCAGCGAGGGTGCCCTCGGCTGAGCACTCGTTGAACTGCATCTCCCACACCCCGTGAAGGGTGGCGTCAGCAGAGCTCAGTGCGGCAACCTCAGCTGGCACGCCCTTGTGCGCGACTTCGCGTGCCACCAGGTCGGCGTTGAAGAACTGCCGTTTCGCCGAGTCCAGTTCGACGTGGCCGGCCTCGGTCATCTGGCGCACGAACAGAGCCGAGTCGAGCGCCGCCGCCTTGTCCTCCTCCACGTCCAGCACGAGGCGTATCTGCTCCTGGGAGGGGTCGGCGGGCGCCGTGAAGGGTTCGTAATAGGCGCGGCGTACCTGGTCACCTTCGGGGCTCAGCAGCTTTTTCACGAGCTTGGTCTCGTCCCACAGTTCGATGACGAGGCCATGAGCCTTCTCCTGCCGCTTCTTCCAGCCGTCCCACCATTGGGCTGCCGGCCCGTCCATGCTGGAGGGGATGCACAGGATCCAGAGCGTGATGGTGTGACCGTTGGCCGCCGCGGCTTTCAGCCCGTTCGCGAGAGACTCGCGAATCTGCTGCGACTGGCTGGTTGTGGTCTTCGGCATGAAGTACTTGGACTGCCAGACCGTGATGGCGCCCCCGAGGTCACCGGCGAAAGCGTCGATTCCCCAGTCGCCCGGATTCGCGGCGATCATCCGGACGTTCGGATTGGTCGCACTGGCGAGCTGCGCGAGCATCTTCTCGAAGTCGGCCCGTGCCCCGTCCGCGCTTCCGGTCCGCAGTTCGTGCACTCCAAAATGGATGGGCGGAACACCAGCTGCCACCGGCATGGAGTTGTCCAACCTGCACCCCCGCATCCCGCAGGCAAGCCGAACGAACCGCGTTCAGCGGGCTGTTCACCCTGCGCCACACACAGTAACGGCCGTCAGCGTGTGTGCAGCGGGAGCCCATCGCGCCGACGTAGCCGACGGGCAGCGTGAGCGCCCGGCGCAGGAGAGGGATGTCGAACTTGGCGTCGTGGGTGAGGACGCAGATGGCTGTACGGGCACCGGCCGTCGTGCGTTCCAGGTGGTGGTTGGGCCAGGCGACACGGACGCTGCTGACGCCCGCCTACGCCCTGCCTGCACGACACCTCGACGTACGGCACGGCCCCGTCCGCCCCAGCAGGGACGGCCAGGCACCCCCCGCTCACCCCTCACGACTAGATTCACTGTCAGGGAAGCCGAAACGACTGGGTTCGATGGCAAACGACTCGATTGGATGACCGAGGACAGCTGCGGGAGGCACCTGCCACTCCAGGATGTCGATGTCGATGAGTTTGGGAGTCGGTCGTGCGGTCGGCGGCCCCACCGGCAACGGCGCGGTCATGACCACACTCATGCCCCCGTGCCAGCGCTTTTGCCAGTGCCTACGACGGGCGGCAGTATCCGCATCGACCTCTCCCGCGCAGCCGGTACCGACTTCGAGGGCGTCCTGCTCACCGTCCGGCTCGCCCTCGCCGGCGCCGTCGGTCGCCCACTGCCGGCCTTCGACCTCGCACTGCGCCGGTACTGGGACCACAACCACCCCGGCGAGCCACTGGAGGAGTACCTGCGGCGCACCGGGCTGACCGGCCGGTTCGCCCAAGCGCTGCCCGAACACCTGCAGGCCACCATCAGCGACGTCGTCAGCGCCCTGGAACTACCTGGCATGGTGGGCGCGACCGTCAGCCAGATCACCGGATCGCTGGTGAGGGCGCTGCGCGAGCGCCGCCAGACTGTCCGAGCCCTTGCCGGCCAAGACCAGCCTGCTGCTGGCCGACGACACGCTGAAGGGCCGGATGCGGACCGCCAACGAGAAGTCGGTTCTGCGCCAGCTGATCTGGTCGGTCCACCAGGGATACGTCGCCTTTAGTGGTCATGATTTCCGAGGCCAGGACCACTTCGATCTACGGACAGCAGGGCTGAAGGGCACCACCCGCTCAGGTCGGCGCAAGCAGTTCGACAGCATCGATCTGGCCGTCGTCCCACAGCCATGGCTCCGCCGGATCCTCCGGCGCCGGGCCGAGGCCGAAAAGCCCACCGGCCCGGCGTTCAGAAGGTGGCTGAAGTCCTGCGTTCTCGCAGGCCAAGGCATGAATCGGCTTCCTGGCGGAGGCATCGACATCGCCGCCCTGGACTTCGCGCACATGCAGGCGGCGTTCGACGAGATCGCCGCCGCCGTCGACGAAGACGGACATCCCTACGGCGCCGGATATCGCACCGATCTTTGGACCGCCTTCAACCAGACGATCGACTTTGGGCGTCTGGCCGACCTGCTGGACGCCCCGGGCTCGTTCAACCGCCGCCCCTCCCAGCGCATCCCGGATGAGGACACCAACGAGGACGAGATCGGCAAAGCAATTCCCAAGCATGTCATCCGCCAGCTCGATGCCCAGCTCGCCTCGCTCGGCACCGGCGTCACCTACGGGGGGACGGATCCTGCTCACGTGAAGGCCATGTTCCAGACCGCCTACGTGGTCCTACGAGACTCCGGTCGCCGCCCGCTGGAAGTCGTCTCCTTGCTCCGCAACTGCCTCGAACGCGAACCCGACGGCGTGTCCTTGATCTGGAACAACCACAAAGGGCGCCGCATGCGGCGGCGCCTGCCCATCACCTCATCCACTGTCGCGGCGATGGAGAAATGGCAGACCCTTCGCGACGCACTGCCGGACGCCCCGAGCGTCAGCGAGCCCTACCTGTTCCCGGCGATCACCTTCGCCGGAGGATCGGACCACCTGCTCAGCAACAACTTCAGCGCCGGAATGCGGACTTGGGTGGACAGCCTGGAATCGCTGGACAGTGACGCCGTCGACGCCGAGGGCAACGTGATCCCTTTCGACCGGTCCCTGATCTATCCCTACGCGTTCCGGCACTCCTTCGCCCAGCGGCATGCCGACGCCGGCACCCCGCTCGACGTGCTCCGAGACATCATGGACCACGATGATCCAGAAACGACCATGGGCTACTACCGGGTCTCTCTGGAACGCAAGCGCAAGGCGGTCAAGGCCCTGAGCCTGATGGTCACCGACCGGCACGGGACCGCGACACACTGCTCGTCGACCGCCTACGAACAGCGGTCGGTGGCCGTTCCGTTCGGCGGCTGCACCGAACCGACCAACGTCAAGGCCGGCGGACACGCATGCCCGATCCGCTTCCAGTGCTCAGGCTGCGGCTTCTACCGTCCTGACCCGTCCTACCTGCCCGCGATCGAGGACCACGCCAACAGCCTGCGGGCCGACCGCGAGAAGTCTCGGGCAATGGACGCAGCCAGCTTCGTCATCGACAACCTCACCGCCCAGATCAACTCCTACGAAGACGTCGCAGCGAAGATGCGCGAACGGATGGCAGCCCTACCCAAGGACGAACGGACCGAGCTGGAGGAGGCTGCCGCAGTCCTTCGCAGGGTCCGGGCCGGCGGCGACCACAAGCTTCTCCCCTTGACCGTCGTGGCCAAGAACGGAGAGTGAGCAGTGACTGCCCGAACCCCCGCTGACGTCCTCGCTGAATCCCGGCGGCAGACAAGCCTCGTCAAACGCCAACGCGTGCTCGACACCATCCGGCTGATGCTGGACGACGACGAGCTGATCTCCTTCGCCGCCGTCGCCCGCGCCGCAAGAGTGTCGACCTGGCTCGTCTATGCCGAGGGCGTCCGTGAGCACGTCCAAGCGGCCATCCAGCGGCAACAACAGGCTCCCGTCGCCGCAGTGGCCCACGGCCGCCAAGCAAGGCCAACCAGTCTCCACGCTGACCTGGCCATGGCCCGCGAGGAGATCAAAGAACTCCGTACCGAACGCGATCAGCTTCGATCCGCTATGCGGCAGCACCTCGGGCATCAGCTCGACCAGATCAGCAACCGGAGCCTGACCGAGCGGATCAACGAACTCACCGAAGCCAACAGGAAGCTCGAACGCGAGCTGGCCCAGCTCCGGCCACTCGCCGATCACGTCCAAGAACTCCAGCAGGACCTGGCCGCGGCCCGCACCAGCCTGCGTCAGATGATCCGGGACGGCAATCAGCACAGCCCGGGAGGTTGAAGAACATCGGAACTGTGCCGGTGATCCGGCTCGGTCGGGATGCTGCCAAGCTGTCGCCGGTACTTGGGACTGGTTGGCTCGCATGTTGACCGAACCCGCCAATGAGGACTGACGGTTGGGGAGGGGGTAGCCGGATCATCGGCCGCGAAAACAACGGATATGGCTGACCTGCGGCAATGCGGCTACTCGGCAGGTTGCGCGGGCCCGGGAAGTCCTGGTGTGCCCGTGGCGTTGGCGAGCGCGATCCGTCCGCCTTTCAGCTCGGGCACGTACTTGTAGATCGTGTTCCGGCTGACGCCGAGGAGCTTGGCGATCGAGGTGACGGTGTTCTCGGGCCAGGTGAGCAGGTCGCGGGCGCCGCGGGCGCGGGCGGCGTCCAGGCCCTCGTTGGTGCCTCGGACGATGAGTTCGCGGATGAACTCGGCCTGCCGTTAACGAACGTCGAACCAACTGACAAGTAACTCAGTGTGATGTGCGGGCCAGCACTGCGAAGCGGGGAGACGGTCGAGGGCATCCGCCGATCTTCAAATAACCATGGTTTCTTGAAGGCCGGAGCGCGGTCAGGCGGCGGCCGGTACGCGTGCGTCGTACTGGGCCGCGGTCCTGGCTCGGGGCCGAGGGGCACCGTGTGATGTGGCGCTGCGGCGCGGAGGCGAGACGTCCCCCGACTGCGGATGGGGCTCGGGTCCCGGTTGACGCCCTTTTAGTTAACCGCTATCCATTGAGGCGTCGTAGAGGAGGGGTGGTCCGTGCAGGACGTGGTGCTGGCGCTGCTGGCCAAGGAGCCGTCGCACGGGTACGACCTGCGCAGGCGGTTGGTAGCGGCGCTCGGGCCGTTGGGGGAGACGCTGAACGCGGGGCAGATCTATGTGACGCTCACCCGGCTCGAAAGGGCGGGGCTGGTCGTCCAGGAGCGTGAGGACGTGCCGGTGCGCGGCCCGAGGCGCAAGGTGTACGCGCTGACCGCGGCCGGGCAGGAGCGGGTGGCCGCATGGATGGACGAGAGCGCCGGACCCAGGGCGGACGTGACGGAGTTCCACCTGAAGCTCGTCGCCGCCGCCGAGTCCGGCCTGGCCGATCCGCTCGCGCTCGTGGACGCCCGGCGGCGAGAGCTGATGCGCAGCCTCGCCGAAGCCCAGCACGCCGCCCTTGCGCACGACACGGGCTCGGAGGCCGGGCTGCTTCTGGAGGGCATCGCGCTCCGGTTGCAGGCCGATCTGCGCTGGTTGGAGGCGTGCGAGCGGACCTGGTCCGCCCGCACCCCGCGTGGGAAAGGCAAAGGAAACAGATGACGAGAGACAGCCAGCGGGTCAGGGGCCGGTCGCGGCGCAGGGGTACGGACGACAGCCCGGGCGCGGGATGGGTCGGCCGCCAACCCGTTGAGGCGGCCGGGCCGTTGCTGCGGGCGGTAGGGCTGACGCGGGTGTACGGGGAGGACGAGAGCGTGGTGTGGGCCGTCGATGGGGTCGACCTCGATGTCCCGGCCGGGCAGACGCTCGCCGTGACCGGGCCCAGCGGCTGCGGTAAGTCCACGCTGCTCCAGCTTCTCGGCGGTCTTGACCGGCCTACCGAGGGCGAGGTGTGGCTTGGTGGGCGGCGCGTCGACGACCTCGGTGAGCGGGCGCTGGCCAGGCTGCGGCGTCGCACCGTCGGGTTCGTCTTCCAGGCCTACCACCTGATGGATGAGCTGACCGCGGCGGAGAACGTCGAGCTGCCCGCGCTGCTCGCCGGCGCCTCACCGCGCACCGCCCGCAACCGTGCCGCCGGACTCCTCGACCGGGTCGGGCTCGCCGACCGGGCCCGGCACCTGCCCTCCGAGCTCTCCGGCGGGCAGCGGCAGCGGGTCGCCATCGCCCGCGCGCTGGTCAACGAGCCGCTGGTCGTCCTCGCGGACGAGCCCACGGGAAACCTCGACAGCGCCGCGACCCACGACATCCTCCGCCTGTTCGGCGAGCTGCGCGCCGCCGGCCAGACCCTCGTCATGGTCACCCATGACGAGCGGGTCGCCGCCACGGCCGACCGCGTCGTCTCCCTGCGTGACGGGGCGGTGGCCGACGACACCCACCTGGACGGCAACCACGGCGGCACAGGGCACGGCCACGGCAGCAGCACAGGGCTCGGCGCACTGCTGAGCTGGGAGGACTGACCATGGGACACCTGCTGCTGATATGGCGCCTGATCCTGCACGACATGCGCCGCCGTCCCGGCGAGGCCGTCATGTTCCTGCTCGTCGTCACCGTCGCCAGCGCCAGCCTGACACTCGGCGCCGCGACCACCAACGCGGTGTCCACCGGGTACGCGAAGACCCGCGCGGCCACCGCCGGCCCCGACATCATGGCCTCGACGACGAGCCCGGACCCATCCGGCCTCGCCGAGCGCCTCGCACACGCGCACGGTGTCACCGCGCTCGGTGGCCCGTTCCTGGCGTTCGACACCACCATCCGGGCACACGGCCAAACCGCGCACTCCGCAGTCGTGGGGCGCGGCAGTTCGCCGTCCGCCGTGGACCGGCCGCTGGTGACCTCCGGGACCTGGGTGCGTCCCGGCGGCGCAGTGGTCGAGCGCGGCTTGGCGCAGGCACTCGGTGTGCACGTCGGCGACAGCATCACCCTCAGCGGGCGCAGCATTCCCGTCGTCGGGACCGCGATCAGCGCGGCCATCGAGGTGTATCCGTGGAGCGACGCGGCGCAGGGGCCCGGGGCGTCCGACTACGGCGGCATGGCGTGGCTCACCACGGCCGACGCTCGCGCGGCGGCAGGCGACGCCCCGGCTGTCCACCTCATCTACCTGAAGCTGTCCGACCCTGCTGCAACCGACGGGTTCGGCCGCTCACCGGCCGTCCACACCATCACCGCCGACAGCTGGGTCAACTTCCACTACTGGCAGGACGTCCTCAACACGGACACGAACATGATCAAGGACACCCAGCCCACTCTGATCATCGGCGGCTGGCTGCTCGCCGTCGCCGCGATCGTCACCCTCACCGCGCTCGCCATCGTACGCGCCACCCGCGACAACCGGCGTGCCGCACTACTCAAGGCCATCGGCGCCGGCCCCGGCACCGTCACCGCCGTCCTGCTGGCGCAATACCCGCTGCTGACCCTCCTGGCCACCGCGCTCGGACTGACCGCCGGGACCCTGGCCGCACCCCACCTGGTCGACCCCAGCGCCGGGCTGCTCGACACCGTCAGCCCTCCGGACACCCGCACCATCGCCGCCGCGGTCGTCCTCGCCATCGTGGTCGCCGTGACCGGTGCGCTCAGCCCCGCCCTGCGCGGCGCCCGCACCAGTACCGTCAACGCCCTGGCCGACCCCGCTCACATGCTCACGCACCACCCGCACCTGAACGCCGTGACGGCGTATCTACCCACGTCGCTGCTGCTCGGCATCCGGCTGCTCGCCCGCCGGCCCGGCCGCGCCGCCCTGGCCTCCGCCGGTACGGCCGCCACCACCCTCATGGTCACTGCGCTGCTCACCTTCCACGCCGAACTCGACGCGGAACCCGCCTACAAGCGATTCGGCCCCATCGAAGTGCGGACCGACCAAATCGGCCAGGTGCTGCTCGCCGTCACCCTCGCGCTGGTGACACTGTCCACGCTCAACACCGTGCTCCTCAGCTGGAGCACCGCCGTGCAGGCCCGGCGCGCCCTGACCACCACCCGTACCCTCGGCGCCACACCCGGCCAGGTCGTCACGGCGCTCTCTGTTGCGCAACTCCTACCGGCTGTGCCCGGGTTGGTGGCGGGTATTCCGGCCGGACTCGTCCTGTGCTGGTTCTTCGGCGTACAGGTCACGCCCCCGGGATCGTGGCTGCTCACCGCCGCACTCGTCATCCTGCTGGCAGTCGGAGCGCTGACCGCCCTGCCCGCGTGGGTTCACACCCGCCGCCCCGCCGGGCACGTCCTCAACGCTGAACCCGCCTGACGGGTTCCCTGCTGGGGCCGCCGATCAGTCGTCGTCCTCATCGTCCTCGGCGGCGTCCGGGTCACGGAAGGGGCGCAGGCCCTGGCCGGGGCCGCTGGCCTTGATGTTGAACAGGTAGCGGCCCAGGAAGTTGATGTGTCGGTTCTTGAGTGGGGAGAGGCGGGCGACGTCCTCGTCCTTGATGTTGTGCCCCTCGGCACGGAGCTGGGAGACGGCGGCGCCCAGGTAGCGGGTGTTCCACAGCACGACGGCGTTGAGGACCAGGCCGAGGGCGGCGAGCTGGTCCTCTTGGCCCTCGCGGTATGCCTGGCGGATCTGGCCGCGGCCGCCGTGGCAGATCGTGCGGGCCAGCCGGTGGCGGGACTCCTGGACGGTGAGCTGCCGGTTCATCAAGCGGCGGTAGGTGTCGTCGACCGGGTCGACGACGGCGAGCAGGTGCATGGTCTTGTCGATGAGCCCGTTTTGCGCAACGGTGAGCTCTGTTTCCGCAGGTTGATGCTCGATGGCCAGTGGGTCTATGGCATGTTCGACTGGTAGCAGAGTGCAATGTTCATAGGGAGGTTCAGGCCTCGTGCTGGGACGTGGCCTGGAGCAGGCGGCTGTTCTCCACCATCAGGCGCTGGTTGACGTTTCGCAGTGATGCGAGGTCGGCCTCGGCTCGTCGGCTGCTTGCCAGCGCGGTGTCTCGCTGCCTCCTCATCTCGTCCAGGTCCCCATCGCGGGTTGGCGGGATGCTCAGGCCGTCGCGAGCGCGGGCTCCGAGTTGCTCGATCCGGATGGCGCGGAGCTCGGCTTGGACTTCGCTCAGGCTCAAGCGCAGGGCGGCGTTCTGTTCGAGCAGCATTCGGTTTTCGAGTTGGAGCGTGGCTTCCCTGCGGGAGCTGGCTGCGGCAGCGGCGCGGGGCAGGTCGCCTGCGAGGTGGGCGCGTACGGCCATGGCTTCAGCTTTGAGGTCGCCGTGCCGCTGTAGGTACTGGGGGTTGACGCCAGCCCGGCGTGTGATCTCGGCATCGGACAGCGAGATCCGGCTCTTGCGCATCTCTGCGAGGACGTCGAGCACGCGTTGGCGGCAACGTTCGCTGTCCGATCGTCGCTGTTGAACAGCGGCGGCTCGGCCGGCGTCCAGGATGACCGTGCGGGTTCGCCGGATGTCAGACATACCGTGGTCTTCGGATTCGGTCATGGCGATGGTCATGTGGTCTGTCCCGTCAGCAGGATCGGGTCGATCGTCGGTGTCTCGATCCGTTGTCTCCCGGCGAGGACGGCCGCCACGGGGATGACTGTGACGAATCGGTCCTTGCTGTGGTGCCAGGCGTCGACGGTCGCCCGCTCCTGCATGCCCAGGGAGTCAAGGTCCGCCTCGCACTTGCCGATCAGTTCGTCGACCTGTGCGATCTCCTGGCGCAGGAGTTCGAGTTGCGCAGCGGTGAGCGGCCCAGGGGCAAGAACACTGCCGTAGGCGCCTTCCAGGCGGGCGAGCTGTTCGGTCTTGGAGGCGCGCAGTTGCCGCAGCTCGGTCAGCTGGGTGAAGTCGGTGGTGAAGAACTTGCAGGAGAAGCAGCGGTAGTAGACCGGACAGCCGTGCCCGTCAGCGCGGACGTTGTTCATCTCGTGGCACTGCCCGGCGGGCACCGGCACCGACCCGACGCCTGCACGGATTCGCTCGGCGATGTCGGCTTCGGGTGTAAGCGGGCGCACCCGGCCGCCGGAAAGGTCGAAGCGGTACTTCGCGGCGATGGCGCGAACGGCGTCGACGCGGCGGGGATGGGAGACGCGGTAGTAGGCCTGAGTTGTGGACGGCTCCTGGTGCGACATCAGGGCTTGCAGCACGTCCAGCGGCACTCCGGCGTCCGCGCGGATCTGGGCGTAGGTGTGCCTCAGGTCGTGCCATCTCCACCTGCGTGCTGGCAGGTGCGGCGTAGTGGAGTCGGCGAGGGCGGTCATCCACTCCCAGGCCCGGTGCCGGTACCCCCTCCAGGCGTCCGCCCCGGGCATCAGCCCGCCCCGGCAGACGAACAAGGTGAGGGCCTCCAGGCCGAACTCGCCCTCGTAGAGGGTGATCCGCCGCAGTTTGGCGGGCATGGCCGACATACGGAACTCGCGGTCGAGACCATCCAGCGTTCCGCGTACCACGCCGCCGGCGACGTCGACACCGGCGACGACGAACAGGTCGCGGGCCTTGCGCTCCAGGGTCCTGGCGGCAGCGCGGACGATTTCCGGACGTTCGAGGACGCAGAACAGGTCAGCGGACGCGGCAGCGTCTTCGGGGACGTAGAGAGTGCGGGCCTTGCCGTACTTCGCGCACGCCTGCACCTCGAACTCCGAGCTGCCGCCCTGCATCCCGGGCCACAGCCCCATCTCGGGCAGCAGCACTGTGGCCCACTCGCGCCATCGCGCCCCCGTGCCCAGGGCCAGGTCCGATCCAGCCCGGTTACGCAACGGAGCCCAGCCCCGGTAGCCCCGGTTGACCTGCTCGTCCGGCAGTTGCCCGCCCAAGCTGACGTCGCGGAAGTACCGGTACTGCTCGAAGGTCAGGTGCCGGATGTCCATGTTCGACCGCACGCCCGGAGCCAAGGCGTTCCGACCTCGGGCCGCCAGACGCACCGGCTGGGCCGGCAGTGAGCCACGCGCGACGAGGAAGCGGTAGAGATCATCCAGCATGGACGCCTCCTTCCCCCAGGTCCTGGCGGCGACCGGCTTCTTCTGCCACAGACGCCGCCAGTTGCGGTAAGCGACCAGGTCGGACTCCGTCGCGGACAGGACATCGCTGCCCAAGCCGGCGAGATAGCCATCCAGCCGGGCCGCCATCCACCCGTAGTCCCGCAGCGTGGTCTCGTCGAGCAGTCCCGTGGCCAGGTACCGGCTCCACTCGGACAGAGCGGGCAGCGGCATCATCGTCTCGTCGTCCAGGAACACCGGCATGCCGTCCAGCAGTCCCCGCCGCCTCAGCAGCGCGGCCACCTCCTCGGCCGAGACCACCTCACTGTCCAGGTACCGGCCCAGCAACCCCGACTGTACGAAGGCGAGCTCCACCCTGATCACTCCCAGGGCCGCGGCGCACTCCCGTCAGCCCAACTGCCTCATGCCCCACCCGTCACTGAGACTGAACCGCAGGCTCCGTGAGACAGAAATGAACAGCGGAAAGAACTCATCAGTCAGAAACTCCACCGGCACGAGCGGACCGTACCCGCCCGGCGATCTTTCCGTGAACCCCAGCGGAGCCCCCAGCCGGTGTGCCACCCCGTGCGGCGAGATCAGAATCCTGTCGGGAGAAGCGATTCGCTGTCGCACGGCCCGCATGGAAGGCGCTGCGACCTCGGCTCGCGGAGCTGAGCCGTCTGATGGGCAGTCGCAGCCTTCCCCGATGAACAGATCACAGCGGTCACACCTCTTGGCAGCCATGCTGACCATCGTGACAGCTGCCTCTGACAGGCATGCGTCGTTCTTCCCGATCCCTGCATGTCGTCCGTGCGCCCGTTCTCCAGCAGGCCGATGGAGTTCCCTAGAAGCGGTGCACACCATCTCCCCCGAGCGCTATCCGGCCATTACGCCGTACCTGCCCCACCTGGCAGCGCAGGACGACGAGGCCGTCTTCCGGACGCTGATGGGGGCGTTCTGGCCGGCCGTCGACGCAACCGCTCGCACCCCGGCCGCTTCGCGGTCCGTGACGCCGCGGGAGCCGGGCGCTGCGTCGCCCAGTCCCAGGTGGGCATGGGCGACGCAGGCCGTCGGGGAGATCGTCAAAGCAAGAGCCCCAACCTTCATGGCTCGTGTCGGTGGGCGTGCTTGGTTACAGCCCGCAGGAGCCGCGGTCGAGGTGGAAGTATCGGGCGTTGGCCCAGCGGCACAACCGGATACCGACGATGACGCCGACGATGGTGATCAGGGCAGGCAGGTATCCGCTGGCGACCTGGATGATCGGGATTGCAGGGCACCCACCTGAGATCGCCCAGCCCGTACCGAACAACACCGCGCCGGGGATCACGCCGGCGTGGATGCGCCCTGGGGTGCGGCGTACCGGCAGCAGAGCGAACGCGCACACGATGATCCCGACAGCACCCGCGAAGGAGAGGAACATGCGCAGGTCCTGGAAGGTGAACATGCGGTTCAGCTCGGCGTAGTCGCCGAAGCCGATGTTCGTGACGGTATAACCGAGGGCCAGTCCGGTGATGATGGTGGCCAGCAGAATCGTGCCCCGGGTGCGCATCAGATCACCTTCCACAGGAGGAACGACACCGCGACGGCGGTGCCGAAGAACACGGCGGTCGCGACGATGCTGACCGGGCGTAGCCGGCCGCAGCCGCTGAGTCCGTGGCCGGAGCTGCACCCACCGGCCAGCCGAGTGCCGAAGCCGACCAGCACGCCTCCCACGAACAGCACGGCGATCATGGTGGTCGGATCGGCGGTGACCAGGTTCCGAAAACCCGGGCCCATGTCGTAGCGGAGGTGGAACCGCCCGGAGGTGACCGCGGCGATGAACCCACCGAGGAAGATCGACATCAGCAGGGCAGCCTGAGTGACCAGCGGGGCCGGGCGCAGGCTCGTGGCTGCCGGGCGCTCACTCGCCGCCGGTTCGGCGTCGGCTTCGAGCGGCTGCGACTTCTCGTACGGTTCCTGCGGCACGGTAGACGCGCCGGCGCCGGCGCCGAAGTGCTCCGCTGTGGCTGCGGCAAGCGCCTCAGCCAGAGCTTGGTCGTCGGCGAACTCCTCGTCCATCCGCTCGAGTTGGCGTTCGCGACGCCAGTGCAGCACGCGATCCCACGCGGCCGACACTCCGAGAGACCGGTCGGTGATGAGAGTGTGGTTGATGGTGATCAGAGCGAGCCCGATAGCGCCCGCCCACCAGGGCCAGTAGGTACTCATGCGGGTCCTCTCATCCAATCGGCAAATCGAGCCCACCAGCCGCGCTTTGAGCCGGGCGCAGCGGGTGCAGCGGGCGCAGCGAGGCGGTCCGAAGGTCGGGCAACCTGTGGGGACGGTGACGGTTGGTCATGCCGGACAGCCGCTGGTGTAGGTGTTGCCCCGAACTGGGCCATGGTCTCCGGTATCGCGGTTCCAGGTCCTGAGTGCTCATGTGGCCGGGGCGGTGCCGGCTGGGGCCGGGACCCGGGCTCCGGGGACCCCGGAGCGGGCCGTGGCGGCGGGGGCTGTCGGGGGACCGCCGTCGGGCCAGTGGCGCCGGATCGGTCCACCTCGGCTGGGGCTTCGAGGTGTCGCGCGCGGGCTCCGTTGGGCAGCAGGCTGATCGGCACGCGCTCGCCGGTGAGTGACATCTGGTAGCGCGCACAGCCGAGCCATCGATCCGCGCTGTCGCAGTAGTATTCGCGCCAACCTTGCAAGCTCGCCTTAAGTAGGGGGAAAAGGGGGCATCCTGCGGCGTGAGAGCAACCCACGGTGCTCCTTCCTGACCGGCGCACCACCCGTTCGGGGAGAGCGGTTGCCGTTCTCGATTCCTGCCCTCGCTGTGCCCGGTCGACGGTCTGAAAAGCAATGCGGTGGCGGGCAGTGACAATAAGGCGCTGTGCATCCATCCCTTGATCGGCCGTGATGCAACCATTGTTTCGGTGCTCCGAGCAACTCAGGGAGTTTTCCCAAACAGGTCACTTGGCACTACTTGGTGAGATACTCTCCGCGACGGATTTGCGACACCTGCCTCTCATGTCCGGATATCTGCGATCGCCGGCGAGGCTGCCTGAATCGTGATTCAACTGCGTGATCGCGGCCCGCACTGACACAAGTCAACTGTTTATGGAGGGGGTGTAAATTCTGGAGTTCCTTGTGGTGATGGCGTGAATATCATGGATATCAAACGAAGAACTAAGGGAGGGTAATCATGTGCCAACGTGTTGTCTGTCGGTCGTGCCGAAAGTTGACCTATGAGGGCTGCGGAAGGCATGTGGACCAAGTGCTCATGGGTGTGCCAACGGCTCAGCAGTGCATGTGTGAGCCCGCGGAACGCAAGCGTGAACGCGCAGTGGAGGCGACGACTCGATCGGAATCGGTGCCAGCCCGACAGGGCGGGGCGTCGCGACGCACACGCGCTCCTGGGTACCCCGGGAGTCCACCGGGCCGATCGAGGGGCGGCTGGTGGGCTCGCCTCATCGATTGGCTGAAAAGACCGGCATGAGGTAATCATCCGAGTGCACTCGCCTTGGATCCCTTGAGTTCAAGGTGTTGGCTATTGGGCCACGAGAACGCGGATTTCAGAACTCCGGGGCGCCAAGTGGCACCGAGCGCAGAGCCAGCACCGACACCCGTGCCCCGCGACGAACGCCATCGGCGCTCTGCATGACAGCATCCGCTTCTTCTGATGGCCTCATCCACTTTCTGCGGGCCCGCTGCACCGAAGAATGCCAGCGGTGTTACCCGACGGCCTTTGAGGGATTCACTGATGACGACAGCCCGCGGGCCACTGCCACGTGGGACGCCCGGGCTGCCGTATGCGCGCAGGAGCGGGCCAGCACGGGGGGAACCAGCCCGCTCCTGCGGTCGGCGCCCGCGTACCCCCTCCAGGAGAGCGAGCGCCTCGACCCTCATGATCGGGTCACTCCTTCCTGCGTGCTGTGCCCCTGGAATGTCACTGGTGGCGAGAGATGGTCACCAATCCAGCGCTCTTGTGAAGAGAGCGACTCGAAGCCGTCACGACTCGGCCGCCAACCATGCACGCATCCTTGTCCTCCGGCGGGGCTGCCCGTAGCAGCCGGGCGCTGCGCCGCCCGGAAAGACAAGGTTGCGGGGCCGGTACGCTGGGGCCGCTGCGGCATCCCGCACCTTGATCCGCGCCCCACGGTGAGTCATGGCTTACGGCGATCAAGACGTCTTTGGGCATGAGGATGAAGAACAAGTGCTGATAGCGGGCCGATACCGGCTGCGAGACACCATCGGGCGGGGCGCGATGGGGGAGGTCTGGCGGGCCTTCGACGAGACGCTCGGCAGACCGGTCGCCGTGAAACTCCTGCTCCCTCACGACTCCGACCCCACCGCGCCCTCCCGCTTCCGGCTGGAGGCGCAGACCGCCGGACGCCTCAGCCACCCGCATGTGGTCGCCGTCCTCGACTTCGGCGAGCACGAAGACCGTCTGTTCCTGGTGATGGAGCTCGTCGATGGGGACAGCCTCGCCGACCGGCTTACCGTCTCCGGACCGCTGCCCGCCGAGCACGTGGCTCATATCGCCGCACAGGCCGCCCTTGGGCTGGCCGCCGCGCACCGGCAGGGCATCGTGCACCGGGACATCAAGCCGGCCAACCTCCTGCTGGGCGCCGACGGAACCCTGAAGATCGGCGACTTCGGCATCGCCCGCTTCCTCGACGACCCCGGCGCCGCGCTCACCGCCGCCGGGCAGATCGTCGGCACCAGCCTTTACCTCGCGCCCGAGCGGGCCCTGGGCCGCACCGCCGGCCCGGCATCCGACGTGTACTCCCTGGGCTGCGTGCTCTACCAACTCCTCACCGGCCGACCGCCGTTCCAGGCGGACAGTGCGATCGCGGTGCTCCATCAGCACCTCGATGCCGCCCCGGTCCCACCCCGGCAACTCGGCGCCGATCTACCGCCCGCCTTCGAGAGCTATCTGCTCGGTCTGCTGGCCAAGGAGCCCGAGAGCCGACCCACGGCTGAGGAGGTGGCGGACTGGTTCGGGCGCGGAGCCTGGCGCGGCGCGCGGGAACCGCTGCCCAGCGAACACCAGCATCACGGCCGCCCGGACCGGCCGCACGTCACCGGCTCAAGGGCCGCCGCCCCCGCAAGCTCCCTCTCCGCTCCCACCGCCCACTCCGACCGTGCCTTCGCCCCGGTTGCGGACACCGAGTGGCAGACGAGCGTGCACCGGGCCGCGACCCGCCGCGCACACCTGCCGTTCCTCCGCCGTTCCCCGCTGGTGGCTGTGCTGGGCGGCGCCGGCCTCTTCACCCTGGCGTTGGTGGCGGGAATGGTGTGGTTCTCGCCCGGCCCCGGCCCTGGCTCAGCGCAAGGGCCGCAGACCAACCCGCCCACGAGCACGAGCCCCGCTGCACCTCCCCCTTCGGGCACGCTTCTCAGGCAGGCTTGCCCAAAGGCATGCCATCAAGATCGCCAAAGTGCAGGTGACGGGCTGATGCCGCGGCCCGTCAAGGTCTCGTTGGCCGATGCGGCAAGCCCTCGTGACCGGTGGATGCGACGCTCGGCAAGCCCGGTTGGCCTTGGGCAAGCCCATCCGCCACCGCGGTGAGGCGGGGCGATCGGTCACGGTGACCGGTGGAGGTGGATCTGGCGTGACCGGTGACCAGTCCGGCCGTCATCGGACACCGATCATCGGTCAGCTGCGGGTCGGTCACTGGGCTGGGATCCCCACAGCCGGCCACGAGTCCTGCTCGCCGGACAGGCGCGTAACCGAAGCCCGGCGACCTGCGGACGACCGGGCGCCGGCTTCTCGGAAAGGGGCACCGGCGACAGGGCGCAGTCGGCCGGCCCGAGTCGGCGGCTGACGCAGTCGGCGGCTGCGCCCACCTCTCCTGCCAGCGAGCCGGGGCACTGTAGAGCTGCTGCGGTCGGCGGCCACGGTGCACACCACACCGCCGCTCGCCGGGGCTTGCGCGGCTAAGAGGCCGCGCGGATAGGGATACGCGGTCATGGTCGGTGGTTCGGGCGTTCGTCCCAGCGGTGAGTCGTCCATGCCTGCCGGATCAGACTACGCACGGTGATGATCGTGTCGGCGAGGTCGAAGAATGTGTCGATGACGGTGGTGCGCCGCTCGTAGCAGCGGACGAGGAGACTGCTTCGGCAGCCTGGATCACGAGGTGATGCTCGTAGTTCTGGAAAAGAGAATCCACGATGGACGATTTCTGCGGGTGATCCGCGGATGCTCAAGGCCGAGCATTTGGAGGACTGGCGGTGGAACGCCACCGGACAGGCCGACTACATGGCTCGCCGCACCCACGGCTTCCTGGCGGACCGCCCGCACGCCGTGCCCGTCCTCAGTTAACCTCCCGCACTCTCGCAGCGGTCCGCTCGGCGAGCTCGCGGATGCCGTTCGCGGTGTTCTCCGAGAGCTCGCCGAGTATGGCGTCGGCGGCCGTGAGAAGGGCACGGGTCTCCTCGGGGCGGCCCGCGTCGGCCAGGGCGTGGGTGAGCCGGTAGTGCTCCTCGGCGATGAAGCGGCCGAGGTTGACCTGCTGCCAGTGGCGCAGTGAATCGTCGCCTGGGGTGGCCAGGGCGTCGCGCACGGCGGCCAGGCTGTCCGCCGCCTGCGGCAGCCGGCCCGCCTCCCGCTCTAGGCGGGCCAGGGTGTGCCAGGCCGAGGCCCGGTCCCATGCCGTCTCCTGAAGGGCTGCGTACAGGCGCTGGGCGCGCAGCGCCTGGGGAAGGTCTCCGAGTTCCTCGAAGTCCCGGGCGAGCCCGCTCAGCGGAGCCGTGGCCAGGGTGCGGGGCGCCTCGGGGCGGCGGAGTCTGCTCTGGTCCATGAAGATGTTGTCGAGTTCGCGGATCAGCGTCACCCGCGCGAGGTCCGTCATCCCCTGGTCCCGCGCCAGGTCGGTCCATGTCGAGACCGGCTCGTCCGACGGGTCCGCCCCGAACGTCGACTCGTCGAGCGCCCGCGCCCACTGCTGCAACTCGTCCGCGCTTGCACCCGGTTCCGGCATACCGCCCAGGCCGCACGCCGTGTCGAAGTCCGTCTCCCGGACCTCAAGTAGCAGCGGCAGATCTCCGGTGTCCCCGCGCAGCCCCACCAGCACTGCCGCGAGCCGCAGTTCTTCGGTCATCGATGACCGTGTCTCGTGCCGCAGCAGATGCCGAAGTAGCTCCAGATCGCCCTCTGCGCGGTCGAACTGCGCGGCCCGCAGGGTGATCCGGCGCCGCACCGGGTCCTCGGCGACTTCACGCCATGCCGTGCGATCGCCCTCACGCAACGAGGCGAGATCGGCGCGGCCCGCCGCGAGCACTTGCTCCCACAGCGGGGGACCGGCCGGGCCTATCCGGTCGTACGCGCACCCCTCATCCGCGTTGAGCAGTACGAAGTCCGGCTCGGTGCGCAGCAGCGCGGCACGTAGCCTGCCCACCAGCTCGACCGGGGAGCGTTTCGGGAAGCCCAGCGCCGCACGGAGCTCGGCACGCTCCTCGTCGATTCCGTAGTACTCACGGATCTCGTCCTCGGTCTCCGCGACGCACGCCAGGATCTTCTCCTCGCCGTCGTCTGGCGACAGACATGTGTAGTCGCGCCAGCCGGGCAGGCCGATCACGAGCTCCAGGGTCTCGTCGACACTGGAGCCGATGATCCCCGCGGCGCCCTCCGAGTCGGCGTAGAGCACCGAGCCGTCCGCGCACACGAAGTACGTACCGCCGGTGTCGTCCCCGGCGACCGTCTCCAGCGGCCCGCCCGAGGCGAGGCGGACCTCCTCGACATGGCCGTGGGCGGCGCGGTCGAGGTCGAAGTCGAAGGGGAAGGCTGCCAGTTCGGCCAGGCGGCGGTCCTGCCGCAGCAGCCGTAGCGCGTGATCGGTCATGTCACAGAACGTAACACCGTCCACTGACAGCGGACTCGCGGCCTCTGTAACGGGCTGTGCGGATAGGGGTGCGGTCACGGTCGGCGGTTCGGGCGTTCGTCCCAGCGGTGAGTCGTCCATACCTGCCGGATCAGGCTACGCACGGTGATGATCGTGTCGGCGAGGTCGAAGAATGTGTCGATGACGGTGGTGCGCCGCTCGTAGCAGCGGGCGAGGCGGGAGAAGGCGTTCTGCCAGGCGTGGGTGCGTTCGACATGCCAACGCTGGCTGGCCTGGATGGGCGCTTTCTTACCCTTGTGTGCGATGCGTCCGTGCAGCCCGCGTTCGCTGAGCAGCGTGCGGGTCTTGTCCGAGTCATAGCCGGCGTCCAGGTGCACGGTGATGTCATCGGGTAACGGCCCCAGGTCGTCCAGGCGGTCCAGGGTCGGGGCGAGCAGCGGGGAGTCGTGGCGGTTGGCACCGGCCAGGACACGACCCAGTGGAATGCCGTACCCGTCCGTCATGCCCGAGCGTTTCAGGCCCTGTTTGCCGCGGTCGACCGGTGAGCGACCGGCCACCTCGCCGCCTCCGGGAGCCTTGGTGATGGAGCCATCCACGGCGATCTGGTCGAGGACGAGGCCGACGATCCGGTCGTAGGAGTCCAGCGCGATCTGCTTGAGCCGGGCGAAGACACCTAGCGGTGGTTTGTTGGCGGCGGAGTGTGTCTGCGCTATTGCTCCTTGTAGGGGGTGTGGTGTCATGACCGCTCGTGTTCCGTGTCCGCCGGCGCCGGGTCCGCTGGAAGGCTATGCCGCTCGCTTCGACGACTTGTTCGGCACGCTGGCTCAACGCGGAGGATTTCGGCAGTACTTGACGGGCTTGCTCGCACCGCGGGATCGGAACAAGACGCTGACGTCTTTGGCGGGCGCCGAGCCGGTCGTCGGGGCCCAGCACCGGGCCGTGCAACGTCTGCAGTTCTTCCTGTCGGAGTCGACATGGGACTGCGAACGGGTCAACGACCGGCGCCTGGAACTTCTCCTGGACGACCCGGCGACCGCGCCGCACGAACAGGGTGTGCTGGTCATCGACGACTCCGGCGACCGCAAGGACGGGAAAGCGACCGCACACGTGGGCCACCAGTGGCTGGGCCGGTACGGCAAGACCGACAACGGTGTGGTCACCGTGACCACCCTGTGGGCCGACGAGCGCCTGTACTACCCACTGCACGCGGTGCCCTACACCCCGGCCCACCACTTCCGCAAGGGCAAGAACGACCCCGCCTTCCGCACCAAACGGCGGATCGCCGCCGCCCTGGCAGGCCGGGCGCAGGCCGCGGGCATCGCGTTCCGCGCGGCGGTCGCGGACTGCGCCTACGGCGACGTGGACGCCTTCCGCGGCGAACTGAGCCAGGCAGGAGTGCCATTCGTCCTGGCCCTCAAACGCCGTCGCGGGGTGTGGGCCTACGGCGACCAGGCATACACCCCCCTCGACGCTGCCCGCAGCCTGGCGTGGAACGGCCTGGAGGACCCCCGCGACTGGAGCCCGGTCACCCGCACTTTCCGCGACGGACACACCGCTACCCGGTGGGCCGCCGACGCCACGTTGGGATGGTGGGGCCCAAACGGGACGACACGGCTGGTAGTGGCCACCACCGACCCAGCCACACTGCCGGACAACGGCACCTGGTACCTGGCCACCGACCTGCCCCGGCCACAGGGCCCGCGGGCGGCTGACAGCCCTCACCCGCCGGCCGACCTCGCCGAAGTCGTCCGCATCTACGCCGTCCGCAACTGGATCGAGCAAAGCTACAAACAAGTCAAGGACGAACTCGGCTGGGCCGACTTCCAAGTACGCTCCGACATCGCGATCCGCCGCCACCAGACCCTGGTCAACTGCGCGTTCTCCTTCTGCTGGGCCACCTGGTTCGACCAACCAGACCCACCCCAACCCCCACCAGAGTCTCCAACCGACGCAACCGACCGCCGCAACGAGCGGACAGAGAGGGGGACCACCCCCTTCCCACCAGCCCCAACCACCCAGCTGACCCAAGGCGATTCGCCAAGTCCGCAGCTGGCTGAACCCGTCGATCACCTTACGACGCTGGTGGCAGGCATGGTCCAACAAACCACCCCCCAACCAACTACAGGCACTGATCGACGCAGTCACCACAGGCAGACCCATCAACCTCTACCGCCCTGATTAACAAACCACCGCTAGATGAATGAGTCCGATGTTCGTGCTGGCCGCGACCATGACGAAGGGCGCCCGTTGGCTCGTGTGTGACTACCAGCCTGGACGCCCTTCTTAC
>NZ_JBHVQS010000063.1:0-52405 GCF_042886435.1 Streptomyces sp. NPDC058000
CAACAACGGAAGCTCGGTGAACAGGATCGACAGATTGACGTTGAAGCGCGTGTCCGTGAAACCCATAGGGCCCGGCGCTCCTTCCGGATAGCGGATTTCTATTTCTGCTTTACGAGATGCTGAGGGGCGCCGGGCGCGACCGTCAAGCCGCACCCGGCACATCGTCCGGATCGGGTCCGGAAACCGACCTCGCCCGTCAGACCTTGAGCGGCTTGATCGCGGTGGGGGCGTGGCCCGGCTCGGTCGCGATCTCTTCCCACTCATTGACGCTGGCGATGTCGCTGCCGCTCATCGAGATGTTGGTGATCCGCTCCAGGATCGCCTCGACGACGACCGGGACGCGGTACTCGGCGGCCAGCTTCTTGGCCTCCTCGAAGGCGGCGCCCAGCTCGCTGGGGTCGGTGACCCGGATCGCCTTGCAGCCCAGGCCCTCGACGACCTTGACGTGGTCGACACCGTAGACGCCCAGCTCCGGCGAGTTGATGTTCTCGAACTCCAGGTTGACCTGGAAGTTGATGTCGAGGTTGCGCTGCGCCTGGCGGATCAGGCCCAGGTACGCGTTGTTCACCAGGACGTGGACGTAGGGGATCCGGTGCTGGGCGCCGACCGCCAGCTCCTCGATCATGAACTGGAAGTCGTAGTCACCGGACAGCGCGACGACCGGAGTCTCCGGGTCGGCCTTGGCGACGCCCAGCGCGGCCGGGATGGTCCAGCCCAGCGGGCCCGCCTGGCCGCAGTTGATCCAGTGGCGCGGCTTGTAGACGTGCAGCATCTGCGCGCCGGCGATCTGGGAGAGGCCGATGGTGGTGACGTAGCGGGTCTCCGGGCCGAACGCCTTGTTCATCTCCTCGTAGACGCGCTGCGGCTTCATCGGGATGTTGTCGAAGTGCGTACGGCGCTGGAGCTGGGCCTTGCGCTCCTGGGTGGAGGCGGCCCAGTCGCCGCGGTCGGGCAGCTTGCCGGCGGCCTTGAGCTCCTTCGCCACCTCGACGAACAGCTCCAGGGCGGCCTTGGCGTCCGAGGCGATGCCGTAGTCCGGGGCGAAGATCTTGCCGAGCTGGGTCGGCTCGATGTCGACGTGGACGAACTTGCGGCCCTTGGTGTACAGGTCCAGCTTGCCGGTGTGGCGGTTGGCCCAGCGGTTGCCGATACCGAGGACGAAGTCGGACTCCAGGAAGTTCGCGTTGCCGTAGCGGTGCGAGGTCTGCAGGCCGACCATGCCGGCGTTCAGCTCGTGGTCGTCGGGGACGATGCCCCAGCCCATCAGGGTCGGGATGACCGGGATGCCGGTCAGCTCGGCGAACTCGACCAGCAGGTCGGACGCGTCGGCGTTGATGACGCCGCCGCCGGCGACGATCAGCGGGCGCTCGGACTCGTTGAGGAGGGTGATCGCCTTCTCGATCTGGGCGCGGGTCGCGGCCGGCTTGAAGGCGGGCAGCGGCTCGTACGTGTCCGGGTCGAAGTCGATCTCGGTGAGCTGGACGTCGATCGGCAGGTCGATCAGGACCGGGCCGGGACGGCCGGAGCGCATCAGGTGGAACGCCTGCTGGAAGACGCCGGGGACCTGGGCGGCCTCCATGACCGTGGTCGCGGCCTTGGCGACCGGCTTGGCGATCGCGGCGATGTCGACGGCCTGGAAGTCCTCCTTCTGGATCACCGCGACGGGCGCCTGGCCGGTGATGCAGAGGATCGGGATGGAGTCACCGGTCGCGGAGTAGAGACCGGTGATCATGTCGGTGCCGGCCGGGCCCGACGTGCCGATGCAGACGCCGATGTTGCCCGGGTGGGTCCGGGTGTAGCCCTCGGCCATATGCGAGGCGCCCTCGACATGGCGCGCCAGCGTGTGGTCGATCCCGCCACCGGCCTTGAGCGCCGCGTAGAAGGGGTTGATCGCCGCGCCCGGCACTCCGAAGGCGTTGGTCACGCCCTCGCGCTTGAGGATCTCCACCGCAGCGCGGGCGGCTGTCATTCGAGGCATCGAGTACTCCTGCGTCGACCTGTCACGGGCAAGTCCGGCCGAAGAGGCCGGGAGGCTTAATTCCGCATCATGGAATTAATGTTTTGCTTTATGGAAGGAGAACGTAGAGCGAGACGTTCAACGCGTCAAGAGGCGTTCAGGGGACGGCCTGAACAAGACGTGCCGGTCAGGACGAGAAAACCCGCGTAGCGGCGCCCTGGTACGCGGGCAGTCCCGCGGCGCGGCGGGCCGCCGGGCCTCCGAGTTCCCCGGGACCCGCCCCTCGCACGCGTACCTGAGCGGGTGGACCGTGCGCGCGGCCGACTACAGGCCGTTCTGGAGGCCCTGCCACGGGCGGCGATCGCGCAAGGTCGGGACGCGCACATGGTCACCGTCAACCGCCGCTTCATCGAGATGTTCGGGCTCGACGCGGTGGACCACTCCCCCGGCGCACCCCTGGGCTCGGTCGTCGAGGAAGTGGCCGGCCGGTTCGCGGTGCGCCCGGACCCGACCGCCACACGCACCACCGCCCTCACCGCGCGCCGGGTGCCCCGCGCCGCCGAGTTCCCACTCACCGACGGCCGGATCATCCGACGCGAGACGGCGCCGCTGTACGACGCGGACGGGCGGCCCCACGGATCGCCGTGGATCGCCGTGGACCGCTATGGACCGCTGCGGACCGCCGAGTCCCGCACCGCGGTGGCCCCAGGTCCTCTCTTGCAGGCCGGGTCCGGAAAGCAACCCTCGGGCAACCGAGCGCCATCCGTCGCGGCAACGGACGACGGCGGCCTTGGCGGACGTACCCACCGGTCCCGTCCCCTGGAGTCACCGCGTCCGCCCTGCCGCCCCGCAGCGTCGCCTGCTGGCCATCGGCCCGTTCCTGCTGTGAGGTCCGGTCTACCGTCGCGAACCACGCGCCGGAGGCGTCCCGACTGGCGGCCGTCTGCGGGGCCTTGCGCTGTGGCTGTACGCCCATCACCTGTTCGTGGTGCCGGCCCGGGGCTTCGTGCGGATGCCGCGGGGCCGCAACGGCTGGGCGAAGACCCGGCGCAACGCGGAACCAGTGACGGACGGCCCGGTGGCCCGGGAGTCATGACCGCCCCTCAGGCATCACGTCTCACCATCCGGACGTGTAACTGATCACATAGGCGGCAAGGAGTGGGCTCGGCGTGATTGGGTAGTCGGGCGCCGGCGGCGTGCACCGTGCCCGGCTGCCGCCGTCCGCCCGATCGATTTTCAGGAGTAACCCATGCCCGCCCCCCTGCCAGCCCCCGCGCCCGCCCCGGCGAGCGGTTCACCGATCTACGAGAGCCTCGTGTCGAAACACGGCGATGTGGTCGCCGAGAGCCGCCGCGCCGCGCAGGAGACCCAGCGGGAGGCCGACCGACTGCTGCACTTCGCCCCGCGCGACGGCCGGGACTGACGCCACACCGGAGGGCGGGGCCGGGGCACACCCCCAGCCCCGCCCTCCGGCCTGCCGGACCAACACCCCGGCGCATCACCGGACTTGCCGCTCTCCTCCGCAACCCGGCCCGCCCCCGGCCACCAGGCCGACGCACTGCCCTACGGCGACACGTGGCGCGGGCGCACGGGCGGGGAACGGTTCTTCCTCGCGACGAGCCGGACGCGGAAGTCGTTCACCATGGTGACGCAGGAGTTCCTCGCCACCGGCCCGACCGCGGTCATCCTCACCACGCTCACGCCCACACCCTCGCGCCAACGGTCGAGAACTCGCCTTCCTCATTCTCCAAAGGCTCACCATCAGGGACGGCGTACTCGCCGAAATTCGGCCCTTCTACTGGGGCACCGCGGAAATCGCCGCCGTCTGCCGCGTCCCTGCTCCGGCCCTGAAGTGAGAATCCCGGATCGCCCTGCCGCGCCGGCATGTGCGGCATGAGTTGGGCGGGAAAAGGACCTGCCCCTGCTTCAGCGCCAACGCTGAAGCAGGGGCAGGGCCGTAAGGGCTTTACTAGTCCTGGTCCGGACGGCCCTCCGAGCCATCCTTGTTGGCCTCCTTGCCTTCCTTGCCTTCCTTACCTGCCTTGCCCTCCTTGCCCTCCTTGCCCTCCTTACCTTCCTTGCCTTCCTTGCTTTCCTTGCCTTGCTTACCGTGCTCTGAGCCGTCATCGCCGAAGACCCAGGCAAGTGAATCGTCGGTGTTCACGTCTTGCATGACCTGGTTGCCGACGCTCATCACGTCTCCCGTGTGCTCATCGGCGACGGCGGTGCCGACGGGCCCGAGGAAGGCGCCCGAACACAGGATTGCGGCGGTGAGAGCAGTGCGCATGCGCATGGTGGCTCCGATATATCGATGGGGTCGCTAGGACGTGGAATTCATGCCACCGATCCCAGGCCATCAGTCCACGTTTCACCCGCTCGGAGGTTCGACTCCGCACCCTCTCGGCCGAATCCCCGCATTCCCTCACGGAATTCGTCACCCCCATTGCCCCATAACAGGGAACCCATTCTTTTCCCTGGGGATCTATAAATCGGCAGGTCAGCCCCCTGCTTGCGTGCCCGACATTGTGCGCACCCGACGCCCTACCGAGTTACCGCCGGCATCGCCACATGACCACATGGCCACATCACCACAATGCGACGTCCGCCGGCTACGGTCGGCAGCCAGCCGCGCAGCGCTCAGCCCTGTGCGGGCTTTCCCGCCGGTGCGTGCTCCCGCAGGATCTCCACGAACGCCCGCATCCACTCCGGCTGGTCGTTCCAGGCGCGGGCCGAGACGACCTTGCCGTCCACCACCGCCGGGCCGTCCACGAAAACGCCACCGCCCAGTTCCACCTCCGGCGCACAAGCGGGGTAGGCGGAGGTCCGGCGGCCCTTCAGCACGCCGAGCGGGGCCAGCGCGATGGCCGCGTGGCAGATGTGCGCGACCGGCTTGTCCGTGTCGAAGAAGTGCGTCACGACGCGCCGGAAGTCGGCGTCGTGCCGGAGGTATTCGGGCGCCCGGCCGCCGGGGAGAACGAGGGCCGCGTACTCCGCCGGGTCGACCTCGGACAACGCGAGATCGGCTGGCCAGGAGTGACCCTGGCGCTCGACGTAGGTGTCGAAATCGTCGACGAAGTCATGTACGACGAACTGCAACTTCTTGCGGGACGGGGCGGCGATCCGAAGCTCGTAACCCTCCTCCAGCAGCCGCTGGTACGGGTAGAAGAACTCCAGATCCTCAGTGGCGTCGCCGGCGATGAGCAGGATCTTGGGCATGGCGGTACTCCTCGTGAACGCAGCGGCCGGACCGATCGGGGATGACCGGCCCGTATCGGATCCATCGGTTCCCCACTCGGTGGCCTCGAATGCCTCGTCCACCGCCGGTTTCCGGTCTCCCGTCCCCCGCCTCCCGCTACGGAGAGCGTCCACACGTCCGTCGTCACAGACTGTGGGCGACCGGGTGGAGCGGCTGGTAGAGGGGGAGTTCGGCGCCGCTGGGGAGGCGGACGGCGGTCAGGAGGCCCCAGCGCTGCTCGCTGACCGGGCGGGTGACCTCGACGCCTTGCGCGCGGAGCTGATCCAGCTGGGCGCGGAGGTCGTCGCACATCAGGTAGAACTCGTGCCGTGGTGCGTCGTCGGTGGGGTGTACGGCGACCTCGGCCGGGGGCAGTTTGAAGATCAGCCAGCCCCCGCCCGCGTCGACGCCGGGAAAGCCGAGCACGTCGCGGATGAAGGCGCGGTCGGCCTCCGCGTCCTGGCTGTAGAGGATGACGTGCGATCCACTGATCATGGTGGTTCCTCGTTCGTTCCACCCCAGACACCGCCTGAGGTGCGGGGCGGTCTCCGCAGCCCGTTCGATGGGGTGCCGCGGCGGTCGGTGCGCGGGCATCCTGCCACGGCCAGTGCCACCGGCCGGTGATCGCCACATCGAGGTGAGGGTCTGCGCGGGCGCCAGATGTGCGCGTCCACGCCGATGGGCTTCAGCCCCGACCCGCGCTGCTTGATGGCGAGCGCGGTCTCGACGTGCTTCCCGACCGCGTTCCAACGTCCCTCGCGGCGCGCCGTGGACCCGGACACCGCGAGACGGCTCATCCAGGCTGATCCATAAAGAGCCCGAAAATAAATCGGACGGCGATGTCGAGAACCCGTGGCTGGCTCCGTCCCCGTGGTGAACGCGACCACAATGGGCCGCACCAGCCCCGAGGAGAATCACCATGGCCAAGTACTTGCTGCTCAAGCACTACCGCGGCGCCCCGGCTCCGGTCAACAACGTGCCGATGGACCAGTGGACGCCGGAGGAGATCACGGCGCACGTGAAGTACATGCAGGACTTCGCAGGCCGGCTCGAAAAGACCGGCGAGTTCGTCGACGGCCAGGCGCTCGCCCCCGAGGGGACGTTCGTCCGGTACGACGGTGAGGGGCGCCCGCCGGTCACCGACGGCCCGTTCGCCGAGACCAAGGACCTCATCGCCGGCTGGATGGTGATCGACGTCGACAGCTACGAGCGTGCCGTCGAACTGGCCGGGGAGCTGTCGGCCGCCCCTGGGGCGGGCGGCAGGCCGATCCACGAGTGGCTCGAAGTGCGCCCGTTCCTGGCCGCGCCGCCCACCATCACCGAGTGACCTCGCAGTGACTCGGATGTCCACTCAGAGGTCCGCTCAGAGGTCCGCTCAGATGGACACAGCCCTGCTGCGGAGCCTCACACCGAGCGTGCTCGCCATCCTCGTCCGCCGCGGAGCCGACTTCGCGGCGGCCGAGGACGCCGTGCAGGACGCGCTGGTCGAGGCCGTCCGCGTCTGGCCGGCCGCCCCTTCCCCGAGCTCTCGGCTCCGTTCGAGCAGCGGAGACCCCGTCCGGGACCCGAAGGGCTGGCTGGTCACCGTGGCCTGGCGCAAGTTCCTCGACGCGACCCGGGCGGACACCGCCCGCCGCCGGCGTGAGGACCTCGTCGACGAGGAGCCGGCGCCCGGGCCCGCGCCCGCGGTGGACGACACGCTCCAGCTCTACTTCCTGTGCGCCCACCCGTCGCTGACGCCGGCGTCCGCGGTCGCGCTCACACTGCGCGCCGTCGGCGGACTGACCACCCGCCAGATCGCCCTGGCCTACCTGGTGCCCGAGGCGACCATGGCGCAGCGCATCAGCCGGGCCAAGTGCACCGTCTCTAGTGTGCGGTTCGACCAGCCCGGCGACGTCGCCACCGTGCTGCGCGTCCTCTACCTGGTCTTCAACGAGGGCTACTCCGGCGACGTCGACCTCGCCGCCGAGGCCATCCGGCTCACCCGGCAGCTCGCGGCCCAGGTCGACCACCCCGAGGTGGCGGGGCTGCTCGCCCTCATGCTGCTCCACCACGCCCGGCGCGCCGCCCGGACCTCGCCCGACGGCAGCCTGGTACCTCTCGCCGAGCAGGACCGCGGCCGGTGGGACACCGGGTTGATCGCCGAGGGCGTGGAGCTCCTTCAGGCGGCCCTCGCCCGCGACCGGCTGGGCGAGTTCCAGGCCCAGGCCGCCATCGCGGCGCTCCATGCCGACGCGCCCACCGCCGAGGAGACCGACTGGGTGCAGATCGTCGAGTGGTACGACGAGCTCGCGCGCCTGACCGACAGCCCGGTCGTCCGGCTCAACCGCGCGGTGGCCGTAGGCGAGGCCGACGGACCGTGCGCCGGCCTGGCGGCGCTCACGACACTGGACGCCTCCCTCCCGCGCCACGCCGCGGTGGCCGCGTACCTCCACGAGCGCGACGGCGACCTGGCGACGGCGGCACGGCTCTACGCCGAGGCGGCCCAGAAGGCACCCAACCTCGCCGAGCGCGACCACCTGACGCGCCAGGCCGCCCGGCTCAACTCCCGCCGGAGTCGTTGACGGCTCGCGCTCGGTCTGTCCCGCGGCGCGCCGCCCTGCCCGTCACGGGCGAGATGGGTCTCCGTGGTCAGCCCGCTGCGGGACGTCCTTGAGTCGGCCGGTCACCACCAGGTTGCCGTCCGGGGTGCGCCGCGCGAGGTCGCCGGTCCGGAAGTAGCCGTCGGCGGTGAAGGTGCGTGCGTTGTGGTCGGGTGCCCGGTAGTAGCCGCGCAGGGTGTACGGACCGCGGGCGAGGAGTTCGCCGGGCTGCCCGTCGGGCACGTCCTTGCCGTCGGCGTCGACGATGCGGATCTCGTCGTCGGGCGAGAGCGGGCGGCCCTGCGTGGTGAGCGCGGTCTCGTCCGGATCGGCGGGCCGGGTGAAAGTGAGCGGCCCCTCAGCCGTGCCGAAGACCTGCTGGAGGCGACAGTCCCCTGCGGGGCCCATCCGTTCGGCGGTCGCCCGGGGCAAGGGCGCGCCACCGATCTGCACGAGGCGCAGACTGCTCAAGTCGGCCTGGACCGTGGGAAGTACGTCGAGCCAGAGCTCGGCGTCGGCGGGCGCCACCGACGCGATGGTGACCCGCTCTCGTCCGACGACCGGGAGGCATGCGGCGGGTCCCGGGTTCTCGACCAGGACGACGGTGCCGCCGACGGAGAGGGTGCCGACGATGCCGGGGCAGCCGAAGGTGAAGTTGGACCCGGCGGGCAGCGCGGCGAGATACACGTCGTTCTCGGTGAGCGACACCAGCTCGGCGGCGGCCCGCGCCTGGTAGGCGTAGTCGTTGTGGGTGCGCGGAACGAGCCTGGGCGCCGCGGTGGTACCGCCGGAGAGCAGGAAGAACGCCACCTGGTCGGCGCTCTGCGCCCGCGCCGGTGCGGGCGGGGCGTCGATGGAGCCCAGCGGGAAGTAGTGGCAGCCCGAGGGGTCGGTCGAAAGGCCGCCGTACGGGGACGAGGCGTCCGGCGCCTCAAGGGTGAACACCCGCCGCAGGAAGGGCCCTTGAGCCGCGATGTCCGCGGCCATCGCGGTGTGGTCGAAGCCCTGGTAGGTCGAGGGGCCGACGTAGCCGACGGCCTCGGTGACCTGTACGAGGTGGGACACCACGGACTCGCGGTGCGAGACCGGGCAGAACACGGGGACCGCGCCGACGCGCATCAGCGCGAACACGGTGATGACGAACTCGGGAACGTTCGGTAGTTGGACGACGACCCGTTGCCCGGGCCTCAGGCCGCGCAGCCGGAATCCGGCGGCCGTGCGGTCCACGCGCCGGTTCAGGTTCGCGTAGGTGAGGCGGGTGCCGCCGTGCACGAGCGCGGTCCGCGGTCCGTACTCCAGGGCCCAGCCGCGCAACAGGTTGTCCAGTGTGTTGCCACGCCAGTGCCCGGCCGCCCAGTAGCGGTCGACGAACTCCTCGGGCCAGGGCGTGCAGCCGTCGAGCATGGATGTCATTCGCTTCCTTCTGTACCGGTTTCCGAACCGGAAGCCGTGCGGGTCGTGTGTCGCCGTGACGGGGGCGGGTCAGCGGTGATCTCGATGACCGCGGCCCCGGTCTCCGCCACCTCCCCCCTTCTCCAAACCAGGGAGCAGCCCGCCGCCTTGACCTCGATCTTGGCGATCCAATCCACCAACCCCCTTGTACGCAATGCGCTTTCCCCACCAGGGACGCTGAATTCCCTCAGCAGAAAGTCCAATGAGCGGCGCTGACCAGGAGGAACGGTCGGGCCCGATCCCACTCGACCGCGCGGCGCGACGCGCATGCCGCCGGGCACTCTTGACGCCGCGAGGAAGTAGTAGATGACGCCGGCGTTCGCAGCCGCGCCGATGCCCGCCGCATGGATTCCGGTGATGAGGCCGGCGGCGAGCAGCTCGATCACGATGAGCGTCCACCACCAGTCCTCGGGGAACCTGTTGGTGGCTGTTGATGGCTGTTGTCGCAGGGGAGGCTCCCCGTTGATCGTGGAGGTGGTGCGGCGAGTTTTGGTCGCGGTGACCATTGGGGCGTGTTGGCGCACATAGGGTTGCGGGGAAGTCCTGCGTAAGCCCTTTGCTTCTGTGCGCGCCCAGTTGGTGACTTCGCGTTCTGTCGGCTATTGCCGTCCTCTGGCAGCCTTTCGTTTTCCGACCTGCTCCGGGACCGTAGCTTTCCTGTAAAAACGCGCCATTTCAGGGGCATGCAGGAACCCGGTACGGGAAAGTCGACTCCTCATTCGCAGAGATGCACATCGGTGTGTCCGGTACGAAGTGGGGGCAATATGTCACGTATGGCACAACGGTCCGTGGGAGCGCGGAGGACGACCGCCGGCTCTGCGGCGGCGGTGCTCGCCGGACTGACCCTGGTGATCGGGGCGGCGGCACCTGGGCAGGCGGTCCCCGTAACGGCGACTGCGGGGGCACGGCCCATGCTGAACTGCGGTGCCGCTGCGACGGCGCGCACGGCTGCGGCACCGCGGACGAACGCCGCGGCGGCGACGGAATCGGCCCCGGCCACGGCCATGGCCGTCACCGGAAATGCGGCGCAGATGCTGTCCTACAGCCTCGCCCCGGAGGCGCCGATCGGCCTCTGGTCGTCCTCGAACGTCACCCTGCGCACCCCGGTCTCCAAGGGCACCGTCCGCCTGGACGTCACCACGCAGGGCTTCATCGCCGCTTCCCTCCTGATGCAGCGGTACGACGAGAAGAGCCACCGCTGGGTCGACCTGGATGTCGAATCGGCCGGCACCGAAAACCCGAACAAGGGGAGGTTCTCCTTCCCCGTCTCGGTGACGGCGAGTCCCGGCCGCCCCGCCACGGTGGCTCTCCGGGTCCAGGCCATCGACCGTCCCGGTCGGCTGGCCGTGGCCGCTTCGGTCAACGACGGCCAGGGGCACACCTACCGCGCGCCTACGCGTAGCACCGTCGTCGACCGGCCCACCTCCACGGTCACGGGCTGGCCGCGTGGCGCCGGCCTGGTTCGTGGCGGTGCGGCGAAGGAGTTCGAGCTCACGGTCAAGAACACCACCAAGCGGGCCTATCCGGCGCTCAACGCCGGGTACTCCGCCTACGGTCAGAGCGGCGCCCGTGCCGTGGCCCCCAAGGACCTGGTGCTACAGCAGTACGTGCCCGGCCACGGGTGGCAGCGCGTGTCGTTGGTGCCCGGCGGCTGCGACCCGGGCATGAGCGCCGAACTGCTCCCGACCGCCAAGACACCGCTGGTACCCGGCGCCACCGCCGTCTACCGGATGCGTCTGGCGGTCGCGGGAGACGCTCCCGTGGCCAACGTCGAAGCGGGTGTGTCGGTGGGTTCCGGCGACACGTCGTTGTCCTACCAGACGTTGCCGTTCAAGATTCGCGCCAGGTAGCCCTGCCGAGTACCTCGATCACGCGGGGAGTCTGGGGGAAGAGAGGCCGGCGCCTCCTCACCTCCGGCTCCCCGTCAGCGCGTGTCGCCGATTTCAGCCGGCTCGCCCTCGGACGCGGGAGAGACTTCCTCACGATGCCTTCTGGTCGCAGTTCGTATGACCGTCGACGACGAGTTACCTCGCCCTCCCGTGGCGGGGTAACTCGCTTCCATGCGCCCCTAGTTGGCGACTGTTGGCGACTTCGCACCCTGCCGATCGTCGTCTGCCCATGGAAGGCTTTCGCTTTCTGGCCTGAGGGGGGCTTATGGCGTTTGCGTGTCCGCGGTGCAAGGAATCGAGTCAGGTGTTGCACCTGGCGGAGTATTGGCGTTCGTTGCCGCAGGATGCGGAGGCGAAGGGAAAGCACGCACCACCGCCGGAGTGTGCGATGCAGTGGCTGCTGCCGGTGGGTGTCGGCGTCGTGGGTGTGGTGGCTCTGGTGTCGGGCTCGGTGGCCGCGGGGATTGTGCTGGTGCCGGGCGGCATCGGGTTGGGCTTCTGGTTGTCGCAGCGGGCGTCGGCTGCCGAGGATGCGCGGGCGGCGTGGGAACGGTCGTTGATTTGCCGGCGGTGTCCGGCGGTGTTTCCGCGGGAGGACGCAGTCGTGGTGTGAGCTCCGGGTGGGCACAGGCCCCGTCCCAACTGGGACGGGGCCTACAACATGAGAGCGATCTACGCGTGTCGCACTGCTCCGATGCCTAACGGATCGACTGCCTAACGGATCGGCATTCCCGACAGCGTCCGGGCGATGACCAGTCGCTGGATTTCGCTGGTGCCCTCGAAGATGGTGTAGATCGCGGCGTCGCGGTGCATCCGCTCGACCGGGTATTCGCGGGTGAAGCCGTTGCCGCCGAGGATCTGGACCGCCTGGGCGGTGACCTTCTTGGCGGTCTCGCTGGCGAAGAGCTTGGACATCGAGCCCTCGGCGCTCTCGAACTTCTTGCCCGTGGTGGCCATCCAGGAGGCCCGCCAGACCAGGAGGCGGGCGGCGTCGATCTGGGTCCGCATGTCGGCCAGCTGGAAGGCCACGCCCTGGTTGTCGATGATCGGGCGGCCGAACTGCTCGCGGGTCTTGGCGTACTCCAGGGCCTCCTCGTACGCCGCGCGGGCGGTGCCGACGGCCATCGCGCCGACGGCCGGGCGGGACGCCTCGAAGGTGGCCATCGCGGCGTTCTTCACGCGCTCACCGCCCTTGGCCCTCTCGCGGGCGCGGGCCAGTCGCTCGTCGAGCTTCTCCTTGCCGCCGAGCAGGCAGTGACCGGGGATCCGGACCTCCTCCAGCACGACCTCGGCGGTGTGCGAGGCCCGGATGCCGTGCTTCTTGAACTTCTGGCCCTGGGAGAGGCCGGGGGTGTTCGGCGGGACGATGAACGAGGCGTGCCCCTTGGAACCCAGATCCGGGTCGACGACGGCGACGACGACGTGGACGTTGGCGATGCCGCCGTTGGTGGCCCAGGTCTTGGTGCCGTTGAGCACCCACTCGTCCTTGGCCTCGTCGTAGACGGCCCGGGTGCGCATCGAGGCGACGTCGGAGCCGGCGTCCGGCTCGGAGGAGCAGAAGGCGGCGACCTTGACGTCGTCGGCGTCGCCGTACATCTGCGGGATCCAGGTGCCGATCTGCTCCTCGGTGCCGTTGGCCAGGACGCCGACGGCCGCGAGGCCGGTGCCCACGATGGACAGCGCGATGCCGGCGTCGCCCCAGAACAGTTCCTCCATCGCCATCGGAATGCCGAGGCCGGTGGGGTCGAAGAACTGCTGGGCGTAGAAGTCGAGGGAGTACAGGCCGATCTTGGCGGCCTCCTGGATCACCGGCCAGGGGGTCTCCTCGCGCTCGTCCCACTCGGCGGCGGCGGGGCGCATGACGTCCGCGGCGAAGCCGTGAATCCAGTCACGGACTTCCTTCTGCTCGTCGTTGAGTTCCATGGTGAACTCGGCCATGTCCCCTCCAGTGGTGCGTACGGCCAGCCGTTACTTGCGGTAACCGAAGTGTGTTACCCGTCGGTAATCGATGTCAACTCCTCGCGGGCGCCGATTTGGCCCGCGGAGTTCGGGAGTCGCCGAGTCAGGGTGTTACGTTGCGCGAGCGCCACGGATTAACAAGGGTGGGGAGCACGACCATGGACAGCATCGACAGCACCGGACAGACCGGTACGGCACAGACCGGCACCGCAGGCGGCAACCGGCAACAGACCGCGACCGAGCGCAGACGGCGGGAGCTCCTGGAGGCCGCCGAGCGCATCGTGTTGCGCGACGGCCCAGGCGCGTCGATGAACGCCATCGCCGCCGAGGCCGGGATCACCAAGCCGATCCTCTACCGACACTTCGGCGACAAGGGCGGCCTCTACCGCGCCCTCGCCGTCCGGCACACCGACGCCCTGCTGGCCAACCTCCGGGCCGCACTGGACGCCCAGGCCCTGCGCCGGGAACGGGTCGAGGCCACCCTCGACGCCTACCTCGTCGCCATCGAGACCCGGCCGCAGGTCTACCGCTTCCTCATGCACCCGGCCGACGAGGACAACGCCTCGGAGTCCGGCTTCGACGTCGGCCGGCACTCCGCTCCCTTGCTGCGCCGACTCGGCGAGGAACTGGCGAAGGTCATCTCCGAACGGCTCGACCTGGGGCCGGACGGTGAGGAACGGGCCCGGGTGTGGGGGCACGGCATCGTCGGCATGATGCACGCGGCCGGCGACTGGTGGCTGCGTGAACGCCCCTGCTCCCGCGAGCAGTTGGTGCGCCACCTCACCGATCTGCTGTGGGGCCAGCTGGCCACCGCCAAGGACCTCGCCAACGGCCCCGGATTCTGATGTTCCGGGCGGCCGGCGTCAGGCCGGTGCCGCCGCCCGGTCGTCCGTCGCCGCCGCCCACGGGGCCCGGGCCACCGCACGCAGCGCCCGGCGCCGCCGCAGGCCGGTGAGCCGGTCGACGTAGAGGCCGCCCCCGAGGTGGTCGCACTCGTGCTGGAGGCAGCGGGCGAAGAACCCGGTGCCGGTCACCGTCACCGGCGCGCCGGTGAGGTCGAACCCGGTCACGACGGCGTGGTCGTGACGCGGGGTACCGGCCTCGATACCGGGCAGCGACAGACAGCCCTCGGGCCCGCGGAACACCGGCCCGTCCGCTTCGACCAGGTGGGGGTTGACGACGTGCCCCAGGTGCCGGCGGTCCTCGTCGTCGGGGCAGTCGTAGACGAACACCCGCAGGGGAACACCGACCTGGTTGGCGGCCAGGCCCACCCCGTTCGCGGCGTACATCGTCGCGTACATGTCCTCGACCAGCGCGGCCAGCTCACCGTCGAAAACGGTGACCTCCGCACAGGGACGGGTGAGGACGGGATCGCCGTACAGGCGCAGTGGACGGGGGCGGCCGGAACTGCCGGGGATGGTGCGGTGGCGCATGGGCCCAGCGTACGGGCCGGGCATTCCGGATAGCGTCACACAGGTGGCGGAGTTCGGGCCGGCCGCCGGATCTCGATAGGCTGAACCCCGACCGACAGCCTCCGGACGGTCGATGGTCACGGAGGAGGCGCACTCTTCCGGCAGCCTCAGGGCAGGAGTGCGCCGGATGCAAGGAGGATCTGAGACGATGGCAGGCAACACGGAGCCGCTGTCGCCGCGGGCCAAGCTGGCCGTGACGGCCGGCAAGGCCGCGGCAGCGGTGTCGCGCGCGGCAGGCCGCGGCAGCGGATCGGTGATCGGCGGCAAGGTGGCGCTCAAGCTCGACCCCGACCTGCTGGCCTCGCTGGCCAGGCACCTGGACGTGATCCTGGTGTCCGCCACCAACGGCAAGACGACCACCACCCGGCTGATCGCCGAGGCGCTGCGGGCCAGTGGCCCGGTGGTCTCCAACGCGCTGGGCGCCAACATGCCCGCGGGCATCACCTCGGCGCTGGCGGGCGGCTCGGACGCCAAGTACGGCGTCATCGAGGTGGACGAGAAGTACCTGGCCACGGTGGCCCGGGACGTCACGCCGAAGGCCATAGCGCTACTGAACCTCTCCCGGGACCAGCTCGACCGGGCCGCCGAGACCCGGATGCTGGCCGAGCGCTGGCGCGAGGGCCTGTCCGGCTCCAAGGCGCTGATCATCGCCAACGCCGACGACCCGTTGATCGTCTGGGCGGCCTCGTCGTCCGCGAACGTGGTGTGGGTCGCCGCCGGCCAGGAGTGGAAGGACGACGCCTGGTCCTGCCCCTCGTGCGGCGGCGTGATGCAGCGGCCGGGCGACGACTGGTTCTGCGCCGAGTGCGGTTTCCGTCGTCCGACGCCCAGCTGGGCGCTCTCCGGCGACCACGTCCTCGACCCGCACGGCAGCGCCTGGCCGATCAAGCTCCAGCTGCCGGGCCGCGCCAACAAGGCGAACGCCACCACCTCCGCAGCCGTCGCGGCCGCCTTCGGGGTGCCGCCGCAGGTCGCCCTGGAGCGGATGTTCGCGGTGCAGGCCGTCGCCGGCCGCTACGACGTGGTCACCTTCGCGGAGCGGGAACTGCGGCTGCTGCTGGCGAAGAACCCGGCCGGCTGGCTGGAGACCTTCTCGCTGATCGACGGGCCGCCGACCCCGGTGATCATGTCGGTGAACGCCCGCGGGGCGGACGGCACCGACACCTCCTGGCTGTGGGACGTGGACTACACCCGGCTGGCCGGGCACCCGATCTTCGTGCTGGGCGACCGCAAGCTGGACCTGGCGGTGCGCCTGGAGGTCGCCGGGCTCGACTTCGAGGTGTGCGAGACCCTCGACGAGGCGGTCCAGATGGCGCCGCCCGGGCGGATCGAGGTCATCGCCAACTACACGGCCTTCCAGGACCTGCGCCGCCGCGTGGGCAACTGAGTGCGGTCCACCGACAACACGGACAAGGACGAGCGAGCATGAGTGACAACAGCCTGCGCGTGGTGTGGATCTATCCGGACCTGCTCAGCACCTACGGCGACCAGGGCAACGTCCTGGTGGTGGAGCGGCGGGCGCGACAGCGCGGCCTGGACGTCCAGCGCGTCGATGTCCGGTCCGACCAGCAGATCCCCACCTCCGGGGACATCTACCTGATCGGCGGCGGCGAGGACCGGCCGCAGCGGCTGGCGGCCGAGCGGCTGATCCGCGACGGCGGCCTGGACCGTGCGGTCTCCAACGGCGCGATCGTCTTCTCGGTGTGCGCCGGCTACCAGATCCTGGGCCACGAGTTCATCAACGACCTCGGCGAGCGGCAGCAGGGACTGGGGCTGCTGGACGTGGTGAGCACCCGCGGCGAGGGCGAGCGGTGCGTCGGTGACGTACTCGCCGACATCGACCCGCAGTTGGGGCTGCCGCCGCTGACCGGATTCGAGAACCACCAGGGCGTGACGCACCTGGGCCAGACCGCCCGGCCGTTCGCCACGGTCCGGTTCGGCAACGGCAACGGTGTCGGCGACGGCTACGAGGGCGCGTGGAACGACACCGTCTTCGGGACGTACATGCACGGCCCGGTGATGGCCCGCAACCCGCACGTCGCGGACCTGCTGATCAAGCTGGCGCTGGACGTCAACGCGCTGCCGCCGGCCGACGACCGGTGGTACGAGGCGCTGCGCCAGGAGCGGATCGCGGCGGCGACGCAGACCGCCTGACGGGTCCGGTGACGACGACGGCCGGATCCGGGTCAGCTGACCCGGATCCGGCCGTTTTCCGTGCGCCGGCGTCCGCACTCCGGGCGCCCGTGTCCCGGGGCGCCGCGCGCTTGTAGGCTGAGCGGAATCCAACCGGACGACGGGGTCCGGGCGTCCGGTTGAGTTGCGATGGGTTACTACGAACAATGCGTATTGGTGTCCTGACGTCCGGCGGCGACTGCCCCGGCCTGAACGCCGTCATCCGGTCCGTCGTCCACCGTGCCACCGCCGACCACGGGGATGAGGTGATCGGCTTCAAGGACGGCTGGAAGGGCCTGCTGGAGTGCGATTACCGCAAGCTCGACCTGGACGCCGTCGGCGGCATCCTGGCACGCGGCGGGACCATCCTCGGCTCGTCGCGGGTACAGCCCGCCCACCTGCGGGACGGCGTGGAGCGGGCCCGCGGCCACGTCGCGGAGCTGGGCCTGGACGCGATCATCCCGATCGGCGGTGAGGGCACGCTGAAGGCGGCCCGACTGCTGTCGGACGCCGGGCTGCCGATCGTCGGCGTGCCGAAGACCATCGACAACGACATCGCCGTCACCGACGTCACGTTCGGCTTCGACACCGCGGTGGGCGTGGCGACCGAGGCGCTGGACCGGCTCAAGACCACCGCCGAGTCGCACCAGCGGGTGATGATCGTCGAGGTGATGGGGCGGCACACCGGCTGGATCGCGCTGCACTCGGGGATGGCGGCCGGGGCGCACGCGATCGTGGTGCCGGAGCGGCCGTTCGACATCGAGGAGCTGACCGCCCGGGTCGCGGAACGGTTCGAGGCCGGAAAGAAGTTCGCGATCGTGGTGGTCGCGGAGGGCGCCAAGCCGCGCGAGGGCACCATGTCGTTCGACCTGGGCGGCACGGACGTGTACGGCCATGAGCGGTTCGCCGGTGTGGCCCGGCAGTTGTCGCTGGAGCTGGAGAGCCGGCTCGGCAAGGAGGCCCGTCCGGTCATCCTCGGCCATGTCCAGCGCGGCGGGACGCCGACCGCGTACGACCGGGTGCTGGCCACCCGCTTCGGCTGGCACGCGGTGGAGGCCGCGCACCGCGGGGAGTTCGGGATGATGACCGCGCTGCGCGGTACGGACATCACGTTGGTGCCGCTCGCGGAGGCGGTGGCGAGCCTGAAGACGGTGCCCGCCGAGCGCTACGACGAGGCCGAGTGCGTGCTGTGATCCGTCCGTAGCCCACCCGCGGGGTTCGGGTCCGTTCGGGGCGCCCCCGGCCGCTGCACCGGCCGGGGGCGCCTCTACGCTTGCCTCCGGAGCATTGGTATGAATCAGGAGCGAGCGGATGCATCACAGCGGGCACGGCATGGACGGCATGAACATGGATCTGCCGCCGTTCACGCTGGGGCGGGGCCTGGAGTTCGGTGGTGATCCGTTCTTTCTCGTCGGCTGCCTGCTGGGGTTGGCGCTCTACGGCTGGGCCGTGATCCGGCTGCGGCGGCGCGGGGACGGGTGGCCGATGGGCCGGGTCGTCGCCTGGGTGCTGGGCGTGCTGACGGTGGCACTGTCGATGTGCACCAAGCTGAACGACTACGGCATGGCGATGTTCAGCGTCCACATGGTCCAGCACATGATCGTCAGCATGCTCTCGCCGATCCTGCTGCTGCTCGGGGCGCCGGTGACGCTGGCGTTGCGCGCCCTGTCGACCGCCGGACGGGGCCGCAAGGGGCCCCGCGAGTTGCTGGTGGCACTGCTGCACAGCCGGTACATGCGGCTCATCACGCACCCGGCGTTCACCATCCCGCTGTTCATCGCGAGCCTCTACGCGCTGTACTTCTCGCCGCTGTTCGACTTCCTGATGCAGTCCCGGGCCGGGCACATCGCGATGATGGTGCACTTCCTGGCGGTGGGGCTGGTCTTCTTCTGGCCGATCATGGGCGTGGACCCGGGCCCGCACCGGCCGGGGTACGTGATGCGGATGCTGGAGCTGTTCGCCGGGATGCCGTTCCACGCGTTCTTCGGGATCGCGTTGATGATGGCGTCCGAGCCGATGGTGGACACCTTCCTGCACCCGCCGGCCTCGCTGGGCATCGACGCGCTGGGCGACCAGCAGGCGGCCGGCGGGATCGCCTGGGCGTTCAGCGAGATCCCGTCGGTGGTGGTGCTGATCGCGCTGGTCTTCCAGTGGTACAAGTCCGAGGCGCGCACCTCGCAGCGCGCCGACCGGGCCGCGGACCGCAACGGGGACAAGGACCTGGCGGAGTACAACGCCTACCTGGCCTCGCTCAACGCGCGGGGGCGGTAGCGAGGCGCCGGCGGGGCGCGGCGGACCGGGGGCGGTCGCCGCGGCGCGTTCGGTCATCTGGCGGCACGGGCCGCGGCCGGGGACGATGGTCTCCTGGCCGCGGCCCGCGGCGTTGTGCCCACGGCCGCCGTGAGGAGGTTGCGGGTATGCCCGGATCTGCCAGGACGATGGCCGTGTGCACGGTGTGCGGGTTGGTGGCGGCGACCGCCTACACCGTGGCGTTGGGCGGCAACGGTTGGGTTTGGTTCCTGTGGGTGCTCTTGGCACTGCTCACGGTCGGGGTGGTGACGGCGCGGCGGATCTGAGCCACGGCGCCGGACGCTGCCACCCGGCGCCGTCGGCGGGCGTCAGAAGCGGAACAGCGGGCCGGTGGCGGCGTCCATGGTGCAGGCGTTGGGGTACTCCCGGTGCCAGTTGACGGGCGCGCCCCGCCAGCTGCCGGAGGCGGTGACGGTCACCGGGTCGTACTCCCGGGTGCAGACGTGCGGTTCGCCCCGCAGGGTGTCCAGATCGCCGTGGGCCGAGGCCAGCGCGTCGCAGGCGGCGGCGCCGTGCGGATGGGTGCCGCGGGTGTCCGGGCAGCTGAGCCGTACCCCGTGGATCCAGGTGTCGCCGGCGCCGGACACGGTCAGGAAGAGGCCGTCGGTGGCGTCCGGAGCGGCGGCGCGGGACGACGCCGCGCCGAGTGCGGTGCACAGTGCCACGGTCACGCCCGCCGCCAGGGCTGCACGGGAGGTTCGGCGTCGGCGGCTCACGGACATCGGGGTCTCCTGGAACGCTCGGGGCGGTGGCCCGGTGGGGTCACGCGGTGGGCCGAGGGCCGACGCCCGGCGGGGACGGCGGACGGCGCCCGGCGGCCCCAGGCCATCCCGCCGCGACCCGGCGCACAAGCGGCCACGCCGTGCGGTCGCCCGGACGGGTCCGCGGTTTCGCGGGCCCGGCGGTTACGGACCGGGCCGGGGCGGTTACGGACGGCGGCTCGCGCGCCTACACTGACGGCCCTGGACGTCCCCTGTGACCTGGCACGATCCGGCCGCGCCGGTGGTCCGGGGGACGGAAGAGGGGGCCGCCGTGCTGTACCAGGTGTTGAAGTACGTCCTGCTGGGCCCGCTGCTGCGGCTGATCTTCCGGCCGCGGGTGGAGGGGCTGGCGCAGGTGCCCGACGAGGGGCCGGCGATCATCGCGGGCAACCACCTGTCGTTCGCGGACCACTTCGTGATGCCGGCGCTCGTGCCGCGCCGGGTGACGTTCCTGGCGAAGTCCGAGTACTTCACCGGGGCCGGGCTCAAGGGGCGGCTGACCGCGGCGTTCTTCCGCGGGGTCGGGCAGATCCCGGTGGACCGCTCCGGGGGCCGGGCCTCGGAGGCGGCGCTCTCCTCGGGGCTGTCGGTGCTGCGCAAGGGGCGGCTGCTGGGGATCTATCCGGAGGGCACCCGCTCGCACGACGGGCGGCTGTACAAGGGGCGCACCGGGGTGGCGGCGCTGGCCCTCAAGGCGGGGGTGCCGGTGGTGCCGTGCGCGATGATCGGGACGTTCGAGGCGCAGCCGACCGGGCGGCGGCTGCCGCGGGCGATGCGGGTCACGGTCCGCTTCGGGCCGCCGCTGGAGTTCTCGCGGTACGCGGACCTGGTGGACGAGCGCATCGCGCTGCGGGCCGTCACCGACGAGATCATGTACGCCATCCTCACGCTGTCCGGGCAGGAGTACGTGGACGAGTACGCCACGGACGCCAAGGCCGCGGCGCAGGCGGCGGCGCGGGCGCACGGGCGGCGGGGGCCCGGCGGCGGCAGCGGGGCGGGCGGTCCGGGGCGGGCGGGATAACCGTTCGCGGAGCGCGGCGGCCGCCCCTACGGTGAGCTCCGTGAGTGTACGGATACGGGGGTGGCGCCGGTGAGCGCCCGGCTGCGCGGGATGGCGCAGGAGACGGAGCGGATCGTCGCGGCGGCCAGCTACCGCACGCCGGGCGGACGGACGGTGGACTTCGCGGCGGCGGTGGCCCGGGCTCGGGCCGGGACCCGGCTGTACGGGCCGGGACCGGTGGCGGTGACCGGGGCGACGCCGGGCCTGCGGACGGTGTTCGAGGTGACGGCGGAGGGCAGTCTGACGGCCGGCGGGCGACTGGCCGCGGCGGCCGGTGAGTTCGGTCCGGTCGCGGTGTTGAACTTCGCGTCGGCCCGCAATCCCGGTGGCGGGTACCTCAAGGGCGCGCAGGCGCAGGAGGAGGCGCTGTGCCGCGGCTCGGCGCTGTACGCCTGTGTTCGCGCGGCGCCGGAGTTCTATGCGGCGCACCGGGCCGACCCGAGTCCGTTCTACAGCGACCGGGTGATCCTCTCCCCCGGTGTGCCGGTGTTCCGCGACGACCGCGGCCGGCTGCGCGAGGCGCCCTACGAGGCGGGGTTCCTGACGGCGGCGGCGCCGAACGCGGGGGTGATCGCCCGGCAGCGGCCGGACGAGGTGGGACGGTTGCCGGCGGCGCTGGCGGCGCGTGCCGAGCGGGTGTTGGAGGCCGCGGCCCAGGGGGTGCGGCGCGGCGCGCCGCCGACCGGGGCGGTGGTCGGGCCACCGGCGGGCGGGTACCGCCAACTGGTGCTCGGGGCCTGGGGGTGCGGGGTGTTCCGCAATGAACCGGCCCAGGTGGCCGAGGCGTTCGCGGGGCTCCTGCTGCCCGGCGGCCGCTTCGCGGGGTGGTTCACCCGTGTCGTTTTCGCCGTGCCGGACCGCCGGGTGGACTCCCCCAACAGGGCGGCGTTCGCCGCGGTGTTCCCGGCCTGACGACGAGGTTGCGCGGGGGCCACGGAGGACCGGGGGCGGTCGGGAGGGATCCTCCCGACCGCCCCCGGCGGTGGATCAGCCGGCGGCCTTGGCCGTCTGCTTCGCCGGGACGGGCGTGGCGTGCGGGGCGCACGTGACGTCCTTCGGGTCCGTGGTGCCCTTCAGGAAGTACGCGTCGACGCGGTCGTTGATGCAGGGGTTGACCAGACCGGTGACGCCGTGCGAACCGGCGTCCCGCTCGGTGATCAGGCGGGAGCCCGCGAACCGCTTGTGCAGCTCGACGGCGCCGTCGTACGGGGTCGCCGCGTCACGGGTGCTCTGCACGATCAGGACCGGCGGCAGGCCCTTGCCGGTCTTGACCTCGACGGAGTTCTGCTGCTTGACCGGCCAGGTGGCGCAGGGCAGGTTCATCCAGGCGTTGGCCCAGGTCATGAACGGTGCCTGCTGGTGGATGCGGGTGTTGTCGCGGTCCCACTTCTGCCAGTTGGTGGGCCACTTGGTGTCGGTGCACTCGACGGCGGTGTAGACGGCGTTGCCGTTCTCGGCCTTGATGTTGCCGGCCTTGTCGTCGGGGTGCGGACCGGCGTTGTCGATCAGCGGCTTGGTGTTTCCGGCCAGGTACGCGCTCCAGACCCCGGCGACCTCGGCCCACGAGTCGTCGTAGTACGGCGCGTTCTGGAAGAAGCCGGTGAGCTCGGCGGGGCCGACCACGCCGCCGATGGGGTGCTGCTTGGCGGTGCCGCGCAGCTTCTCCCAGGCGGCCTGGACCTTCTCCGGCGTGTCACCGATGTGGTAGGCGGCGTCGTTCTTGGCTACCCACTTCTTCCAGTCGCCCCAGCGGGTCTCGAAGGCGATGTCCTGGTCGAGGTTGGTCTGGTACCAGATCTTCTTGCGGGAGGGGTTGACGACGCTGTCGACGAGCATCCGGCGGACGTGGTCCGGGAAGAGCGTGGCGTAGACGGCGCCGAGGTAGGTGCCGTAGGAGACGCCGAGGTAGTTGAGCTTCTTCTCGCCCAGCGCGGCGCGGATCACGTCCAGGTCGCGGGCGGTGTTCGGCGTCGTCATGTACGGCAGGAGGTCGCCGCTGCGCTCCAGGCAGCCCTGCGCGTACTGCTTGGCGAGCTTGCGCTGGGCGCGCTTGTCCGCCTCGCTGCCCGGCACCGGGTCGGCCTTGGGGGCCTTGACGAACTCCTGCGGGTCCTGGCAGGAGATCGGCGCGGAGTGGCCCACGCCCCGGGGGTCGAAGCCCACGAAGTCGTACGCCTGGGCGGTCTTGGCCCACAGCGCGCTCTTGTTGGTGATGCGGGTCGGGAAGCGCATGCCCGAGCCGCCGGGGCCGCCGGGGTTGTAGAGGAGGGCGCCCTGCCGCTGCTGCGGGCCGCCGGTGGCGACGGCGCGGTCGACGGCGAGTTTGATGGTCCGACCGTTGGGCTTGGCGTAGTCGACCGGGACGGTGACGTAGCCGCACTGGACCGGGGCCTTCAGTCCCCAGTCGGCAGGGCAGTCCTGCCACTTGATGCCTGCCTTGGCGGCCCGGGCGGCGGCGAGCGCGACTCCGCGCGCCTCGGTCGTGCCGCCGGGGCGCCGCTCGCCGGCGGTGGCCGGTGTGGCTATCGCGCCGGCGAGGAGCGCGCCGGTCACCAAGGTGCCGGCAGCGCCGAGCGCTACTGTTCGTTTCACGTGGTTGTTCCCCCAGCATGGTGCGCCGTTTGTGGCGGCGGTGTTCACAGAGCTATGGGGGGATCCTGTCGTGTACGGGCCACACTTGAACAGATTTGGCCACAATTTCTTTACCAAGCTGTAGGAATCGCACGGTTGCGTACCTCGTGGATCGGGGGGCGTGGCAGCGGGTAATTCTCCGGGCATGACCACGCCGCCCCCCATGGTGTCCGGCCGGGACATCGGCAAGTTCTTCCGGTCCGCCGACGGCCGTGTCGTACAGGCTCTCGACGGCGTCTCGTTGACCGTGCACGAAGGCGAGTTCGTCTGCGTCGTCGGCCCGTCGGGATGTGGGAAGTCCACCCTGCTGCGGATACTCGGCGGGCTGATCGAGCCGTCGGCGGGCAGCGTGACGCGGCATCCGGGCCGACCACCGGTCCCCGCCACCGCGTTCGTCTTCCAGGACTTCGCCGTACTCCCCTGGCTGACGGTCCGCGCCAACGCCGCCTTCGGCTTGCGGATGGCCGGGGTGCGCCGCCGGGACGCCGAACGGGCCGCGGACGCCTGGCTGCGGCGCATGGAACTGGCCGAGTTCGCCGACGGCTATCCGGACCAACTGTCCGGCGGGATGCGCCAACGGCTCGCGCTCGCACGGGCGTTCACCACCGGCAGTCCGGTGCTGCTGATGGACGAACCGCTGGGGTCGCTGGACCCGCAGACCCGCCGGCTGATGCAGGAGCAACTGCTCGCCCTGTGGCAGGAGGAGCGCAAGACCGTGGTGCTGGTGACCCACTCCCTCGACGAGGCGCTGTTGCTGGGCGACCGGGTGCTGGTGATGTCGGCGCGGCCGGGCCGGATCACCGAGGAGCTCACGGTGCCGTTCCCGCGGCCCCGCGATCCCGGTATCCAGGACGGCCCGGAGTTCGGCCGGTTGCGCGCCCGGCTCTGGGACCGGCTGCGCGGCGAGTTGTCGGTGGGTGCCCGGTGACCGCCCCGACCCGTCCCGTGGAGACCGCCGCCCCTGACGCCGCGGTGGCGGCCCGCGCGGTCGCCGTACGGGCCCGGCGGACCGCCTGGTGGCACGCCGCACTGGGGCTCGCGGTGCCCGTGGTACTGCTGCTGGGCTGGCAGCTGGCGGCGATGGCCGGGGCCATCGACACCCTGCTCTTCCCGTCGCCCACCCGGATCGCGGCGCGGTGCGTCGCGCTTGCGGCCTCCGGCGAGTTGGGCAGGGACACCGCGGCCACCGTCGGCCGGCTGCTGCCCGGGTACGCGCTGGGCGCGGTGGCCGGCGCGCTGGCCGGGTTCGTGATGGGCGTCTCGCGGACCGCGGAGGCCGCCCTGGGCCCGCTGTTCTCCGCGCTGTACTCCGTCCCGAAGATCGCCGTGCTGCCGCTGCTGCTGCTCCTCTTCGGCCTGTCCGAGACCCCGAAGATCCTCTCGGTCGCCATCACGGTCTTCTTCGTCCTCCAGATCAACACCGCCGCGGGGGTCCGCCAGATCGATCCCCGGCTGCTGGAGTCGGCCCGCTCGTACGGCGCGTCCGGCCTGCGGCTGCTGCGTTTCGTGCTGCTGCCGGGCGCCCTGCCCGGGGTGCTGACGGGGCTGCGGACGGCGGCGGGGCTGGGCGTGGTGGTCGTGGTGGCCGTGGAGTTCGTGGCGTCCGAGAGCGGTCTGGGCTATCTGATCTGGAACGCCTGGACACTCTTCCAGCCCGACCGGATGTACGTGGGTCTGGTGGCGGTCGCCGTGCTGGGCGCGCTGTTCTCCGGGCTGGTGGCGCTGCTGGGGCGGTGGGCGATGCCCTGGCAGCGGTCCCGGTAGCCGTGCGTCCCCGCGATCCGGTCCGGTCGGCGTGCCACGGCCGGGGTGCGGCCGCGTCCCGGCCCTGCGCTCGCCTCCCGAACCCGTCCCGATCCCGTCCGGCCCTGTCCGGCCTCCTCTGGCCCGTCCGACCTGCCCGACCCTCTCTGGCCCCTCTGACCCGTCCGATCCGTCCGATCCGTCCGACCCATCAACCGGAAGGTCCGCTCCGCGATGCGCCGTCTCCGCCTGCCGCTCCTCCTGGTGGCCGTCCTCGGCCTGCTCATCGCCGCCTGCCAGAGCGGCGGGGCCGGCCCGGGTGGGCCCGGCGGGTCCGCGATCCGGGTCGCCCACGTCCCGTCCACGCTCTTCGCCCCGCTCTATCTCGCGGACGCCAAGGGCTACTTCAGGGCGGCGGGGCTCACGGTCACGTTGCAGACGGTGAAGAACGGCCAGGACGCCGTGCCGCTCGCCGCCACCGGGCAGATCGAGGCGGTGGTGGCGGGGTTCTCCGCCGGGCTGTTCAACGGGGTGGCCAAGGGCTTGGGGGTGAAGGTCGCCGCGTCCATGGGCGCCGCCACCGGGGCGCACCCCTCGCCCTCCTCCCTGGAGGTGGCCAGCCGCCTGCTGGACGCCGGGACGGTGCGGACGCCGGCCGATCTGCGCGGCCGGAAGATCGCCGTCTCGGGTGGGCCGGGCGCGGCCGGCGGTTACCAGCTCGCCGCCATACTGCGCGGCTCGGGTCTGACGCTCAAGGACGTCACGGTGGTCAACGTCGCCATCCCCGACATGCGCACCGCGCTGGCCAACGGCGGTGCGGACGCGGCCCTGCCGCCGGCGCCCTTCAGCACGCTGATGGAGGAGGCCGGTACCGCCCGACCGCTGGCCGTACCGCCGAAGGGCACCGTCGCGTCCGGGGTGGTCCTCGGCGCGCGGTTCGCGGGGCAGCCCGCCGCCCGGAAGTTCCTGGCCGCACTGCGCAGGGCCGCCGCCGACCTCCAGGGGGCGGGCCGGACGTCGGACGAGAACGTGGCCGTCCTGGCCAAGGCCACCGGGCAGCGGCCGAGCGTGCTGCGCCACTCCCCGCCGTACCAGTGGGATCCCCAACTCAGGCCGAATAGTGGGCAGTTGATGGCACAGCAGGCGGCGTACCGGGAGGCGGGACTGCTCAGCGGCCGGACCCTGACCGCCGGGGACCTGGTGGGGTGAGCAGCGGCCCGGGTGAAGGGCCGCGGTCAACAGAGCGCCGACAACGGGCCGAGGAGAGACGAGAACAGGTCAATTGCCACTGCGCTACTGCATATGCCGGTGCGGGCCGCGCCGCCTTCAGTAACCTTCCGTGCAGGCTCTCCCACACACCGCCACGTGGGGGAGCCTCCGCGTTGTGCCCGTGTGCTGCGCCGTGCAGCGTGCTCGCCGGAGGGAGACGTCAAGTGCCCGGTATCGACCAGGTGTTGGCCCGCGCGATGGGGATACCCGGAGTCCTGGGGGCCGGGCTGACCGACTGGACCAGCGGGCTGACGCTGGGGACGGCCGGCCGGGCCCCGCACGGCGACCGTGACGCGGCGGCCGCGGACACCGCCGAGGTGGTGCAGGCGGTGACCCGGAACGCCACGTTCGACACAGCGGGCGGCGACGGGGAGGCACTGGAGGACCTGATCATCACCACGGGGAACAGCTACCACCTGATCCGCCTGGTGCCCACCGCCTTCGACAGCCAGACCTGCCTCCACCTCTGGCTGGACCGGGCGCAGGCCAATCTCGCCATCGCCCGGTTACGGCTGCGCGAACTGGCCGCGGAGCTGGCAGCGAGCTGACGTTCCGTCATGGCGACTACGTCATCCTCACGTTCGGGATACGCCGGCGGCGACGGCCGGCCCGGCCCGCTCGACCGGTACGCCGCCGAGCGCGCCACCGGCGCCCTGCGCGGCCCGGACGGCTGTGTCTACCTCCACGAGGGCGCGGTCTACTGCGTCGAGTGCCCGGCGGCGCCCGACGTCGGGGCCCGACTCGCCACCGCCGGACGGCTGCCAGCGGAATTCTGGCGGCATGCGGCGGACACCGCGGGAGCGGACCACCTGGGCGGGCAATTCCTCCTCCAGCAGGGCTGGTTGACCCGCGGCGAGCTGGAGGTGTGCCAGCTCACCGCGCTGCTCGACGCGGCGTGCTTCGTCCTCCCGCCGGAGCCCGCCGCCACCTCCTTCGCCCCCGGTGACGCGCACTGGCTGGGTGTGGTGCGCCCGGTCGGCACCGCCGTCCTGCTGGCCGCGGTGGCCCGCCGGCGGGCGCAGCTGGACCGGCTGGGGGCCTGGGCGGCGGCCGACGGCGCGCCGGTCGTCCCGATCCGGCCGGAACTCCCGGACCGCCCACCCCTCACCGGCCGGCAGCGACGGCTGCTCGCGCACGCCGACGGCGTCCGCACCCCCGGCGAACTCGCCCACGCCCTGGGGCAGTCGGCGTTCTTGACCCTGTTGGAGATACGGCGGCTGGCCGCGGCCGGGCGGGTGCGGCTGCCTGCGCCCGGGGCGTTGCCGAGGCGGCGTCCCGGGGCCTTCCGGCCCGAGCGGCGCGGGCCGGACGCCGTCGCGGGCGCCCCGGTCTGGCATCTGCCGGACCCGGGCGTGCTGGAGACCGCCGATCCGGACGTCGCCCTCCTCGTCCGCCTGCGCACCGCACTGGAGGAGAACCTGTGAACCCCTGTGACCCCCGGCCATGAGCCCCGTATTCGGAAAGCGTGTCAGGAGAAGGAGCGTCAGAAGACCGATGACGAGCGAGACCGAGGCGATCGCATCCGGGATCCGGGAAGAGTTGCGCGCGCTGCGTGCGCACATCCGGCATCTGCACGGCGGCATGGTGGCGAGTGCGGACGGCATGGTGATCGCCCATGACCTGCCGGACATCGAACCCGACGGTCTGGCCGCGCTCACCGCCGCCGCCATCGGCGTCGCCACCCGACTGACCGACGCCACCGGGCAGGGCGGATTCGAGGAGTCCCTGACGCGCGGCAGCCGCGGCTACGTCGCGGCGTACGCGGCCGGGAACCGCGCCGTGCTCACCGCCGTGGCGGGCCCGGACACGAATGTGGGGCGGCTCCACCTCCAGGCCCGGCGCACCGCCGCGCGCATCGCGACCCTGCTCGACGCGCCGCCGGGCCGCTGACCGCGGGGCGCCGCACCGCGATTGCGGTCCGGCGGCCGTCCATGTCGCCCGGCTGTTCCTCCTCGCCGGTCGACGGTCGCGTACCAACGGCCGTCGGCCACCGGCGAGAAGTCCCACCCTCCCGTACGACGGAAATCCAGCGAAACCCACGGAAAGGCCCGACCCCTCATGGCACAGATGGAAAACGCTCTCGGCGAAGCGATGTCGACGATCGAGGGGGCGATAGGTGTCGCCCTGGTCGATCACACCAGCGGAATGGCGCTGGCCACTTTGGGCGATCCGCAGACGTTCGACCTCAACGTGGCGGCGGCCGGGAACACCGATGTGGTGCGCGCCAAATTGCGCACGATGGAGATGTTGGAACTCCAGGGCGCCATCGAGGACATGCTGATCACCCTGACGTCGCAGTACCACATCATCCGGCCGGTGACGGGCAAGAACGGCAGCGGACTCTTCCTCTACCTGGTGTTGGACCGCAAGCGCGCCAATCTCGCGCTGGCGCGCCACCGCCTTGCCCGTCTGGAGGCCGAACTGGAGGTGTGAGCCTCCTCAGCCGGCCGCGGCCTCGTCCAGCAGTCGCCGCAGCGACAGGCCGTCCGGGGCGACCGCGGTGGCCAGCGCGGCGGGGCCGGCGAGCGGCGCCAGGACGGCCTGGCCCCGGGCCGGGCCGTCGCCGTGCGCGCCGCCGAGCAGCCGGACCTCGGCCGGCTTGTCGACGAACTCCGGCTCGGCGAGCAGGAGTTGACCGATGGCACGGTGGCCGCCGAGGACCGCGGAGGTGTCCCATCCGGGGGCGCCGGGCCCGTAGGCGGTCTCCTGGTCGAGCAGCGTGCGGCCGGCCTGACGGATCGTCAGGCGGCTGCGCAGTGCGCCCGTGTGCTCGCCGCTGCGGCCCAACACCTGCTCCTCGCGGAACACCAGCCGGGCGGTGGGCGCGAGGTCCACGGTCGTGGTCATCCGCAGATTGCTGCCTTCCGCGGAGATCAGCGGTTCCGGCAACCATTCGAGCCGGGCACCGTCGCCGACCGTCAGATGGACGTCGTAGGTGGCGAGGTCACCGGTCCGGCCGGGCAGGGCGACGGTCGCCGCGGCCGCGGTGATCCTCAGCGACGTGCCCGTCTCGGCGGTGGCCTCGATGCGCAGCCGGTCGCCGCCGAGCGGGGCGCTCATGGCGCCGATGACGCAGACCCGGGCCTGGTCGGCGTGTGACTGGATGCGGCGGAGCGCGAACGGGCCGCCGCCGTCCAGGACCGGCAGCCGACTGACTCCGTGTGCGTCGGCCCGGGCCACGATGCGTGCGGTGGCCCGCAGACCGCCCGCCGGGAGGGCGGCGGCCTGCGGAGCCGCGGGGTGCGGAAGGGTACGGGTCATGCCTGGGCCGCGGTCCAGTTCGCCAGCTGAGCCCGGACCCACTCGGCCACCGGACGGACGCCGTCGGGCTGCTTGAGGGCGGTGAAGGCGACCGGGAGTTCGCCGCGCTGGGCCTTGGCGTCGCGCGCCATGCCTTCGAGGTCGACGCCGACGTAGGGGGCGAGGTCGGTCTTGTTGATGACCAGCAGGTCGGCGGTGGTGACGCCGGGGCCGCCCTTGCGCGGGATGTCGTCGCCGCCGGCCACGTCGATGACGAAGATCTGGGCGTCGACCAGGCCCTTGGAGAAGGTCGCGGTGAGGTTGTCGCCGCCGGACTCGACCAGGACCAGGTCGAGCGGGCCGACTGTCTCCTCCAGGTCCTCGACGGCTTCGAGGTTGGCGGAGATGTCGTCGCGGATGGCGGTGTGCGGGCAGGCGCCGGTCTCCACGGCGGTGATCCGCTCGGTGGGGAGCACCGCCTCGCGGCGCAGGAACTCGGCGTCCTCGCGGGTGTAGATGTCGTTGGTGACGACGGCGATGGAGAGTTGGTCGCGGAGCTCGCGGCACAGGGCGGCGACGGTGGCGGTCTTGCCGGTGCCGACCGGGCCACCGAGGCCGATCCGCAGGGCGCGCCGGGTGCCGTCGTGGCGTACCGGGTCGGCGGCGCTGTAGGTGTGGCGCTCGGGGAAGCCGTCCTGGTGGTCGAGGTGCATGGTGACTCCAGTGGTTCGTACGGCCGCGGGGTACGCGGCGCGGTAGGCGGACGGAAGGTCAGGACGCGAAGAGCCGGACCGGCCAGGCGGCGTGTGCTTCGGCGGCGATGTCGAGCAACGGCGCGGAGGCGGCAGGCAGCGCGCCCGGTCCTTCGGTGACGGCGCGGTGCGCCGCAGCCGCGCCCTGTTCCGCGACCTGTTCGAGGTCGGCGGCCAGGCGGGCGAGGACCGCGGTGGCGTCGAAGGGGTCCAGGCTCAACAGGCGGACCACGGCGGTGGCCGGGCCGCTGATGTTCTCGTAGGCGACCGCGTGGGCGGCGTCCAGCGGTGTCAGACCGGCGGACCGGGCGGCCAGGCCGAGGACTACGGGCTGGTGGGCGCCGCGTGGGCGGGCCGCGGCGAGCGCGTCGAGTTCGGGGCTCGGCCAGGTGGCCCGGGCGGCCCGCATCATCTGCCGGCCGAGCCGGCGGGCGATCTGGCGCAGCGCCGGGACCGGCGTGCGGGCGTCCGCGGCGTCGTCCAGCACGAGCGGGTCCAGGCCGGCCGCGGCCGCGGCGGCGAGGCCCGCGGCGACCAGCCCCGTGGTGTGCAGCCGGCCCCGGCAGAAGCTCTCCAGGGTGGCGGCGTCCTTGATGTGCCCCGCGGTGACGGCCGGTTCGGCGCCGCCCGAGTGGGCGTGCCCTCCGGCGGGGAACCGACCGTCGGCGAGGACGAGCAGCGCAGCGCGGCTCATCGATGGTGCTCCGGATCTTTCATTGACGGGTACTTCAGGAGACTCAGAAGAGGAAGTACCGCTGGGCCATGGGGAGTTCGGCGGCGGGGGCGGGTTCGACCACCTCGCCGTCGATGGTCACCGTGAAGGTGTCGGGGTCCACGTGGACGCGCGGCAGGGCGTCGTTGTTGCGCATATCGGCCTTCTTTACGCCGCGGGTGGAGCGGATGGCCTCGAAGGACTTCCCCAGCGGGAGGCGCTCGGGGAGGTTGTCCTCAAGGGCCTGCTGGGAGACGAAGTTGAGCGAGTTGCTCCCCGGCGCCTTGCCGAAGGCGCCGAACATCGGGCGGGGCAGGACCGGCTGCGGGGTGGGGATGGACGCGTTGGCGTCGCCCATCTGCGCGTAGGCGATCTGGCCGCCCTTGATGACCAGCTGCGGCTTGACGCCGAAGAACGCCGGGTCCCACAGGACGAGGTCGGCGAGCTTGCCGCTCTCGACCGAGCCGACGACGTGGTCGATGCCCTGGGCGAGGGCCGCGTTGATCGTGTACTTCGCGACGTAGCGCCGGGCGCGGTGGTTGTCCGCGTGGCCGTCGCCGGACAGCGCGCCCCGGCGACGCTTCATGACGTGCGCGGTCTGCCAGGTCCGCATCACGACCTCGCCGATCCGGCCCATGGCCTGGGCGTCGGAGGACATGATCGAGATGGCGCCGAGGTCGTGCAGGATGTCCTCGGCGGCGATGGTGGAGGGCCGGATCCGGGACTCGGCGAAGGCCAGGTCCTCCGGGACCGCGGGGTTGAGGTGGTGGCAGACCATCAGCATGTCGAGGTGCTCCTCGACGGTGTTGACGGTGTGCGGCCGCGTGGGGTTGGTGGACGCGGGGAGCACGTTGGGCTCGGAGACCATCGCGATCATGTCGGGGGCGTGACCGCCGCCGGCACCCTCGACGTGGAACGCGTGGATGGAGCGGCCCGCGATGGCGGCGATGGTGTCGCCGAGGAACCCGGCCTCGTTGAGGGTGTCGGTGTGGATCGCGAGCTGGGCGCCGCTCTCCTCACACACCGTCAGACAGGCATCGAGGACGGCGGGGGTGGCGCCCCAGTCCTCATGGATCTTGAAACCGAGGATGCCGGCGCGCAGCTGGTCGCGCATCGACGGCAGGGACATGGTGTTGCCCTTGCCGAGCAGGCCGACGTTGACCGGCAGGTTGTCCATCGACTCGAAGAGCCGGGCGATGTGCCAGGCACCGGGGGTGATGGTGGTGGCCTTGCTGCCCTCGGCGGGGCCGGTGCCGCCGCCGATCATGGTGGTGATGCCCGCGGCCAGCGCCTCGTCCACCTGCTGGGGGCAGATGAAGTGGACGTGGGTGTCGATGCCGCCGGCGGTGAGGATCTTGCCGTTGCCGGCGATGACCTCGGTCTCCGGACCGATGACCAGGTCGGGGTGGACGCCGTCCATGGTGTCCGGGTTGCCGGCCTTGCCCAGGGCGGTGATCCGGCCGTCGCGGATGCCGACGTCGGCCTTGACGATGCCCCAGTGGTCGAGCACCACGGCGCCGGTGATCACGGTGTCGGGGGCGCCCTCGGCACGGGTGACGCGGGACTGGCCCATCGACTCGCGGATCACCTTGCCGCCGCCGAAGACCGCTTCGTCGCCGGCACGGCCGGGGCCGCCGGAGCGGTCCTCGGTGATCTCGATGACCAGGTCGGTGTCGGCGAGCCGGATCCGGTCGCCGGCCGTCGGGCCGAACAGGTCGGCGTATTCCTGGCGGGTCAGTTCAGCCATCGAGGGGACCTCCGGTCTCACCGCGCAGACCCACGACGATCCGCTTGCCCGCGAGGGGGACCAGCTCGACTTCGGTGGGGATGCCGGGCTCGAAGCGCACGGCGGAGCCGGCCGCGACGTTCAGCCGCTTGCCGTGCGCGGCGGCGCGGTCGAAGTCGAGGCCGGGATTGGCCTCGGCGAAGTGGTAGTGGGAGCCGACCTGGACGGGGCGGTCGGCGGAGTTGAGGACGGTCATGCGCGTGAGGGGGAGGCCTTCGTTGAGGCGCACCGGCTCGTCGGCGTAGAGGATCTGTCCCGGGATCATTGTCTGCTCTCCCGTGGTCAGTTGATGGGTTCGTGAACGGTGACGAGCTTGGTGCCGTCGGGGAAGGTGGCCTCGACCTGGACGTCGTGAATCATCTCCGGGACGCCTTCCATGACGTCGTCGCGCGCAAGCACCTTGCGCCCGGAGGACATGAGCTCGGCGACGGTACGGCCGTCCCGCGCTCCTTCAAGGATGTGCACCGTCAGCAGGGCGATGGCTTCGGGGTGGTTGAGCTTCAGTCCCCGCGCCCTCCGCTTTTCAGCCACGTCTGCCGCCACATGAATCAACAACCGTTCCTGCTCATGCGGGGTCAGTTGCATACGTTCCACCTCACAGGTTTTCGCCCGGGCGCGTTTACCCAGGTCACAGGCATGGACACACCCGTGACGATAGATGTACCACACAGTGTTTAAAGGCGAAGCAAACCGACTTCCAGCACTTGACCATCAACTTCCCCATCGCGGAAGGCTAGTTAGGCGAGATTTCGACGCCGTTACGGCGGGCAGCACATTTCGCAACCCTTGTCGCACCTGACGTAACACCGCGGAAATCACCGCTGGCCACGGGCCGGCGGCCGGATTCGAGAGCGGGGACTTTCCGCCCCGCGGCCCAAAGGTTGTACCGAATCGTGGTGGCGAATTCCACACCCCCAACCCCCTTCCGGAATGCGGAAAAAAGAGCGGGTGCCAGGTAATCAATCGGCATTATCTCGGCAAACCCGACACCCCTTCCGATGCGCGAACGCGGGTGTCCGGTATCCGCTCTTGACGGATTTCAAACGGGCTCGTAATGCTCATGCACGCGTCAACAATTCCGCTGCACTTCAACCCCCCACAACAGCATCGGAGCCCTCCGTGACCCGTTCGACCCGTATCCGCCGCGCGGCGCTCGCCGCCGGCGCCTGCACCGCCGTAGCCGCCCTGTTGGGCACCGCGGCGGCCGCCCAGGCCACCTCCCCCAGGACGCAGGCCGCACCGGACATCCCGGTCACCGCCATCAAGGCACACCTGGACCAACTCCAGTCCATAGCCGACGCCAACGGCGGCAACCGCGCCCACGGCCAGGCCGGCTACCGGGCCTCGGTCGACTACATCAAGGGCAAGCTCGACGCGGCGGGCTTCACCACCGCCGTCCAGGAGTTCAGCAGCGGCGGCGCGAAGGGCTACAACCTGATCGCCGACTGGCCCGGCGGCGCCGAGGACTCCACCGTGATGACCGGCTCGCACCTCGACTCGGTCGACGCGGGCCCTGGCATCAACGACAACGGCTCCGGCTCGTCCGGCATCCTGGAGGTCGCACTGGCCGTCTCCCGGGAACACCTCAAGCCCGCCAAGCACCTGCGGTTCGCCTGGTGGGGCGACGAGGAGGACGGCATGGTCGGCTCCCGGCACTACGTCGACGCCCTCGGCGCCGACACCTCAAAGATCTCCGCGTACCTCAACTTCGACATGATCGGCTCGCCGAACCCGGGCTACTTCGTCTACGGCTACGACGCCAAGCTGGAGAAGCTCTTCAAGGACTGGTTCACCGCGAAGAACATCGCCACCGAGCGGGACACCGAGGGCGACGGCCGCTCCGACCACGCCCCCTTCCAACAGGCCGGCGTCCCGGTCGGCGGGCTCTTCTCCGGGGCCGACTACATCAAGACCGACGCCCAGGCGAAGGCGTGGGGCGGCACCGCGGGCAAGGCGTTCGATGCCTGCTACCACCGGTCCTGCGACACGTCCAAGAACATCGACGACACCGCACTGCACAACCACACCGACGCCATCGCCAACGCCGTGTGGCAGCTCAGCTCCTGACGACGCGAGAGCGCTGACGGCCGCCGCACCGCGCGGCCGTCCGCCTCCTCGCGGTCACCTCTCCCGACCCGGTCGCCGGCCCCCGGCGGCCGGGTCGCGGTGTTCCGCCGCGATACCGAAGCGCTGCCGTTCGCCCGGAGCGGACTGGAGATGCTGCTCGGAGGAGACCGTACTGATCACCCGCTCCTGCTCGACGGCCGCCTCCTGGCGCCCCAGTTCTTCGAGTCGCTCCAGGTCAGCGGCGGACACCAGCGCCACGAGGGGCTTCCCGTGGCGGGTCACGACCACCCTCTCGCCGCCATAGACGACGCGGTTGATCAGATCCGCGAGCTCGGCCCGGGCTTGCGTCACCGGAATTTCGTAGGCCATGCTCCTAGCCTATGTAATGTCCACCTGGTCCGCCGTGGTCCGTGGCGACAGCAAAGGTCCAGGTCAGAGGTGTTCGCGTGCTCCCCGTGCGCTCTCTTTTGTGAGAGATGTGTGAGACGGGTGAGGCGGCACCACCGGCCCCGCACGGAGCTGCGGCCAGGCGGGGGCCTGCCCGGCGAATCGAGCAGGAGGGCCGGGTCGCCCGGCCCTCCTCTCACGCCACCGGACATACGGGCCCGCATCCGGCAGTTCATCAAGCTGATCTCATCCGGAGCCAGGTTCGCGATCTGCCCCGGGCTTCATGCCGTCGCCCACCGGCGGTCCTGCCGCCGGGGCTTGTTGCGCCCCTTCCACACAGATGCCTGCGGCCCTGCGACCGGTATTCCGTCCGGTCGCAGGATCTGTCCGGCCAGCCGCTTCTGGACATACTCGCGGCCGCTCGTTGGCCATCAGCTTCGGCATCTTGGGACGCCGCGCCATCAGCTCCGCCTCCCATTGTGTGATCGAGGCCCGGTACACGGTAATCCCGCACGCTCAAACCCAGGAAATACCGGCGCATCACAGCTGAAAACGACCTCTCAGAGGCGGTTTCGCCCTAGAGCTGGGTGGCGCCGCCGTCGACGAGCAGTTCCGCGCCGGTGGTGAAGGAGCTTTGGTCCCCGGCGAGGTAGAGGGCGGTGGCGGCGACCTCGTCGGGGCGGCCGGCTCGGCCGAGCGGGGTCGGCGCGGCGGACTCGGTGGCCGCGGTGGCGCCCTCGCCTTGCGGGAATGCGGCTCGCAGCTCGTCGGCGCCGGGGGTTGTGACGGGGCCGGGGGTGAGGGCGTTGACGCGGATGCCGCGGTCGGCGAGTTCGGCGGCCCAGGTGCGGGCGAGGCTGCGGATCGCGGCCTTGGTGGCGGCGTAGACGCCCAGGCCCGGGACGCCGCGCAGGGCCGCGCTGGAGGAGAGCAGGATCACCGAAGCGCCGGCCGGCAGCAGCGGAAGCGCCTTTTGGACGGTGAAGACGGTGCCCTTGAGGTTGATGGAGGTGGTGCGGTCGTACCCCTCCTCGGTGATCGTGCCGAGCGGACCGAAGTCGCCGACGCCGGCGTTCGCCACGACGATGTCGAGATGACCGCTGCGCTCTGTGATCTCGGCGAAGAGCCGGTCGAGGTCGTCGAGTTGCGATACGTCGCTTCGGATGCCGATGGCGTGGCTGCCGACCTGTTCGACGGCGGCCTCCAGCTCGGCTTTGCGGCGGCCGGTGAGGTAGACGGTTGCTCCCTCGGCGGTGAACCGGCGGGCAATGGCCAGGCCGATGCCGGTGGAGGCCCCGGTGATGAGGGCGGTCTTGTTGTCCAGCTGTCCCATGACGTTCTCCGAATCTTTGACGTAACTATTCTTGTTACATTTAGGGGCGCAGGAAGCGGCGCGGGAGTTCCCGTCGCCGACAGGGCGTGATGATCGAAGCTAGGCGGCTTTCAGGACGTCCTGCAGCACGTCCTCGAGGGTGGTTCTCGTCAGCTCCTTGCGGAGGGCGGCCTCGACCCCTTCGTAGACGGCGGTCATCGCCGGTGTGATGCCGTGACCAACGACGCACTCAGGGTCAGGCTGGGCTGGATGAAGGGCGAAGATCGGCCCTGACTCCACCGCCTCGTAGACGTCGAGCAGAGTGATCGCCGAGAGGTCCCGCGACAGCGTCCAGCCGGCACCGGCACCCCTACGCGAGTCGGCCAGGCCGGCCTTGCGCAGTTGGCCCAGCAGGCGGCGGACCACCACGGGGTTGGTGTTGACGCTCGTCGCGATCTGTTCGGACGTGGCGACCTCATGGCCGCGGCGTTGGTACAGCCCGATCCAGGTCAGGGCGTGTGCACCGACGGTCAATCTACTGTTGGCGCTCACGTCACCCCTCACCTCCATCCATGTCGTAACTCTAATGGTTACGACTGCCCGCGGCAAGCCCCCGAGGATTTCCGTTGCGGATGCCGCTACCGCTGCCCCGCGACGACTCCTTGATCGCCCCCCGCGCCGTGGGCGTCCAGCAGGGCCAGGCGGTGGGCGTCGGGGCTTCCGGGCTCTGCGGTGCCGACCAAGAGGCACTGGCCGGGCGCGTCCTGTACTTCGAAGGTCTGGTAGGCGAGCGTCAGTTGTCCCGCCTGCGGATGGTGGAAGGTCTTGGTCCTGTTGCCCAGACGGCCGACGTTCTGGTGGCTCCACAGCGTCGCGAACTCCTCGCTCTCCGCGAGCAGGTCATCGATCAGGGCGGCCGTGCGGGGGTCGTGCCGCTCGTGGCCGTGGGCCAGCCGCAGCGCGGCGACGGTGTCACGGGCCACGGTGTGCCAGTCGGCGAACAACTCCCGGGCCGCGGCGTCGCAGAAGAGGGAACGGGACATGCCGCGCGGGTCCGCGAGCGGGGAGAGCAGGGCGTCGGCCAGGGCGTTCGATGCGAGGACGTCCAGGCGTCGGTTGATCACGTAGGCCACTGCCGCCGGGAAGGCGTCCATCAGCCGCAGCAGTTCCGGTGCGACCCGCTCCTCGTCCGGCGAAGGGGCTTGGGGCCTTGGCACGAGCCCGGCCAGGCGGTAGGCGTGCCAGCAGGCGTCGGAATCCAAGTGCAGGGAACGGGCGAGGGCATCGACGACCTGACCGGAAGGGTGCCGCTCGCGGCCCTGCTCCAGACGGGCGTAGTAGTCGGCGCTGACACCCGCCAGGACGGCCACCTCTTCGCGCCGCAGCCCGCTGACCCGGCGGCCTCGGGAGCGGGGAAGGCCCACGTCGGCCGGGCTGAGCCGGGAGCGACGGGCCAGCAGGAATTCCCCCAGTTCGTTGCCGCTCATGCCCGGATCGTAGTCGTCGGTTCCCAGGAGCGGCGCACCCAGGAAGACCCGTCCTGCCCCCTGCGCGCGATCGCCCGCATCCTGGCGGCACCGGCCGACGCACCACGCGGCCGTCGGCGCCACGAAGGGAAGAACATGCCCCACCCGTCCACCACCATGGCCGCTCCGAAGGTGGTCCTGATCACCGGGGCCAGTAGCGGTATCGGCGAGGCCACCGCCAGACGGCTTGCTGCCGCGGGCCACCACGTGGTTCTCGGGGCACGGCGCACCGATCGCCTCGCCGCCCTCGCCAAGGACATCGAGGCCCGGGCGGGCAGTGCCTTCCCGCACGAGTTGGACGTGACCGACCCGGCCAGCGTGCGGTCCTTCGTCGCAGCCGCCCACGACCGGTACGGGCGCATCGACGTCCTGGTCAACAACGCCGGCGTCATGCCGTTGTCGCGCCTGGACGCACTGAGGGTCGACGAGTGGAACCGCATGATCGACGTGAACCTGCGCGGAGTCCTGCACGGCATCGCCGCCGTCCTGCCGATCATGCACGCCCAGCGCAGCGGACACATCATGAACATCTCCTCCGTCTCCGGACTGAAGGTCGACCCGACCGCAGCCGTCTACAGCGCCACCAAACACGCCGTACGCGCCCTGTCGGAAGGACTGCGCCAGGAGAGCAGGGAGCTGCGGGTCACCGTGATCAGCCCGGGCCTGACCCGCAGCGAGCTGACCGGGTCCATCGGCGACAGCAGAGTCAAGGACGCGGTGGAGGAGCAGATGGGCATCGCGATCCCCGCCGCCGCGATCGGCGAAGCAGTCCACTACGCCCTCACCCAGCCCGCCGACGTGGACGTCAACGAACTCGTCGTCCGGCCCACCGCCCAAGGCTGAAGGACCGTGTACATGCGTCACGGAGAGGCGGCACCGATGGTGACCGAACAGCAGGTTCGCGACTGGGTCGGAGGATACGTGCGGGCCTGGACCACCTGCGCCACCCCAAAGCGTGTTACAGAAGGCCGCAATCAGGCCAATTACCCTGTACGGGTGGGATCTTGAGGCCGCGACGCACGCCTGGCCAACCGGGCACCGGCCTGACCCTCGGCAATCCAGCGTCACCTTGACGAGCCGAAGTCAGTAACGGCAGTCGCCCCCCGTCCTCGACGGAGCCAGGACGGCGGCCACCAGGCGGTCACGGAACCAAGCGGTGCCCCGGGCGAGGTAGCCGGCCTCAGCGTGGTGCCTTGGCGCGGTTTCGGTGAGCCTCTTGCTTCGCGCGGTTGCCGCAGGTCGCCATACTGCACCAGCGGCGAGCGCGGCTCCGGGTATGGTCCGCGAACATCAGTGTGCAGGCCGACCCCTGGCACGCCTTGACGTTCGTGAAGTCCTCCTGGCTGACGACCCCCGCGAGCGCCTGTCCGATCGGCAGCAGCAGCGACTCCGGTGTCCGCCATCGGCGCTCCGTGCGAAGTTTCAGACCGTTGGAGCCTGCAGGTCCGCCGGCCACGATCCGCACGAACTGTTCATCGCGCGCGAGCAGTTGATTGAGCGGGTCCAGATCGCGCGCGTCCTCGGACCGGACAGCCCGCCCCTTCCGCACGTTGACGAACCCCCGGAACCATTCCCGAAGGGTTCTCGCCTGGGCGGCGACAAGGTCCATCTCCCCTGGCATGGCCTCCGCTCGCAGTTTCTCGAGCACCTCGGCCGGCACCAGCTCTGCCTGGTCCAGCCATGCCACCAGGCCCTCGCCGTCGGCGATCCAGTCGACCTGGGCACCTGCCGGGGTGGCGAGCGAGTTCAGGAAGTCCAGGCCGAGCGCGTCGGCGATGAAGATGGCCGGCGGCCGGTGGTCCGACACGGAACACGCTCCATGGGTCGATGTCAGCCTCGAATCGAGAGTAACCACTCTGTCGGCTCTTGACAAGTTACAAACGACCTACCTAACCTTCAAAACGTCGCCAAGGCGGTTATGGGCTGAGCTTCGAGGCGACCGGATCCAGAGGAGTGGGCAATGTCCCTCAACGACATGTCCGTGGTGCTCGTACACGGCGCATGGGCGGACGGTTCGAGCTGGAGCAAGGTGATCGGCCCCTTGCGGGATGCCGGTACGAACGTGGTCGCGGCACAGCTGCCGCTGACGTCGCCGGCAGCGGACGTGGCTACGCTGGAGCGGACGCTCGATCGGGTCGAAGGCCAGGTCGTGCTGGTCGGCCACGCCTATGCCGGCGCCGTGATCGCCGAGACGCGCAACCCGAAAGTGCAAGCCCTCGCGTACGTCGCCGCGCTCGCGCCGGACGAGGGCGAGACGGTCGCCGCCGTCTTCGGCCGCGCCGAGCCGCACCCGAAGGCCCCCGTGCTCAACCCCGACCCCGACGGCCTGATCTGGCTCCCGCAGGAGGCGTTCGCAGCCGCGTTCGCGCAGCGCGCCACCACCGAGGAGCAGGCAGTTCTCGCAGCCGTCCAGCGACCGATCGCCCTGTCCAACATCACCGTTGAGGTCCAGCGACCGCTATGGAAGGACCGGCCGAGCTGGTTCCTCGTGGCCGAGGAGGACCGCATGATCGCCCCTGAGACCCAACGGTTCATGGCCGGGCGGATGTCGGCCCGTCAGGTGTCGAAGCCGGTCGACCACACGCCGATGGTCACCGCCCCCAACGTCGTCGTGGACATCATCCTGGACGCCGCCCGCAGCGTGTCGACGACCGGGAAGTCCGAGTGACCGAGCCGAGAAGGTAACCGGACTAGAGATACTTAACCAGTTAAAAAGTCAAGGGAGAAACACCATGACGTCCATCGCCTACCGCTCGGCAAACGTCGACGGCCTGAGCATCTTCTACCGCGAGGCCGGTCCCGCCGACGCCCCGACACTGCTGCTGTTGCACGGCTTCCCAAGCGCAAGCCACATGTTTCGCGACCTCATCCCCCACCTGGCCGGACGGTTCCACCTCGTGGCCGCCGACCTGCCCGGTTTCGGCCAGTCCGACATGCCACCGCGCAACGACTTCAACTACACCTTCGAGCACATCGCGGGCGTCATCGACCGCTTCACCGAGGTGATCGGCCTGGACCGTTTCGCGCTCTACGTCTTCGACTACGGCGCGCCGACCGGCTTCCGGATCGCGGCCAAGCACCCGGAGCGGATCACCGCGATCATCTCGCAGAACGGCAACGCCTACGAGGAAGGCCTGAGCGAGGGCTGGAACCCGATCCGTGCCTACTGGCAGGACCGGTCGCCGGTCCACCGCGACGCGCTGCGCCGCTTCCTGTCGCCTGACACCACCCGCTGGCAGTACACACACGGTACAGCCGATCCGACTGCGGTCTCCCCGGACGGCATGACACTTGACGACGCGTACCTGGCGCGACCCGGCGCCGACGAGATTCAACTGGATCTCTTCGGCGACTACCACACCAACGTCGCGCTCTACCCGGCCTTCCAGAAGTACTTCCGGCAGCACCAGCCGCCGTTCCTGGCCGCGTGGGGCCGGAACGACCCGTTCTTCCTGCCCGCCGGCGCCGAGGCGTTCAAGCGCGACCTCCCCGACGCCGTCATCCGCCTCCTCGACACCGGCCACTTCGCCCTGGAGACCCATGCCGAGGAGATCGCGACAGCCATCGACGAGTTCCTCACCCGAGAGAGCGTTGGGTAATCGATCAACTCCTTGGGGCGATGGGCCGGTGGTGATCTTCGCGGGCGAGCCGTCCGCGAAGATCACCAGTGGATGAACTGCCTGCCCCAGGCCGCCGAGCCGTGCTCAGGCCGGACGCCAGATGCGGCACCGGCCGCGCCCGGTCGGCCTCTGACGGCTCGCCTCGCCTCACGCGGATCAGGACGACAGGCACACCAGGCAGCCATACGACCCGTCGGACACGCCCCGGGCGTCCCCGGCAGCTGGAGACCTGCGGCTACTGCCCTGTGTCGGTGATGGTCTGTCCGCTGGGGCCGAGGGTGGTGAGGTGCCCGGTGAGCGCGGCGACGGCGCGGCCGTCATTGCGGCGGTGGTAGATGTCGATGGCCGCGTCCAGATGAGGCGCTGCGTCCGCGCTACGACCGTTGCGGGTGAGGAACGCGGCGTACTGGGAGTGGGCCTGGCCGAGGAGGAGGTCGTCGCCGGTAGTGGTGCTCAGCGCGATCAACTCGTGCCAGATCGCCTCGGCTTCGTGGGCACGGCCGAGGCTGCCGAGGGAGAGGGCTTCGAAGAGCATGGCGCCGCGGGCCCGTTGGGTAAGGGGCTGGCGGGTGAGCAGGTGGCGGACGCGGCGGGCTCCTTCCTCGCACCCGAGCTGATCGCCCCCGGTCACTGCACCGGCTGGCGCGCCCAGCACACCCTCGCCGCAGCCCTCCCGGACGCACGGGTGCAGACCAGCGTCGGAACCACCTACACACTCAGCGCCCCACAGGCGGGTGATGCCTGATCCCGCCTCAGCAGTCCCGGCTCAACCGGTGCAACAGGAAGTCAGCGTCGACGGTACGCGAACGGGCTGCCGGGGGTACCTCGGACGGCACCCGGGCGGTGGAAGCCGACCGGCTCTCCTGTCGCTGCAGAAATCGGGGAGGCCGGCGTCCAGGAGGACGGTGCCGGGGATCCGGTGCGGGTGCTGGCTGACGGGCTGCGCCTTGGGGGCCGTGACGGCGTGTCGGGCTGTGTCCCAGTCCGCTCATCTTCCGTCAGCTCGGCGCGGGCGCCGCACCGTCGAGGACAAGGTCGATGATCCGCAGGCTTACCTGTTCCGGGTCGAGCTGGTCGGTGCCGCCCGATGCCATACGGACGAGGGGGGGGAGACGAGGAGGTCGGAGATCAGGTCGGGGTCGACGTCGGGGCAGATCTCGCCTCGTTCCACCCCGCTTCGGCTTCGTCAACGCACCGATCACGTACACGGCGGTGTCCGGAATGCCGCGCGCCCAAGCCGGGGCGGCCGCCGCGGTCGCCGCCACCAGCCGCCAGGTCGGCACCTCCCTCGGCATCGCGGTGATCGGCACCACGGTCGCCTCCGGGGCCCGCCCGGCAGCCTGGTGGATCACCGCCGGCTGCGGAGGGGCCGTCGCGATCCTCGGCATCGTGGCCTCCGGCCGCTGGGCCGCCGCCACCGCCGAACGCGCCGCCGCAACTCAATCATTTGCGCCCTCGCCCAAACCGCAAGCGCGGTGCCAACCATCGGGCTCCGTGCCCTCCAGCCCGGCGAGAACCCCGCGCTCCAACAGCGACGGCCTGTCGAGCAGCCACCACAACCGCTGCCGCTCATCCAGCACGACATCGGATGCGAGGCAAGCACAGACGCGCGAAGATGGTGATCTGCGGCATATGGCGGAACGCGGACCATCACGCTTTCCGCGTCTGAGGCCCCGTCCCGGTTCGCGTCGCCGACCGCATACGGCAATCGCGGTCGCTGTTGCCGACGTCTTCCGCACGATCTTCAGTGTTCCCAGTCGCCTGACAGGCCAACTTCACTTGTACGCCAAGGAAGTGGAAGCACATGACCGTCTCTGGAATCCTGGCATCCAGCAAGGGCAGACTGGCCCTCGGAGTGGCACTCCTCTCCGCCCTGACCGTGATGCCGACTCACGCCGCAGACGATCTCGGCAGGGCCCCCACGGGCCAGAAGCCGACCGTGGTGCTCGTACACGGCGCGTTCGCCGACGGGTCCAGCTGGAATGCAGTGGTGCAGCGCCTGCAGCAGGACGGCTACCAGGTCATCGCCCCACCCAACACGCTGCGCGGCATACCCCAGGACTCCACATACCTGAACAGCCTCCTCAAAACCATCAAGGGACCGATCGTCCTCGTCGGACACTCCTACGCCGGCGAAGTGATCTCACAGGCAGCCACCGGCGTCGACAACGTCAAAGCACTCGTGTACATCAACGCGATCATGCCGGACAAGGGAGAGTCCTTCGCCAGCCTCTCCGGCAAGTTCCCCGCCGCCCCGCTCACCAAGGCGCTGAAGCAGGTCCCGTTCCGCAACGGCGACGGCACCACGGGCACCGACGTGTACATCCAGCCCGCCAGACTCCACGCCAGCTTCGCCCAGGACCTCTCCCAGCAGCAGGCGTCCGTCATGGCAGCGACACAGCGCCCGATCGCACAGTCGGCCTTCACCGACAAGCTCACCGCGGCAGCCTGGCGGGACAAGCCCGTCTACGTGCTCGTCGGCAAGCAGGACCGGGCCATCAACCCGAGCCTCGAGCGGTACGAGGCCAAACGCGCACACGCACGCAAGACGGTGGAGATCAACTCTTCGCACGTGTCCCTGGTCTCCCACCCCCAAGCCGTCACGGATCTCATCCTCAGCGCGGCCCACGAATCCGGCCACCAGTAGACGAATAGGCATGACCTGCCACAGCCGCGGGTTGCGGTTCTCCCCCGCGGCTCCTGCCGTCACAAACAACGGCCGGCGGGCTCGCGGAGTGTGTCGGCCACGCCTGCACGGTGTCGGATACCGCATCCTGTTCGGCAACTCGCGGGACTGATCCAAACGGAGAGCGCCCTGGTCACACACGGTGGGCATCAAATCCTGGAAGTCCGGCCGGTAACGGGCTCGCCGATAGCCTTCAACTGCCCGCCACTGTACCCACCTCGTTCCAGTCCCGCAGCTGCCGCCAGCAGGGCACGCCCGACCTGTTTCAGCACCGCCAGTAAGGGCGACCAGGGCCCCTACCTCTTGCCTTCCTCGGCGCCGTGCTTGCCCTGACCTTCGTGATCGCGGTCGTCACCGCGTGCCCCGGCGGGCAGCGACCTGACGGTCGGAATGGCAATTCTGTTGATTCAGGCCACTAACTATCTGTCAGTCGCATTGCTGGAGGATGACGCGATGCCCAGCTGCTGGCAGTCGGCTTCATTCATCTGTGGACAGGCAGCCACCCACAACAGCCGTGGGTCCATTGATGCGATCGTTGGGCCGGCTCAGGCGCCAGGGTTCGCCAGCCAACGCAGCGCGCTGAGGCTCGGCAGGAAGAAGTACTCTCCGCCGCGGGTGATAACAAAACGCTCTACGCCGTGCAGGCGGCGCCGGATGGGGTGCTGCGGGATCGTGAAGATGCCCGTGCCGTCGTTATTGCCCGTGAGCAGGTCCTTCTCCTGGTCGAGGCCGGTGAAATGGCCGTCGTTCAACCATTGCGACTTCACGAATTCAAACTGCCGGTCGAGGCGCGAGCCGATGAAGACGAAGACGATGCCACGGTCGGCGCCGTCGTCGTCCAGGATGCCGGCCTGAAAGTGGGGGGCCGTAGTTGGTGCCCCGTCGAATCATGTGGTGCAGGCGGATGTCGCCGATGATCTCTGAGTCGCGCGGGTTGGCTCGCCTGGCGTGGGCGCCGTGGGGGCAGATCGTGCCACGCGGATCGGACTCGTAGCGGAAGTCGTTGTTGCGTTGGTCGTCCGCTCCCAGGGCCGGGTCGTCGTGCTCGGGCGCCAGGATCAACGGGGCGCCGCTCTGCCAGCGGCCCACGATCTTGGCGGCGAGCAGCGACTCTTCCTCCGGGTTGCCGGAGTTGTCGTGGAGATACCGGCGGAAGGCCGCGACGCGCGTGTGCAGCTTTCGCCAGGCCACGAAGGTGCCGTTGCGGCCCAGCTCGGCTGGCTGCGGCATCGGTGGCAGGTTTCCGGTCTCGTCGCGATAGCCGAGCACGAATTCGCCTGCCTTGAGCACGGAACCGTCACCGGGCGGACTCTCGGCACCGCTGCCTTCGATCGTGGGGTTGCCGATGCCGTCCTTGTAGCCGAAGCTGGTGCGCCCGGTGGACAGCTGGTAGAAGTCCTGCCGATGGACGACCTGAAGACCGGGAAGCTGTGCGTGGGCCTTGCGCGCACGTTCGAGGACGACCGCCAATGACTCCTGGTCGGCGGCCAGGAGGGACAGCACGACGTGTACCTGGCCGGTGCCGAAGGGCGGCTCCCAGCGTGCGGGCGCGCTCTCCTCGGTGTCACCGATGAATTCGGCGCGCGCCGCCATGCCTTGCCGGAACTCCTCGGGGAAGGTGTTCAGGGCGGCCGGCGAGACCTGGAGCGCTTCGAGCCCTCGATACGTCAGTCCGGCGTTGAGGAGTGCGGGCAGGTCCGGTTGCCACCAGTTGGCAGCGGAGTCGACCAGCTCGGCCAGACGCCCCATCAACTCGCGCCCGGCGCTGGGATCGTCCACACGCAGCAGGATGTAGGTGCCGACGTACGGGGAGGGCCGGTTGCGCAGCACGATGCCCTGAATCTCGTCCAGCTGCAGCGGTGGGGCTTCAGTCGCTGTCATGAGGTCCTTCCGGTCAGCTATCGGCGACTTTGTACCAATTGCAGCTACTTTCGATGCTGTCCGACACGGCACATCGCGCGATTGACGAGCGCCTGAGCGCGCGGGGTCGCTCGGAGCGCAAGGTTCCACCGCGCGAGCCGAAGCGCTCGCTGGGGATCGCCGCCGACGGTCAGCCAGAACTCCGCCGCATGATCGGCGTACGCCTCGGGGTGGCGCGCCATCAACTCCTCGTAGCGCACGGCAGCGTGGGCACGCCAGAACCGAGCCTCCGCCGACGCCTCGGACCTGCCCAGGAGGCGGGCAAGCCGGGTCGCGTAGTCGGGATCGTCGCTGACGAGGGCCAGCCGGCGCAGGCGCCCTGTCGCCACGGCCGTCCTGCCTTCGGCGGCGTCGGTCTCAGCGAGGTGGCCCTGGGCCGGCACATAGGACGGCAGTCGGCGAGCGGCCGACTCCAGCCAGGCGCGCGCGCTCACCAGACCGCCCTGGACCAGCCACATCTGCCCGCACTGGAATTCGAGAACCGCGAGTGGAAAGGGGCTGATCCCGCGGTAGGCGCATCTCGCCGCCAAAAACCACCTCTCGGCCTCTTCGGTCTCGCCGCACTCGGCATGACAGCGGGCCATGGCACCGAGGGTCCTGAAGTCCTGCCTCCTCGACAGCCCCTGTCGATGCAGCGCAAGCGCGTATTCGTATTGCCCGACCGCCTGGCAGACGGCTGCTCGCTCCTCGTCCACGCTGCGCCGATCGAGCCCCAGCGCAGCCGCCGCGTCCAGATCGTCCAGCGCCGCCGCGAACCGGTGGAAAAGGCCCGCCAGCCTGGCGCGCGCCATGAGCGAGCGAGGATCGCGCGGCGCCTGGTCGGCGAACGTCTCGGCCAGCGATGCCGCGCGCTCGGCCTCGTCGATGCGACCCAGTACGTGCCCGCGCAGGGCGGTCAGCTCTACCAACTCGCCCCAGCCGTCGGCGGTGAGTCTTCCCTGTGTCGCCTGCGACGTCAGACCTTCGATGCGCGCGTCGAGGTTGCCCATGGCGATGACCCCGGCTGTCGTGGGCGGCCCGCCCGCAAGGCCGGGCCCCCTCTCACCGTCTGCAAGAGTGGCCGCCCTGGAACTGCTCATCAGCTTGCGGCGGCCGTCGGGACGGAAACGGGTTCGGGCGGGTCGGGGTTGGGCGGTGCCAGGTACGGGAACTCGCGCGAAGCCGGGACGGTCCCGTCGACGCCGTCGCTCACGCGCGGACCATGGCCCGCGTTGACGATCAGCGTGTAGAGCGTGTCGATGACATCGTCGTTGAGCGACCGGCCGCCACAGGTCTCATGCTCTCGTCCCTCCAGTAGGGCCCGCTCGATCTCGAAATAGCTGTCTTCGGCGTACGGCTTGGCCACGTCCACGACCAGGAAGTCCGCGAGCAGCAGCTCCGTCAGCGGATGCGTGCCGTCCGGCTGCGTCGTCCAGTCCGCCTTGCCGTCGAGGCCGTCGAAGAAGACCAGGTTGGCGTTGAGGCGTGAGCGATAGGCGGCCACGTAGCCCGGGCCCAGCCGGAACGGGTCTTCCTCGTTGTAGAGGTCGCGCAGGTCAACGACTTTATTGGCGGCGTCGACCCCGTTGTCTGACAGGAGAATGTTCTTGACCTCGGGGCGGCCGAGGCGTTCGAGGCGCACGGGATACGGTCCGACCGTGACGGTTTCCGCCGCAACGGCGAAGACGCTCCCCGAGGCCGCCCCGAACACCCCGGCGACGTCAAGCTCTGCCACGACGGTGAGGACGTCGGTGCCCTCCAGGGAGTTGGTGCCCTTCGGTACGAAGGCGAGCCGCCGCCTCGCCCGCGTCTCCACCTCCTTGGCCACGTCCATGAAGAAGGGATCCAGCCGCAGCCCGGCGTAGCACCGCACGTCCTGCCCCTCACCGCCCCGCTCGTCATTCACCAGCAACGAAACCGATTCTCCGTTGGGCAGCACGCACGTTCCCCGCTGCGTCAGCTCCCCGTCGTCATCCGGGCCGACCGGAATTGAGAAGGTGCAGGCAAGCGCGAATTCGTCGGTGCCGACATCGAGGAGTGAGCCGGAATCTCCCACGGGCGCGGATGCCGGACGGACGCGGAATCGATAGCTGGCAGCGTCGGAGAACAGGGCTCCCGGCCGCGCATTGGGAAAGACATTCATGGCTGGCCTGGCAGGCTTTCGCGTTGAGGATGTACGCGTCCATCACACTGCCGACCCCGAGGTGGTCATCGGCGAGTTCACCTACCGCGGCGACGCGGGCTGGACCATGCCGGGCATCATCGTCTTCCGGATCCGCGAAGGGCTGATCGTCGAGTCGCGGGACTACATCGACCATCTCGGGCTCGCTCGTGCCACAAACACACTCGACGCCCTCTGCACACAGCTGACAAGCGCCCAGGTAGATCGTCGCGGCTAAGAGCGACGAGTACGGCCGGGAGTTCGCGGGCGGTGCGCTGGACCACGGCGCAGTCTTCGCCCTGGTCGAGCAGGACTCGTACGGTGCGGAGTCCGGTGAACCGAAGACTCCGATGACGAGGATCATTGCTTGTCCGGTCGGGATCCTGGCGTTTTCGCGCTCATGCCGAGCAGTGTTCCTGGGGCGATCCGGTGATGAGTTCGTCGGCGACCCATCGTGCGACACCTGCGGGGTAGGGCGCCGGCAGGCCGAGGATGATGTGGTGGAACCCGGCGTTGGTGGCCTCGCCGATCGCGTTCCGGGTCGCGTCTGGGTGGCCGTAGGAGACCGGCAGCACGGTCGAGCGGGTGATGGCGGCGGGGTCACGGCCGATCTCGGCGCAGTAGCGGTCCAGTAGCGCGCTGCGCCGTACTGCGTCGTCGATGTCGCCGCCGGGGATGTTCCACACGTCGGCGTGCTGGGCCACGACCCGCAGCGTCGAGGCGGCGCGTCCGCCGATGAGGAGGGGCGGGTGCGGGCGTTGAACGGGCTTGGGATTCCCGAAGGCGCCGGTCAGCTGGATGTGGGTGCCGTGGAAGTCGAACGGTTCGGCCTCGACCCACAGCCGCCGGATCACGGTGCAGGCTTCGGCGAGGTGGGCCACGGCGCGGTCTGTGTCACGGAAGGGCAGGCCATGGGCTTCGTACTCGCGCCGGGCGCCGGGGTGGCTGGGGCGCGATCCGACGCCGATGCCGAAGTCGAGGCGTCCGCCGGAGACGACGTCGACGGTCGCGGCGATCTTGGCCAGTAGCGCGGGCGGACGGAAGCGGTTGCTCGTCACGAGCACGCCCAGGCGCAGTCGTCGGGTGTGGGCTGCGAGGGCGGAGAGGAGTGTCCAGCCTTCGTAGGCCACCCCGTTGGGGTCGCCGCCGATCGGCATGAGGTGATCGAACAGCCAGGCGTGCTCGATCTCCGGGATGGTGTCGGCCTCGCGCCACACCCGCAGGATGTCGTGGTATTCGACCTGCGAGGGAGCCGTCATGATCCCGAAGCGGGGAGGGAGGGATTGCGTCATGGGCGTTGGGTCCTTGTTCATTCGAATGCCGTGCGGTGCGGACTGCTTGGTGGTGTCGGCAGTCCCTGCCGGGGGCCGGTCGGGCGGGGCGGGCGCCACCTCGTGGTACAGGGAAGGGGCGCCCGGGTGCCCACTCCCCCTGTCGCGTACCGGCACCGCGCAGTGGGCCCTGGTGCGTTCGCCTACTTGCTCTGCAGCTTCCCCAGCGCGTTGGGGTCGCCTTCGAGTGCGGTGGCCGCCGCCTTCCAGCCGGCGTCCTCGCCGTGCAGGGCACTGCGGAGGAAGGCCGTGGTGAGGTGCTGGATCAGGGCGACGCGCTCGGGACTCTCGTCCGTCGTCTCGGCGACCTGGTGGCCGGGGATGCCGCCGAGCGAGTGCTCCGCTCGGAACAGGGTGAGCAGGCTCTTGTTCACCGGGCTGTGGGTGTAGGGGTCGGTGAACCAGTCCGGTCCGCGGGTGGACAGGTGGGACTGGTCGTGGTCGCCGGCGACGATGAGGGCCGGTGTGGTCATGGTGGTGAAGGACGGCTTCATGAAGGGGAAGTGCTCGGCGGCGAACGGGGTCAGGTCGTCGCCGAGGCCGGTCAGGGCGAGCAGCACACCGGCCGTGACGCGGGGGTCGGACATGTCCTCGCCGGGCGTGCCGTCGGAGTCGAGGACGCGGGCGCCCAGCAGCGTGCTCGCTGTCTGGGCTCCCCAGGAGTGGCCGGCCACGGCGATGCGGTCGCGGTCGAGTCGTCCGGCGAGGCCGGGCACGGAGGCTTCCAGAACGTCGAGTTCGTCGAGCGCGCGGGTGAGGTCTTCGATGCGGAAGCGCCAGATCCGCGGCGTGCGGGGGTCCTCGGCGGGGATGCCGAGTGTGCGGGAGTCGAGGTGGGTGGGCTGGATGACCACGAAGCCGTGTGCGGCCCAGTGGTCCGCCAGCGGGGCGTAGCCGTCCATCGACCAGCCGAAGCCGTGGGAGAAGACGATGACGGGCAGGTTGCTGCCGGTCGCGGGGGCGGACACGCGGACCTGGAGGTCCTCGCCGCGGCCCGGGGCGGACAGGGCGACCGGCCGCGCGGATACCACCGTGGTGGGTGCGTCCGCGATCTGCTGGGCGTTCGCGGTGTTGGAGTCGGACATGGAGTTGCCTTCCGTTCGGTGTCTTCGCGCCGTCTGGTTCGTTGGCGGCGTCGCAGGACTGGCGCGGGTGGGGAGCGAGGAGTGCTTCTCGTGAGACGCCGCATCGGCGTCGGCTGCCGGCGGGCCGTGCTCTTCCGTGCGGGTGGAGCGTGATGGCGGCAGCAGCGGCCCTGGTGGGCCGCTCGCCGGTACCATCGAATGAAACGGAACGTCGCTCCGCTAACGATACGGAACGCTGTTCCGGTTTGCAATGCACGTCACGAAAGGAGTGCCGCAGTGAACGACAGCGGCCAGGGCCCGGGCACCTCGACCCAGTCCAAGCGCAAGGACGCCAGGCGCAACCAGCAGACCCTGCTGGACGCTGCCGCCGCGGTCTTCATCGCCTCGGGAGTGGAAGCGCCGGTCCGCGACATCGCAGCCCAGGCCGGAGTCGGCCTGGGCACGATCTACCGGCACTTCCCGACCCGGGCAGACCTTGTCATCGCCGTCTACCGACACCAGGTCGACGCCTGCGCCGAGGCCGGCCCGGCGCTACTGGCGGCCGGCCCAACACCCCATGCCGCCCTGGGGCGGTGGGTCGACCTCTTCGTCGACTTCCTGGTCACCAAACACGGCCTGGCCGCCGCCATGCAGGGGGACGGCGCCGGCTTCGAGACGCTGCACGCCTACTTCCTCGACCGCCTCCTGCCGGTGTGCACCCAGCTCCTCGACGCTGCCGCCGCCTCCGGTGAGATCCACTCCGGAATCGATGCCTACCAGCTCATGCGCGGCATCGGAAACCTCTGCATCGGCGCCGAGAGCGACCCCCGATACGACGCACGCCGACTCGCCTCACTCCTCGTCGCGGGGCTGAGTCAGACGCGATGACAGAGTTGTCCGGCGCCCGCCCTCGGCGGCTGTAGACCACGGGGCCGCGGCACACCCGCCGTGGTCCGCCTGGCGAAGATGCGTTGGCGGATCGAGCACGACTACCGGGAACTCAAGCACGGCCTCGACCTGGACCACTTCGAGGGCCGTTCCTGGACCGGCTGGCACCATCACGTCACCTTGGTCACAGCCGCCCACGCCTTCCTTACCGAACAGCGGCTCTCCCCAAAAGTCCACACACCGGCCTCTCGCTCTACCAAGTCCTGGACACCCTCCAGACCCTGCTGAACTGCTGGACCGGCACCTGCACCACCTGCCACCGCCCCCTACCAAGAACATCAGACCGACACAGCCCACCCAGACCCACACCGACCTAACGGAGTCCTACTAGTGTCCTGCGCCAGTAGTTGATCGTTAGTTGTTGTGTGACCTCTTCTTCTGCTGGTGCGTCAGTTCCTCGTCGGGGCCCGAAGCTGGAGCCG
>NZ_JBHVQS010000064.1:0-47458 GCF_042886435.1 Streptomyces sp. NPDC058000
GCGAGGTTGTCGCCGCGGACGCCGCCGCATAGGTGCTGCGAGTCGGTCGCTTACCCGGCGAACAGGTCGCGCAGTGAGCCGGACGTGCGGGGTGAGCAGGTGTTGGCCAGGCAGCCGAGGTGCCACATGTGCTCGATCGTGGCGAGCACGGTGTAGTGGTCGGAGAGGGCGGTGGACTCCTTGTGCGGACCGCCGTGGGAGTTGATCACGATCAGCGGCGCGTCACCGCCGCCGAGCACGGCATTGTTGGCACCCACCGGGCTGCCGGGGCCACCGGAGTTGCCGGAGTAGTCGTTCTCGTCCCAGTCGATGATGATGCTGGAGTTGGTGGACTTCCACGTTGGCGAGTTCATGATCTTGGTGACGGTTTCGCGGAGGTACTCGTCGCCGAGCTTGATCGCCCCGTGGTCAAGACCGGAGCTGGGGTAGCCGCAGGCGGGAAGGCCGATCTTCGCAGCCGCGTCCGGGGCTATCCCGTGCATGTCATGGCACTGGTCGGGGCTGATCCAGGTGTAGTTGGGGACGTTACCCGAGGCCAGGTCGGCGTCGAAGTTCTTCTCGAAGGGTACGACCTTCTTCAGCCGCGGGTTGCCGGCCGAGTTCACATCCGAGAAGTACATGAAGGGGTTGTGCTTCTGCGCGTACAGCTTCACCGTGGTGCCGCCCACGTTCCCCGGCGCGAACTCGCCCTCGTAGCCCGCCTGCGGCATGGACTGCATGTATGCCTTCCAGGACAGCCCCTTCGCCTCCAGCTGGTCGACCAGATTGCGGCCGGAGAACATGTGCGGCGTCTTGCTCGCGCCGGCCACCTGAGCGGGCGTCAGCAAGGCGGTGTCGGTCCCGTCACCGGAGTTCGGGACGAACTCCTCCGGGGGACAGGTCACCGTGGCGCCAGCCTTGCAGTCGTCCCAGATGCCCTGGAAGGACCCGGAGATGGCGGACAGGTAGTTGGGCATGCTGGGGTGGGTGACCCCGTGGAAGTTGGCCGCCGTGTTGTGCTTGGCGGCGAGCTGGTTGATGTACGGCGCGTCGGCGGTGTTTCCGATGATCTGGGACGTGCCGTGGTTTTCCATCATGATGTGGAAGATGTGCTCCGGCACACCCGCACCTTGCTGCGGCTGCGCGGGCGACGCGGCGGCGACCCCCATGAAGGCGCCGCTTCCCACCACCGCTGCCGCCACGGCACCCGCCGAGGTCTTCTTCCAGCCAAGGGTCATTCTGCGCATGCTCCACGCTCCAGTCGACGAGGGTTGTCGGCAGGCAGGCTGACAGCACACGCCGAACGGATTGAGGCGTCGGGTGAACACAGGCCAAAGCCTGCACGAACAATCATCGAAGCCGATGGCGCAGCGTCGAGCGTATGCACCCCGTGACCAGGCCGTAGCGCCGTGCCACCCGGCCGATCCGCCTCTTGCACACGCTGGGAGTCGTCGATCAGGCTCCCTCGACGGCCAACTGCACACCCTCAACCGGCCGTTCGCCCACCCGCGTCCTGACCTGCGGGGCGAGGCGGCAGCGGCCTGCTGCGGCCGACTGGTGTTAACCAAGGGTTCCCACCGCATTCACCCCGCGACCGCGGCGCGTTCCGGGTCGACTGGAGAGACTCGCCGAGCCCGTGTTCCGCTTCGCCATCGCCAGGAGACATACCTGTCATGAGTGGCATCAACCGTCGTAAATTCATGCAACTCACCGGCGGCGCAGCCGCCGTGTCCATGCTGTCGACCAGCATCGCCCGAGCCGCGGAGATCCCGGCCAACCGGGCGACGGGCACCCTGCGGGACGTGGAGCACATCGTCGTCCTGATGCAGGAGAACCGTTCCTTCGATCACTACTTCGGCACGCTGCGCGGCGTGCGCGGGTTCGGTGACCCGCGGCCGGTCACCCTGCCGAGCGGCAAGCCGGTCTGGTACCAGTCGAACGGCACCAAGGACGTGCTGCCGTTCCACCCGCAGGCGGACAACCTCGGTCTGACGTTCCTCAAGGACCTCGCCCACGACTGGAACAGCGGCCACCAGGCGTTCAACCAGGGCAAATACGACCAGTGGGTGCCGGCCAAGACCGACACGACGATGGCCTACCTCACCCGGGGCGACATCCCGTTCCACTACGCGCTGGCGGATGCCTTCACCATCTGCGACGCCTACCACTGCTCGCTGATCGGCCCCACGGACCCGAACCGCTACTACATGTGGACCGGGTACGTCGGCAACGACGGCAAGGGCGGCGGCCCGGTCATCAGCAACGCCGAGGCGGGCTACTCCTGGACGACCTACCCGGAGCGCCTGGAGCAGGCCGGGGTCTCCTGGAAGATCTACCAGGACGCCGGCACCGGTCTCGACGCGGCCGGTTCCTGGGGCTGGACCGATGACGCCTACATCGGCAACTACGGTGACAACTCGCTGCTGTACTTCGACAACTACCGCAACGCCAAGCCCGGCGACCCCCTGTACGACAAGGCGCGTACCGGCACCAACGCCAAGAGCGGCCAGGGCTACTTCGACATCCTCAAGGCCGACGTGAAGGCCGGGAAGCTGCCGCAGGTCTCCTGGATCGCGGCGCCCGAGGCGTTCTCCGAGCACCCCAACTTCCCGGTGAACTACGGCGCCTGGTACATCTCGCAGGTGCTGGACGCGCTGACCGCGGACCCCGCGGTGTGGAGCAAGACGGTGCTGCTCATCACGTACGACGAGAACGACGGGTTCTTCGACCACGTCGTTCCGCCGTTCCCGCCCGCCTCCCGGGCGCAGGGGTTGTCGACCGCAGACACCACGACGGAGCATTTCAGCCCGCAGGGTTCCGACAAGGACATGGCGGGTCCGTACGGTCTGGGGCAGCGGGTGCCGCTGTTCGCGGTGTCGCCGTGGAGCAAGGGCGGCTTCGTCTGCTCGCAGGTCTTCGACCACACCTCGATCGTCCAGTTCATCGAGCGGCGCTTCGGTGTGCACGAGCCCAACATCTCCCCCTGGCGCCGTGCGGTCTGCGGTGACCTCACCACGGCGTTCGACTTCTCGCGTACGGACACCGCGGTGCCCTCGCTCCCGAACACCAGCGGCTACGTCCCGCCGGACCACAACCGGCACCCGGACTACGTCCCCACACCTCCGGCCGATCCCAAGCTGCCCAAGCAGGAGCGCGGGCTGCGCCTGGCCCGTCCGATCCCGTACGACCTGACCGCCGACAGCCACGTGAGCGGGGCGGACGGCAGCGTGCGGGTCGACCTCGCCAGCCATGGAAAGGCGGGAGTGACGTTCTACGTGACGTCCGCGACTCACCCGGACGGACCGTGGACGTACACCACCGAGGCGGGACGGCAGCTGTCCGAGAGCTGGCGCGGCTGGTCGCAGCAGGGCGGCTACGACCTCACCGTGCACGGTCCCAACGGGTTCACGCGCCAGTTCAAGGGCAAGGCAGGCGCCGCGGGCCCCGAGGTGAGCGCTCGCAACGACGGGGCGAGTGGACAGCTCCGGCTGCTCCTGAGCAACGACGGCCACACTGCGGTCCGCCTCACCGTCACCGACGCCTACGGCAACCAGCAGCCCGCCACGTACCGGGTGCAGCCCGGGGCGAAGGTGGTGCACACCGCGGACCCCGGACGCAGCCACGGCTGGTACGACCTGTCGGTGGCCTGCGACCAGGACACCACGTTCCTGCGCCGCCTGACCGGTCATGTCGAGACCGGTAAGCCCAGCACGAGCGACCCGGCGATCGTCACCATCTGACGAGCCGCCCTCACATCCACCGCGTGTGCCGCCTGCCCCAGGGGAACGGGGCGGGCGGCGGGGGAGCGGTCGGCATGACAGGTGGATGGCGCCCGCGTCGGGATCGGCGTGGAAGCAAATCCCGGGGCGCATCAACTCGATCTCTCTGCGTCTGATTCCTGAAGAGGGCTTCGGTCTGGTCAGGGCACGCCGGGCATGGCGTCGCATCGCTGAAGGTGTCGCACCACACGGCCGGGTGGCGGGGCAGACAGCGCTACCAGGCCATCCGGCCGGCGCGGCGCATTCCCGGCGCCCGGCCGCGGTGGTCCTCCGCATCAAGTCGTCTAGGGACAATGCCAGTGACTTTGCGGCTGCCGAGGCCGCCGGAGGGTGGTGTTTCCGCAGGCGAGACGGTCGAACTGGCCCCTATGTCACTGGTATTGACCCTAAGCCGCCTGTTCCGCAACGAGCTGGGCATGAGCTTTCACCAATGGCGCACCCAGCTGCGTCTCCACCACGCCTTGGTCCTGCTTTCCGGCGGACACTCCGTCGCCGCCACCGCCCACGCCTGTGGGCGGTCCAACGCCAGCGCCTTCATCCAGGTCTTCACCTCAGCCATCGGCCAAACCCCCGGCCGCTACCAACACCACCTGCGCCACCGGGCCAAAGGCCGCCCGAATAGGCCTCGGAGCCACTGCGCCCCGACCAGCACCGCGTAACCGCCCGCGCGGCTGACTTTCGCTGTTCCTTCTGAGCATGGCTCGATCGACCCCTTGAGGTCCTTCCCGGCGGCCCACGAGGATGAGACGGGTATTCGATGCGTGCACCGATGGCTGTTGAAAGGTGCACTGTCCGCCTGTGCGATCTGGAGGCCCCCACGATGATCGAGACAGTGAACATCGAGCCCGCCGACGTGTACGAGACCCCGCTGCTGGTCGAAGTCGGAGACTTCGCCGACCTCACCCAGGGCAACGCCGGAGACAAGGTCGAGGAAGGCGCTAGCTGGTACCAGTGGTAATGACCCGGTGTACGGGTGCCGGTGCGTGGCCGCAATGCGCCGCGCGCCGGCACCTGCACGTTCCTGGTCGGCAGCCCTCGCGGGACAACCGCCAGCGGGTGGAGCGCGGGGTCCGGCCGGCCGGGCCGGAGCCCGTTCGCGGTGTGGGTCAGGAGAGCCAGGTAGCGGGCCGGCGCGAGGTGTTGGGGGTGGGCTGCTGAGTGCCTGACATGGCGGCGTGCTGGTTCGTGGCACTCCCGGATCGGGAGACGGGGCAGGGGCTTGCGGCCCGGTTGCGAGCGGGGGCCGTCGATGTGGTGGGCCATCCGTCGGGCCGACCGTGGCTGGTGGGCTCCTGGCCACCCTGGCAGATGGTGCTGGCTTCGGAGGCCAGCCGGACGCTGGCGGTGCTGGGAACCTCGTCAACGACGCCGGTGGACCTGTCGGCCCGTCTGAAGAGGGTCCGTACGGTGGCGGACGTCGAATCCGCGCTGCACGGGGTGTACGGCAGTTTCCATGTGGCCGCGTCCGTGGACGGCTACATGTACGTGCGCGGGAGCGCCTTCGGGTCCCGGCGCCTGTACCGGGCGACGGTCGAGGGAGCGATGGTATGCGCGGACCGGGCCCGCACGCTGGCCCACCTCACCGGCGCCGACCTTGATCCGGCCCGGGTCGCCGCCCGCCTTGCCGCGCCCTACCTGCCGCACCCGTTGGCCGATGCCCCGATGTGGACCGGGGTGGAAGCCGTCGAGCCCGGCCACGCTCTCCGCGTCGCTCCCGATGGACGTGCGGACACGCCTACGTGGTGGCGGCCACCGCCCGCGCACCTGCCCATCGCGGATGCCGCACGCCTGTTGCGCGAGGCCCTGCAAGCCGCCACGGCCCTGCGCGTGCGTCCGGGCCAAGTGCTGGCCGCAGATCTGTCCGGCGGCATGGATTCCACCTCGCTGTGTTTCCTGGCTGCCGAAGCCGGCGCCCATCTGGTCACCTCGACCCAGCACTGGAACAGCCCCGGCAACCAAGACCACCGGTACGCCCGCCTTGCCGCCGACCACCTGCCCCGTGTCGAACCCCTGGTCTTCACCTCCGCCGACCTGCCCGCGTGCTTCACCGGTCTCGACGAACGCCGCCAGCCCCTGGAAGAGCCCTCGGGGCTCCTGCGCAACCGAGCACGGCACTCCCACACGGCCGCCGCGCTACGCGCCCGGGGGGCAAAGCTGCGCCTGTCGGGGCACGGCGGCGACCACGCCGTCGTGCCCCCTGACGCCTGCCTCCATGGCCTGTGGCGCCGTAGTCCCCGTACTGCCGCGCGGGTCATGAACGGGTTGAAAGCGCGCGGCCGTTGGGGCCTGCCGGCCGCCGCGCGAATGCTGCTGGGCGCCGGCTCCTACCCGACCTGGCTCACCGGCGCCGCGGCACGACTGCGCGATGGCGCCAAAGCAATCCGGGGCCCCGCCCTGTGGGGAGCCCGGCCGGCCCTGCCGCCCTGGGCAAGCGACCAAGCCGTGGACCTGGTCGCCGCGGTCCTGCGCCGCGCAGCCGAACACACCGAGCCGCTGGACCCCGACCCCGGGCGGCACGCCTGGATCCACCAGATGCGTGAGGCCGGACGCGGCGCCGCCCTCCTCCACGAGGCATCCACCACATACGGACTGCCGACGGACAGCCCCTTCTGCGACGACGCCGTCCTGACCGCCTGTCTGACCGTCCGCCCTCACGAAGCGGGCCACCCCTGGGCCTACAAACCCCTGCTGGCCGCCGCGTTGGAAGGCCTGGTGCCCGAACGCATCCTGCACCGCACCACCAAGGACCACTGCGGCCCCGACTGGTACGCCGGCTTGCGTACTCACCGCCGCCACCTTTCCGACATCGCCGACACAGCACACCTCGCCGCCGCCGACCTCGCCGACCAGGAACTCCTACGCCGTGCCCTGATCAGCCCCGGCCTGAACATCGGCAGCGCCCCGGAACTGGAGAACACCTTGGGCGTCGAGGCATGGCTGCGCGACCTGGCCTCCCACCCCGCCCCCGCCCACCTCGTCCCCCGCCACCACCCACACGAGGAGTAGCCCGTTGACACGGCTGCGCACTGACGTCGCCTGCTGTCCCACCGACGACGGCATGGTCCTGCTCGACGAACGCAACGGCCGCTACTGGCAACTCAACGCCACCGGCGCCACTGTCCTCCAGGCACTCCTCGACGGCGCCGGCCCCCAGCAGATCGCCGACCGACTCGCCGCCACCCGCCCCGTCCCCCGCGAACGCGCCGCAGCCGACGTCACCGCCCTGCTCGACCACCTCACCCACTGCGGACTGGTGGTCGACGCCCCGTGAGCCAGATCCTCGACACCAACCACAACCGTCCCCCGCTCGGCCGCCGCGCTGCCGCCCACACCGCCGTCGCCGCCGCTCGGCTACTGGCCCACCTACCACCCAAGCGTCTGCAGACCCTCCTGCGGGCCGCGCGCCGCGGAGCACAGCCCGCTGACCATGCCACGGCCCTGCGGGCTCGGCAGGACGTCACGGCCGTCAGCGTCCTGTGCTCCGGGCACTACTGCCTCCAACGCTCCCTTGCCACAGCCCTGTTCTGCCGACTCGGCGGCACCTGGCCAACCTGGTGCACCGGCGTGCGCACCCCGCCCTTCGCCGCTCACGCCTGGGTCGAAGCCGACGGACGACGCGTAGGCGAACCCCCGGACACCGCCACCTACCACACCCTGCTCGCCGTCCCACCACGCTGACACCCCCCGTGGGCTGATGAGGCTCCCTGCATCTGAATGTCCCCGCCCACGCTTGCGCAGTACCTTGTGCCTCATGGTGCACTGCGTCTACCAAGGGAGGGGGCCTGCCGCGTCGAAGTAACCGCCAGTGGGGCCGTCGGGGCTCACCTGTGCCATGCGGACGATGATTTCGGCGCCCTGCTCGACGGTCTGCACACCGGTGTTGCCGTTCAGGTCGGTCTTGGTGAAGCCGGGCTCCACTGCGTTGATCCGCATGGCCGGGAACGCCTTCGCGTACTGCACGGTGACCATGTTGATTGCGGTCTTCGAGGCCGGGTAGGCGACGCCCGGGTAGGCGTGCGCCGGAGTGCTCGCGTCAGCGACGCGGGTCAGGGACGCCAGGCCGCTGCTGACGTTGACGATGACCGCGGCGGACGAGCGCCGCAGCAGTGGGAGAAACACGTGGGTGACCCGCACCGTGCCGAAGACGTTCGCCTCGAACACCTGGTGCATGTGATCGGCTGTCACGTCAGCGGCGCCGATCACGTTGTTGCCGGCGTCCCGGGTCTCGATGCCCGCATTGTTGATCAGTACGTCCAGGCCGCCGTCGGCCTCGATGGTCCGAGCTGCGACCTGGACGGACGCGTCGTCGGTGACGTCGAGCTGCACGGTCCGCGTGCCCAGTCGTTCGGCGGCCCGGCGGCCGCGCTCCAGGTCGCGGCTGCCGATGTAGACGGTGTGGCCTTCGGCGATGAGGCGGCGGGCGGTCTCGAAACCGAGGCCCTTGTTGGCTCCGGTGATCAGTGTCGTCGTCATGTCTCCAGGCTGTGGCGATCCGTCGGGAGCAGCCAGGAGTCCTCTCTTCCTGGGACTGTCAGTACCAGGAAGACCGTGTGCGGCTGGTGCACAGTGGTGGCATGGCGAGCACGGAGTTCGGACGCACGGTACGGCGCTGGCGCGACCGGGTCTCCCCGGCGGCCGCAGGACTGCCTGTGGGTGGTCATCGGCGCGCGGCCGGGCTGCGCCGTGAGGAGCTGGCCCTGCTGGCGGGGATCTCGGTCGATTACGTGACTCGCCTGGAGCAGGGTCGGGCGAACAACCCGTCGGAGCAAGTCGTCGAGGCTCTCGGGCGGGCTCTGCGCCTGTCCGCAGCCGAGCGGGAGCATTTGTTCCATGTCGCCGGGCTCGTACCGCCGGGGCAGGGCACGGTGCCCGCGTACATCACGCCGAGCGTGCACCGGATGCTGGACAGGCTGACCGGGACGCCCGTCGCGGTCTCGGACGCTTCGTGGACGCTGCTGCTGGCCAACCCCCTGTACACGGCGCTGATGGGCGAGCGGCACGGGCGGGAGCGCAACGGCGCCTGGCGCGCCTTCCTCGGCTCAGGCGACCGCATCCGCCACACGCCACGGTCCCGACTCGCGTTGGAGAGCGCAGTCGTCGCCGACCTGCGCGCGGCAGCACGCCGGTACCCGGCGGACCAGCCGCTGCGGCACCTGATCGCAGAACTACGCGCGAACAGCGACCGATTCGCTGAACTGTGGAACTCCGGAGCCGTGGGCCGGCACGAAGTGTCCCGCAAGATCATCGACCACCCCCAGGTGGGTGCCGTGATGCTGGATTGCGACGTGCTCAGCGTCGCGGGCAGCGACCTGCGCATCATGATCTACACGGCCGAGCCCGGCAGCCAGGATGCCGAACGCCTCGAACTGCTCACCGTCATCGGCACCCAAACCCTCGTCGAATAGCAGCCCTCCCACGGACCCCTGGCGCACCGGTTAGCGCTCCCAGTACTTCGCCACCGGTGTGCGTAGGCGACTCGGTAGTCGAGCCCTTCGCCGCCAACGCGGAACCGGCCACGTGCGGGTAGGCGGCTCCCGTCAGATGCGGATCCCGCTGTGAGCCCCCGCTACGTCGGCCGCCACACCGGCGCGCCACTGGCCGACCCCGACAGGCCGCAGGCTTCGCCACGCCCTGGGCGTCAGTCTCGGCCAGGTGGCATCGACCGGGGTAAGGCTGAGAAGGTCGCCCTGTGGACGGCCCTCGCCCTGTGCCTCGCGGTATCCATCGCCGTTCTCGGCGGTCTCGTGCGAGGTTTCTACGAGATGGGCCACCCGCCAGGCGGCTGGTGTCAGGACAACTCAGCTTCCTGCGTACGTCCCTGACCACCAGTGCGGCGGGATGCCACCGCCACGGACTTTGGTCACCGGCCGTCGGGCAGGCGTGGGGTAGGCCAGTTCGGCTCCCATTGCCAGGACGCCCAGGAGGCAGCGTTGGCGAAAGGGCCCGAACGTTTCTCCAGCATCGCGAGGATTTGAGTGCGGGCGGCGTCGACGGCCTGGTGCTCGGTGTCGCTGATGATGCCGAGTCGCCTCGCGTGGGCGTACTCGTCTTCGTCCTTCCACTCCCACCGCCTCAAGTCTGGGGCGATGACTAGATCCACAGCGAGATCGAAGGTGTCGAACCCGTCGGCAGTACGGGTCGTGGGGTGCTCGAAGTTCACGTACCAGTTGCGCAGCCCGGCGCTGGTGTAGAAGGCGTTGATGCTGAACCACGCGCCCGGCGGCTTCCACATCCGCAGCTCGGTCTCATCCCATAGGCCATCCGCCAGGTCCCACTCCCCCGTCGCCATCGCCTCGAACGCCTCGGTGCGCGCTGCCCGGTCGCCGGCGGTGCGGGCCTTGGCGTACAGGTCGGGCCAGCGGGTCTCCGCGCCCGGCGCGCAGGCGGTCACCAGGGCCTGGTCGGTGTCGGCGAGGACGCGCAGTGCGTGTTCGCTCCACACGCGGCCTGTGCGGTGCACGTCCCGCCGCACGACCGTCTGTCCAACCTCGAAGGTGTGCACCAGGCATCCTCCTTGCCTACCGGGATATACCCAGCAGGGCGGCATACCAGCGCGGGCCGGCCCTGGTATGCCGCCGCGGGAGTTTGCCCAGGCCATCTTCAGCTTGCCTCACTCGGTGCTGCGCTGCCTCATTCCGGTGACCGGATAACCCGGAGGGCAGCGGCACGGTCCAAGATTTGTCGGGCACCGGATCGATACGACGGGGGATATTTCCGCGGCGTCGCCTGGTCTCATATGGCCGTGGATATCAGTGATGCGGTGAACTGATATTGGACGGTGGGCAATCGGATCGGCTGTTGTGGTGGAGGCCGCCCCAAGGGGGACGGCTACCGCGCCGGACGCGGACCGTCGTCCTCTGGGAGAGCCGAGACGTGACCGTCGAGCAGAAGCACAGCACCAGCAGCACCGCGCAGGGCTCCCTGGAGGGCCTGTACCGGGAGTTGGGGATCACGGCGAAGGACGCCGGCGGCGCGGTGAGGATCACTGGTGCCGATCCGGTGACGCCCTCGGTGCACCGGATCGGCGATGCCGCGGCGGCCGCGCTGGCCGCGCTCGGCACCGAGGTCGCGGCCCTCCACCAGGAACGCGGCGGCGCTGGGCAGGACGTCACGGTGTCCGTGGACGCGGCGGTGCGTCAGCTGATGGCGGTGTTCTTCACCCGGATGCGGGGCGTCCCGGTCGGGCAGCTGCTGGAGGACCCCAACCTCCTTGGCAACAGCGACTTCTACCGCGCCGCCGACGGCCGCTTCGTCTACGTCCTGCTCTCCTACCCGCACCTGCGGGACATCGCCTGCCAGGTCCTCGACTGCCCGCCCGACCGGGAGCGGATCTCTGCCGCCGTCGCCCAATGGGACGCGCTGCCCCTTGAAGAGGCGATCTGCGAGCGGGGCGGCACCGCCATCGCGGTACGGACCCGCGAGGAGTGGTGCAAGCACCCGCAGGGCCGTCTGCTGGCGGATGGGCCGCTGATCCGGATCGAGAAGCTCGGACAGAGTGTGCCGGAGCCGTTCCCGACCGCGGACGACGGCCTGCCGCTGGCCGGGGTGCGGGTGCTGGACAACACGCACGTGATCGCCGGGCCGATCGCCACGCGGATCACCGCCGAACTGGGCGCCGACGTGCTGCACCTGTCCGCGCCGAGCCGTCCGGACCCGGTCGGCATGATCGTCGAGACCGGTATCGGCAAACGCGCCGCCTTCTGCGATCTGATCGACCCGGTCCAGACCGCTGCCTTCTGGTCCACCCTGGTCGGCGCCGACCTGTACGTGAGCAACTACATGAACCTGGACACCAAGGGCTTCGGGTCCGAGAAGCTGGTCGAACACCGGCCCGGCCTCGTCGTCCTCGACTTCCACGGCTGGGGTTCAGAGGGGCCGTGGCTGCGGCGCGGCGGCTTCGACGGGAGGCACCCGCCGGCGCCCGGCAACGGCCCGATGCCGGCTGCCACCTACGCCCGTAGCCAGCGTTTTTGCCCAGGGCTCCGGCCGAGCGGCAGACGGCTTCTCGTCGGTCACCACCGAGCTGCTGTCCGAAAGTCGACAGCAGGTGTCCAGCATTTTGGGAGGCACCCGAGCGTCGCGGTGTTCGATGTTCACGAGAGGAGACAGCACCCGGATCGCGCCCAAGCTCGCACCAAGGGCCGACCGAGGACCCGATCCGAGCACCCTGTCACCGCACATTGGTGGCCGAAGCTCGACTCCTGCCGGCGCTACGGGCCTCATCCGCCAGTGTGAGGACGGCCTGATCGAAGCAAGGTTCACCGGGCAGCTGACTCACCTCGGTGTCACAGAACACAACCGGAATGCCGCGCCGCTCGGCATGTTCGGCGACAACGTCGATGGCGGCGGCCTTGAGTTCCACCAGATACACGTCCGCGTCCACCTCCTCGAGTTCGGCCTGCAGTCGGTTCCGGTTTGTAAGGGCACCCGTGGCGTGGACGACGCGGGCGCCGTACCTCGTCTGCAGGTGGTCGACCATCCCGGGGAGCACGTGTGGTGCGGCAGTGGTGAAAAACGCGACGCGACGCTCCGACACGTCCGAGACCGGGCGCGGGCGCAGTGCGGCGACGATCAGCGGCACGTCCCGGATCTGTCGGATGGCCCTGCGCATGTCCCGCACGTCGAGTTGCGGATCGGCCAGCGTGAGAACCACCAGGTCGGACACCAGGACGCGGTACGCGCCCAGATAGCCGAGCACTCGATCGGGCTCCTGGCTGCCCCCGACGACCAGGATCCGCCGGTCCACGTCCACCGGTGGCAGGACGGTCCCGCTGCCCTCGAACAGAACGAGATCCGGCGAGAGCTTCGCCGCCATCTCGGCCGCCGCCTCGACATTCGAGTCGAACGGAGCGGCCGCGAAGCCACCGCCGCAACGTCGTGCCCCCACCGTGGCCACTTTGGCGAGCACCGCGTCCTCGATGTGGTCGGACGCGGCGTGACGCCCGGAGCGGGACAGTGCCAGCAGGTCAGCGAGGCCCGGTGAGGCGGTCACCACCTCCGGGTCGGCGGGGCCGCCGCGGCCCATGGCGACGACCACGACGTTCCACCGCTCAGCCAACAATCGCGCGGTGTGCCCGCTCACGGCGGTCTTGCCGATCCGCTTGCCCGTGCCCGCGATGCCGATGGACGGGAGCGCGAACGGAGCCAGCCGTGGAGGCTCGAAGCAGAAGTCCGCTCCCATGTACGCGACCCCGCAAGCCATGGTGCGTACCGCATACGCCATCCGCTCCGGCCCGCCGACCACCGGTTCGTCCGACAGGTCGAGCACCAGCTCGGCCCCGCATGCGGACACGGCATCCGTGATGCTCCCGGTCAGGAGCGGCACGCCGAAGTCCGGTTTCTCCCGCAGCTTTTCGGTTCCGCCGACGAGCAGGGAACCCACCACCCGGCAAGGCAGCGTGCGCAGCGTTTCTCGGACCACTTCGGGATAGTGCTCCCCATCGACCAGGGCGAGCACCCGCTTTCCCATCAACAGTGAAGATAGTCCACCGATCATGTGACCTCCCAGGAACCAGCCGCGGTCAGGAATCGCCGAGTACGAGTCCCCGTCGACGTCGTGCTCCACGACCAGAGACGCTCAAAGTGGCGTGGCTGCCTCGGACGGCCGAGGACATCTACCCGAACGCGGCGTGTCACATACCTCGACCGGGGCAGCCGGACAGTGGTCAGCAGACTCGGAACTGCGCAGCGCATGGACAGAAAGCGTGCTGGACGATCCCCCTACCTGATCAGTGAAACGCAGGGACGCCGAGCGTCGCCGCTGTCCTAACTCGTGAGCATTTCGATTCCTCCGAGGACGTGGACTGCTGCCCAAACTGATGCAGAAGTGCTGCTCGTTCTCGTGGACAGAATCAGAGGGGCGAGGGCCATGCCTGGTAGCGGGCTATGTCTAGGTCATTGCGGTATTCCGCCATGACGGCGACGTCCTGGATGCGGAAGCGGCGCAGGATCAGGCGCGGGTCTCGATCTCGATCACCAGCGCAGTGTCACACGGCACGGTGGAACCCAGCTGCGCTTTGGGAGGGTTCCCTGGGCAGTCACCGTCGGCCGCGGGCTGGGACCAGCCTGCGGGCGCCGCCGGCTGCGCTGGGCTCTACGACATCATTCCGTCGCGATGCTCCACACATCGGGGCCGCCGCCGCGCCATTCGATCGCAGGGTCGTCGAGCTGAACTTCCTCCGGGTCCAGGCCGGCCCGGCGCAGGAACTCCAGCAAATCAGCGACTTTTCCTTGCACGATGAGGTCCGGGTCGCCTCTGACCTTGGCCCTTGCGTCGCGTATGTGTCCGGGACTGTAGGTTCCGTGTTTCGGTGTCCAACGGCTTCGCCGTGACCTGCGGGGTTTCGGCATTCCATGCTCGTGTCTCCGAACGCGTTCCGCAGGACCGTGTCCAATCCTCGCCGGGCCTGTTTCGCGTGGCGGGCGGGCCTCAACTCTTGACGGCCTCTGCGATCTGCAGGGCTGCCTGTGCGGGCGTGAGGTGGGTGGTGTCGATGACCTCGGCCTCACCGTGTAGCCATGTGCGGGCCGCCTCGGCATAGGGCTCAAGGTATTTGAGACGGAATGGGGAGTTGGGGCCAAGAACAGTGTCGCCCGCGATGCGCTCACGGAGGGTGTCCTGGTCGGCGTGGAGGACGTAGAGCTGATCTTGCCCCCACCTGCCCCCGTGTCCGGGGGCAGGTCACGTACTCCTGAACAGCCGGTCCAGATGCACGTCGATCGCGGCGAGCGCGTCCTGGGGCTCGATCACGTCGAGTTCGATCAGGGAGGTGAAGCCGGTGAGGGCGAGGAGCAGGTTGGTCTCGGTCGCCGGGTCACGGCCGGAGTCGATGTGCCCGTCGGCGATCGCCTGGCGGACCAACTGCTCGACGAGGGCCCGCCCTTGGACGAGGCCGCGGCGCGCCTGCTCGTGCACGGCCTCGTCGTGCAGCGCCTCCAGGACGTAGGCGGCGCTCATCCGGCTGGTCGCGCGGGCGTCGGCATGCAGGGGGAGCATTTCCGCGAGCGTCAGTCGCAGCACGTCACGGGGGTGCGGACGGTCACCGAGCTTTTCGAGCCCCTGGTCGACGCGCACCGAGGTCTGCTCGGACGCGAAGTCCATGGCGAAGGAGAGCATGGCGGTCCGGGAGGCGAAGTAGTGCTGCAGCTGCCCGAGTGACATGCCCGCCTCCTGCGCCACCACGCGCATCGTCAGCTGTGTGACGCCGCGCTGCTCCACCACCCGCCACAGTGCGCGGGCGATCGCTTCGCGGCGTCCGCGGTGATCCACCTGTTTCGGCATCGCCGGCCCCTCCCTTGTACCCCGGACCTGTTCCAATACGGTTGACATAATACACCTGACCCGTAATCCTGAGGTCCACTCGAAGGAAGGAATCGTCATGTCCGAACAGCCAAAGGTACGGACCACAGAAGGCGTGGTGCAGGGGCGTCGGCGGCAGGGGCACGCAGTGTTCCGCGGCATCCCCTATGCCCAGCCCCCGGTCGGAGCGCTCCGCTTCGCCGCGCCCGCGCCGCCGCACCGCTGGGAGGGGACGAGGCAGGCGGTCGAGTTCGGCCCCGTGGTGCCGCTGTCGCTGCCGATCGACGTGTCCCCGCAGGGCACCGACTGGCTGACGCTCAACGTCGGCACTCCGGATCCCGGCGCGGCGGGACTGCCGGTGCTGGTGTGGATCCCCGTGGGCGGCTACCTCTCGGCAGCGTCGAGCGACCCGATGTTCGACCCGGCAGCGCTGGCCGAGGCGGGAGTCGTCGTGGTGACCGTCAACTGCCGCGTGGGCGCGGAGGGTTTCGCGTTCCTCGACGACGCGCCGCCCAACCGCGGATTCCTCGACCAGATCGCGGCGCTGGAGTGGGTGCAGCGCAACATCGCCGCCTTCGGTGGCGACCCCGGCCGGGTCACCATGGCCGGGGTGTCCGCCGGGGCGGGCTCGGTCGCCGCCCTGCTGACGATGAAGTCCGCGCGCGGCCTGTTCCGGCGGGCCATCGCCCATTCGGTGCCGGGGCTGCACAGCACCCCCGCGCTGGCACGGCAGGTCACCGCCGCGTTCGCGGACCGGCTCGGCGCGGCGGCCCCCACCGCCGAGGCCCTGCGCGACATCGACCCATGGCACCTCGCCGCCGAGCTCACCTCCTTCAACGCCGGCCTCCACGCGCACCGGGAGAGCTGGGGACGCCTCACGGAGACCGGCACCGCGCTGTGCCCCGTCGTCGACGGCGAGGTCCTCCCGGAAACGCCCTGGCTCGCGCTGACCGGAGCGCGCGCGAGCGGGACCGAACTGCTCGTCGGCCACACCCGGGACGAATTCCGGTACTTCAGCGTCATGAGCGGACGGTACGGCACCTTCACCGAGGAGGACGCCCACGCGGCCCTGGAACTGCTCGCCCCGCAGCCGGACGGCGCGCGGGCCTACCGTGCCGCGTTCCCGCAGGCAGGCCCGGAGGAGCTGGTGGAGACGGTGTACTCCGACGCCCTCTTCCGCATGCCGTCACAGAAGCTGGCCGAGGCGAACGCCGCAGCCGGCGGCACCTCGTACCTGTTCGAACTGTGCTGGGCTGCCCCGGCCCTCGGCGGCATCCTGGGCGCCTGCCACAGCCTCGACGTTCCCCTGGCGTTCGGCACGCTGGACAGCCCCGTCGGCACCCAGCTCATCGGCGAGGAGCCCACTCCCGAGGCCGTCGCGCTCTCCCGCGAACTCCAGGAGGCATGGGTCCGCTTCGTCACCACCGGCGACGCGGGCTGGTCCGCCCACCGGCCCGGCGGGCACCTCACCCGCGTCCTGCACACCGAGTCGAAGACTCTGCCCTACCCCGAACAGACATCCCGCCAGATCTGGGAAGGCCACTCCCCCGCCCCCTTCGATCTCTCGTAATTGTCCGGGTCGGCTCCTACGACTGCGGCGCCGCCACTCACCTGCCATCGGGGACAGCGCGAATTGGCGTACAGCCAGGCAACACCCGGCCCGCTTGGCATCAGATCCCACCCGAGGGTGACGGACTACATCAAGAGCCGGGAGAGGGCCCAGGTCACGGATTGCCTGCGCCGTGGGTTCCGTTGAGCCATACGATCATGGAACCGACGCTACCGCCGTGCGGGCCAGCGAATCTCCGGTTTTGGTATCACTTCCCCGCGCGGTGACTTGAAGGCGAGCGGCTCTCTTTGAGCGTGGGCTTCAGTTTCTCCTCGGTCTCCTTCAGTAACTCACGCAACTGATCACGCTCGGCCTCGGTCTCCCGCAGCCGCGACATGGCCGCCTTGAGCTGGTCCCGCTCCGCGCGCAAGATTCTGAGCTCTGCCGTGGCCAGTTCCAGGTCGGCCGCCAGCGACTCGGCCGAGACGTCCGAGCCCGCCTCTGCCTCCCGTTGTGCAGCACCGCTCTGCTTCTTGATCGCTTCCTCGATGTGTTCGCGCAGTCCCTCGGCGTATACCAGCCAGTTCGAGACCCGCGCTGTGCGAGCGAGTGTGAGGAAGGTGATCTTCTCTCCCGTCGCGGCCATCTCGTTGAGGGTCTTGAGTACCCGAGCTCGTTTGACTTCGCTGTCACGGGCTCTGGCCTCACGCAGCACTTGACCGGGGGTCCGTTTGGCCGTGGTCCTGTGCGGCGACTTGGCTCGGCCCGCGGCCGAAGAGTTGACATCGATGCGCTTGGGCACGGGCTCCCCGACTCCTTCGCAGCGATCTGGTCGATGCTGTCGTGATGGCGCCCCGACTGCCTGGTGCCGGGCCTCGAAGGCGAGCCTGAGGTGCTCCGGGCTAGTGCCGAGTGCGGTGGCGGCGGCTGTTGGTGAGAATACTGCGTGCCACGTCAACGGCTTCGGGAAAGTCCGTCGTGGTGAATTCGTCGCCGTCCGGCCGATGCGAGGGCAGCAGACCGAACACCCACCGCATAGGCATAGCGCACTGCTGGCAGGGCATGTCGAACGCCAGCACGTCCACCCGCAGCGTACTCACCAGGCACCGCATCCTCGATCACCCTGGCATACTCCGATCCCCGCCCTGCAGGCGGGGATGCCGCTCCCCAGGCTGTGGGCGTTCTCGTCACAGGTGGGGCAGGGCGGAGCGGTCCTGGACGGTGATGTGGAGGGTGTGCAGGGGCTGGGTCCGTGTGGGGCGGACGACCTCGAACCAGTCGGTGCCCTCCTGCAGGTGGTGGGAGATGCTGCGGTAGTGGTTCCAGCCGAACCCGATGCCGGTCTGCCATGTGGTGTCGCTGTAGCGGCTGCCGATGACCGGATCGCCGTGGAGGTAGACGGAGTCGAGGAGCCGGCCGGTGGTTTCGAGATGGGCGAGAACGGCTGCTGCGGCGCGGCGCAGCGGGCTGGTGTCGGTCCAGCGGGTGAGTGCCTCGAGGGCTGCGGGGTGGGCGGGTTCGGCGTCGGGGAGCTGGAGTTGGCGGATGGTGGCGGCTTTGCGGTCGACCAGGTCGGTGAGGGTGATGCGGACCGGGCGCGGAACCCAGCGGTCGATCCCGTCGAAAGCTTCGATCATGTGGTCGCGTGGGGACCGGCCTGCCGCGGGGTCGGGGGTGATGGCGGCAAGCCGGGTGCGGGCGGCGTCGACGGATTCGCCCCGGGCCCACAGCGGGGTCAGTTCGAATCCTTCCGCTTCGAGGGTCTTGCGTTCGCCGAAGTGGATCTGCAGGCCGCGGCTGTTGCCCTTGAGAGCACGCTTCATCGAGGCGGAGGGGTCGCGGCCGTAGGACAGGGCGTTGAGGAATTCAGAGGTGAGACGGTCGTCCCTGCGGTGCTCCACGACCATGTCGACGTCCGAGGGGTTCAGTGCGCCGCGTGCGTAGGAGCCGAAGACGAGGATCTCGTCGACGAGGTCCAGCGGCCAGCCTCCCTCCTCCAGGCGGTCGAGCATGTCATTCAGGAGCGTGGTGGCGCGCTCGCGTTTCACGGAAGGCCTCCGCTGGTTGGTTCGGGTGCCGGTGCACCTGGGGCTGTGTTTCAGCCGGTCTACTGCGGGGCGCACGGCGAGGGGTGTAGGTGTGGTGGCGTCTTACAGGGTGGTCGGCAGTGAAGCCACCGGCTGGGAGATGGCCTGCGGGACGCAGGCGGGGGCGGTGCGGCCCGCCTGCGTGCAGGTCAGAGTGAGGAGTTGGAGGTAGCCGAGGGAGACCGGTCGTCCGGGGAGCTTGCCCGTTGCCTGTTCGAAGCGCTGGAGTGTGGCGGGCTTGATGCCCAAGTGGCCGGCGGCGCCGTGGAGGTCGAGTCCTGCGGCTTCGCGTGCTTCCCGGAGGGTTTCGGCATTGTCGTGCCAGACCTGCGGCGCGGTCTCGGCGGTGTCCTGGGCCACGGCTGCCCGGGCCGCGGCAAGGGCGGTGTGGATCCGGTCGGTACGGGGTCCGAGCAGGAACCGGGCGAGCCGGGCAGCGTCGGCCGCGTGGTCGACATCCTCGTTCCAGGGCTGAGAGGCCTCTTCGTACACACGGCCTCGGGCCCTGGCGCAGTCCTCGCGTTCGCCGGATTCGGCGCCGAGGGTGCGGTGGCGGTCGCTGGTGCAGGCCAGCGTGGTGTCCTTCGCGAGGTCCATGTCGCGGTCCTCGTCGTCGGTCTCGATCCTGTCGATGACGTCCCGGACCTGCTGGCGTTCCTGTGAGGAAAGGACGCTCGCGAGTGCTTCCGCGGCCGCCTGGGCTTCGGGCCGGCCGGCGGGCTCGAAGCTGCCGCCCCAGGCGTGGGATGCGTCTTCTCCCGCCGCCCTCTGGAAGGCCACGTCGATGGCTTCGAAGGTGTGCGGACTCCAGGCGTGCATCATCAGGATGATTTCCTGCACAGCGTGTTGGGCGGCCGGATCCGTCTCCGGCGCGGTGTCGCTGCTGTGGTGTCGTCGGGTTCCGCTCATCCAGTCGGTGAAGGTCCCCGGCAGGCGGGGGTCGGGCGGTTGTGCGTTCGCAAACCAGCGCGCCGCCCTCACGACGCAGGCGTGTGCGTGCTGGATGGCGGCGTACCAGCCGAACAGCGCCTCGCGGTAGTCATCGACGTGCCGGTCCTCGGCAAAGGTGCCGGTCTGCGTACGGCAGTGCTGTGGGCATTCAGCCGCACTCACCCGGTAGAGAGCGGCACGGGTCTCGGGGAACGTCAGCAGAGCGGCGTCCAGGTGCTCATATTTGGGGCCTCGGTTACGGCGCTTTTCGAGCCCGTGGTCAAGGAAGACCTGGAAGCGGGGTTCCTCACGCCAGTGAGCCGCGGCGCTGCGGACACGGACGTCGCTCTGCCACGCCCCGGTCGCGATGACCTCCCGCAGAGACGAAGCCACGTCACGACGCAGGCCCGCACCCCATGTGATGAGAACCGGCAGGCACTGGGGATCGTCCCCCAGCGCGGACATCACCAGATCGATGTCATCGTGACGGTGAAGATGACGCTGGAACACGAACGCCCCCTGAATGCAGCAGACCCCAACTGCCTCCGCACCATGGCATGGAGGCAGTTCCCCATCTTGCACGAGGGCTATGACATCCGGCCCGCACTCAGACAGATGAGGTCACCGAAGTGGCGCGTGGGCGCGGAAGCCTCAACCATCCCGTGGACTGCTCGTCCGCAGGTCACCACAGCACCCATACCGCCAAGGCGATATGCGCCGAACGCGGTCACCCTGGCGACCCGTTGTGGCGCGCTGGAGGACGATCCGCCTGGTGCCGCACAACCGTACTGAGGGGAAACCTGCCCACGCGGGCTGCCTATCCTTCCTGCATGGTGCAAGGAGGAATCAACTGGCCGAGTCTTGCCTACGGCGTCCGCATGTCGGGCATCGGCATCGAGGAGTTCGAGGCCGATGGTAAGTGGGGCATGCAAGAGCTCTCCGAGCTGGGTCTGCTCGTACCTCTTCCCCTCAACGCGGAGGGGTTCTACGACGCTTCCCTCACGGCGCCGTCGCTTGAGGACGTGCTCCTCGTCGCGGACTGCATCGCGTTCGACCACGACTCCCCCACGGTCGTCACCCCACTTCAGGAGCCGGCCACTGCACCCCTACGAACCAATCGGGCACGACCGTCCGTGGCTTCCCGCCAATCGCACTTACCGTGACACCCTGGACGCCGTCGCCCAGCAGGCCCATGAGATCCGGTACACCGACATGCTGCAGCTGCGGTACGGCACGTACAAGGATCCGCTGGCCCTGTTCAGCCGCCGGTTCACGGCTCGCACCGAACCGCTTGCCCTTTACGCCATGGCCATCAGGCACGTTGACCTGCTCGCCGAGTACATGGGGCTGTACCGCGTGCTGGAAGCGCCGCGGAGCAGCAACGGCATGGACTTCATCATCGACCACCTCGATTCCCTCGAGGAGTACGACTTCGGGAAGCTGCTGACCATTCCAGCATTTCTCCCGGAACACGCCGAGGAGCCCGTCGAGGTGTTCTCCGTGCTCAAAGAACGGGCACTTGGTCGTGTGGAGGCTCTCACAACAGCCGGCATCGATACCGCCAAGCACCTCTACGCCATCCGAAACGGCCTGGCACACGGCAAGAAAGATCTCATCCTCAACGACTTCGGCAACGCAGTCGATGCCGTGGCAGCCGACCTGCCCCTGCTGAAACTCCTGGCACGTATCGCTGTCGAACAGGGCTGACCGACCGTAGCTGGACTCAGCCGAGGTCCGTGGGACCGTCACCGTCCCAGCGAATCCGCATGCAGGTCTGTGCGAACCAGCCTTGCAGCAGGGCGAGTTCGCGCAGAGTCTGGCTGCTGCGGACAGCGTCGGTACTCACCCGGCTGCTCCGGCGCGATGGCTGGCAGCCCCCGTACTGGTGACCCACATGCACGACGCCGCGCAGAGCAGCACTCCGCCACGAAAGAGGCGCCTGCCCCTCCTTCGTGGCGGAGGAAGGGGCAGGCCCGACAGGGTCTGGCCCCCTGCCGGTCTGGTGTCAGCAGCCGGGAAAAGCGGAGTTAAAGACCTTGGAGCGGCTCGGCCTGCTGCCTCCACGCCTCCGGGGCGGCAGACATGGCGGTCCGGGCTGCTTCCAGGAACGCCTGGGTCTGCCGTTCCACCGGGCTGGGCCCCAACTCGCCCAGGTCTTTACTGTTGTTCCTGTCCATAAACGCCGAGATGCGTTCCGCTGCCTCCGTGCCTGCGCGACGACGATGTTCCTCCAGGGCTGCCGCAAATTCAGCGGGCTCCTCCCTGGTGTCGTGAACGAGTACCAGGGTGACGCCTTCTCCCTCCTGGCCCAGTGTCTGGACCCGCCATCCCAACTGCCGTGCCGCGCGGCGTAGGGCGGCACGGATCAGCGGTACTCCGCCCAGGGCCAAGGCATCTGCGGGGTGGAGATTGGCCTGCAGAGCACCTCCGTAGCCTCCGGCCCCAGCCGGGCTCGTAGCCCGCAGTACGGGTACCAAAGCCTCGGACAAGGCAATACACCGCGGGTCTGTGGTCAGCGAGGGCCGCTTGGCCGTTGGAAGGGGCGATACCGGGGTGGTCTTCGGCTCGGTCGGCGCGGCCTCGGGCTCGGTGGCGGTCGGCACGCCAAGGTGCCGGCGCAGAATGACCAGAGCCTGTTCCATGCCCTCTTGGTCGAGCCGGGGCGGAAGCAGTCCGGCCTCACTGCAGACGATCACATGAGCCAGGGCTTTTTGGTAGGGCATGGACTGCGCCTGGGCGAAAGCGCGAGCCAGGCGGGTGCGGTGCGTACGGCCGGCAGACATTGTGTTCCCCTCGGGCCTACGCATCGGACACATCCCACCGCAACGATGTCTCCGGCAGGCCGCTGGAAGCACAAAGAGCCAGAGCGGAGCCAAGGAAGATCACTGCGGTCCCGGCGGCGGCCGGGTTCACCCGAGGCGGTGGCCCTAAGGGGTGGTGTGCGCCCACAGGCGCAGGCTCCAGTATGCCACCCGGGGTCAACAGCGTTGGGGTTTGCGCTCTGGTCGCCGGTGCGGGACCGGAGAAGAGATCGTAGATGCCGACCTGTTCGCATCACGGATGCGCATTTGGCGAAGACGAGGGGATCCAGGTGATCGCCCGTTGGAGGCTCTCATGGGCTGAATCTGTAGCCATCGCGTTGCGGCGCCTGCGGGAACCGTTGTGGAAGCGTCAGCCCGGGCCGGGACTTGTCGGCGTCTGGATGCCGCTCTCTGTGGCAGTCATGTCCCCTGTCGAGTTGCTCTCTGCCGGGCCAGGTCGCTGGAAGGCTGCGCTGAGCGCGTGCAGTTCGGCACGACGAGCTCGGAGGAGCTCCTCGGGATGGCGCAGGGCAGTGTCCAGGAGCCAGACGCCCCGACGGAACGACTGGAAACCGATGCTCTGCCACAGGGCAGCAATCTTCTTCTTCGCATGCCGGCGGTAGGCCTCAGTGACCTGTTCACGGTCTTCGGGGTACTCGCCCATGGCTGGATAGACCGCGACCGCGCAGCAGCCCCCGGACAGGCGACGGATCGCTTCAGCCGCCAGGGCCGGGCCCAGTCCGAAACCCCTCCACTCCTTGTCGAGGCTGACGCGGTCGAGAAGCAGCAGGTCACCAACGGGGTGGGTGACCGCCTTCTCGAATGCGGCGCTGTAGCCGTCACGTCCGGACCGGCCAAGGACCGCAGAGGCTATGACCTCTAGATCACCGGACTCGGCGTCCGCCGCCTCCCACCGGTTGTCACCGGTGTAGTCACGCAGCCTCCACAGGATGAGGTGCCCGATCTCGGAGCCCGCGGCCGGAGCGTGACTGCCCCCGTCTTCTTCGTCCTCCCACTCCTCGTCGCCCGCCGTCCCGTAAGTGACCACGACGTGCCAGGGTTCGAGGGTGTCCTCGTAGTCGTACGACACTGCGGGATGTCCGTGGCCGTAGTGGAGGTGAAGACGGGCGGGATCGCCCGGCAGTTCACTGACCGGCCGTTTGGGCGTCGCTGATGTCATGACGGAAAGACTAGGAGCGGGTACTGACATCCCACTGGGAAACGGCACGAACGAGACCGCGGACGTGAGTCGGCCCCAATTGGGCTGAGCCCCTTCGCAATCCCGCCTCTCGCCCAGGATCGACCCGCGTCATCGATACGTCAGAGAACGGCTTCCTCGTCGCAAGCCGACACAGCTCGGCCAGCCCTGGCCAGCGCCCCGGAAGGCCGCCTGCTGGCCCTGCCGCCACCACCCAGACACGACCCGCCAACCCCCTGCCCAGCACAGACCAATCCACCTGAACCACGCAGCAAAAGAGAAATCCCGTGCCGATCACTACACTCCAAGACGATCACTGAATTTGCACCTCAGAGCCTCTCCAGCTTCCGAACCTCCACGGAAACCCCAGCCCAGAGACGAACCACACCACAGCAATAGATCCTGAAACGATCACTAGACCCCCAAGCCAGCACATCACTCATCTAGTGATCACTAACGGATTTGTCACAGGACCGTTCAAGAGCGCGGCCCGGAGGCGCTGCTGCGCTCCCGCATGGATTTTCTCCTGCTGCTGCCTCACGGACAGCGCGTCGTCCTGGAAATCGACGGGTCACAGCACTACACCCGCGACCGCGGTCGTACGCCGGATACATCCAAGTACGCGGGCATGGTCGCCGCTGACAGAGAGCTCAAGCTCAGGGCGTACGAGGTATTCCGCTTCGGCCACGACGAGCTCAGGCTTTTTGATGACGCCCAAGCCCTGCTACGGCAGTTCCTTCCGGACATGTTCCGCCACTTCAGGGTGAGCACCTGACGCCACCGGTGCTGGCGGAGGATCCTGCACAGGGCAAGCACCCCAGTCCGATACCCACGCGGGCTCCTCAGGCCAGAGCCAGCTGCTTGAGCGGCTGGCCACGGTCGGCCTGCGCCTTCAAAAAAGCGGCACGTCCAGCCCCCTCGTGAAGGCGGAGGCCGTCCCAGTACGCCTGGACCGCCACGGGCGTGAGACCCACCTCGGTCTCGTGGACACGCGCGGCCTCGTGGAGATTCTGCAGCAGGCCCACCAGCACGCAGACAGACCTGGCCACCCACCAGAATTCTCAATAGATCTGCGGGATTCTCATCCAGCATGCGGCACTGCAGGTCACAGCACTCCTAGGCGCGGAAGAAGCACACCAAGATATCTCTCAGCTACCTGCATCCTTGCAGTTCAAAGCGCTCTCTCCACCGCAACAAGAATGAGAACTCACAGCACCCTCGGCTCGTACAAGCCGCACTTTTGGACCGCACAGGCATGGCAGGACGTCCAGGGCGAGGCCGGGACGGCACTGCGGACGGCTCTGGACGACTTCCTGAAAGCTCTGATCTGGTGGGAGCCTGAGGTCGAGACCGATGCTGAGCACGTAGACGCCGGCGTCTTCCCTTCCACCGACGGCCTCTGGCGGCCGGGGCCGCTCATCGCCCGCGGACCCCAGACAGTGGCTGGTCTGCACCGTTGCTGGCGGGAGGCTGCCCCCGCCCTGCCGCAACTGCGCGAACCGTACGCACGCCACGCAGCATGCCCGGGTCGGTGGATCGCGGACTTCGAGGAGTTCACCGAGCTGTTGTCCGGCTGGGCTGAAGTGGTCGGAGAAGCCCAACGACGCCAATGGGGACTGATCGCACTCCCCATTTGAGGTCACGCAGCTCTGGCCGGTGGGTCTGTCTCCCGGGACCGTCTGCCTTGGATGACGCCGCCGCCCTGTCTTGCCGGACTGATCGGCGGCAGGTAGCTGTTGGATGCGGTCCGCGTAGTCTCGCGGGGTGCATTCTCATCTGAGCTTCGAGAACCCTCCCGCGCTGCCTCACGAGGTGGTGGTCGAGACGTTGGAACAGGCTCTGCGTGACCGCTCAGCAGAGGGTGCGGCGGCGGGAGTCCTGGTCGGGACCGCGTTGAACGGCGATGATGCGGAGTTCGTAGAGCACTGGTGCGTGCAGGTCGGGACGCGGGCTGTGCCGGGTAGTCCGCTGCTCGGGCTGGCGGGCCTGTACCTGGGACATACCGCTCGACGTTTCGGTCGTCTCAGCCATGGAGCCCTCGCACTGGCGCAGTCGCTGGCGGCGCGATCCGAAGCGGACCCGTCGGATGTGGACGGTCGGGCCCAGGACGGCTATGACGACGTCCGGAGCTTCCTGCACCTGGGGTGACGACGTCTGTTGCCGTTGCAGGTCAGGCTGTGCCCGAGCTGGTGGTGGTCGGTGCTCCAGGGCCGAAAGACCGGCCAGGCCGGTGTCGCGCATGATGCGATCGACCGTGTCCTGCAGAGCGCTGTCGGCTGCAATGACGCTCTCGATGCCGCCGGACAGAAGATCGAGCGGCCGGTACCACTCGCGCAGCTGGCCCTCGCCGAACTTGCTCGGTCAGGGACAGGCCCCGGCCGAAGCATTGTTGGCCGCCGACCGACTGCTGCGGGCGATGCTGGAGCGTCTGGTGGAAGCCGGACTGCTGAAGGCCGGGGGCCGTCAGCTCACCGATGCCACGCACGTGCTGGCGTTGTTCGTGCGCCAAGCCGTTTCGTGCGCGCGGCTGGCCCGTTGAAACGCCGACCAGCGCACCCCACTTGACCGGCAGCGAAGCCTTCCTCCCAAAGCTCCATTGAGGGGTGTGCAGGCCGTCGTGCGGCACATGTCGAGTAGCGTTCGGGTCCCGGGGTGCGTGACCTGGGCGGCCATCAGCCGTTGGAGTGATCGCGCCCGGCATTACGTGCCGGGGCCACCAACCGTCTGGGCCTGCGGCAAGGAGTCCGCTCCGAGTCTCGACACCGTGCGGCGCGGTGTGCACTGCGCGTTCTGCGCGGGCAACGGCAAGGTCACCGCCGCCGAGGCCGCTGCCGACATGCGGGCCGCCGATGCCGAGCCGCCCGTGGACTACATCGGGATCGCCAAGCCGTGGAAGAGTCGCTGCCTCAAGTGCCAGAGCGTGATTCATCCACAACTGCACAGCGTGCGCGGTAGGGTTGGGGCCTGCAAGTACTGCGCCTACTTCGGGCTCGCCTCGGACGCTCCGACCATGGTGCATGTCCTGCACCACCCCGCCCGCGCGGTGGTCAAGGTCGGCATCACCGGGATCCGGGTCTCCGCCACGTCTTACGACCGTGTCGCCGCTTCGCCTGGCACGGCTGGACCCTCATGGACCGCGCGGACTTCGTCACCGGAACCGCCGCCATGATCGTGGAGCAGACCGTGCTGCGCCAGATCCACGCCCGGGGACTGACCGCCTTCGTCACGCCCGACGACAGCGGGCATACGGAGACCTTCGACGCCTCCCTGTTGCCCCCTGTGGCAGCTGGTACGCGCAGAGGCCGCCGAGGTTCCCGGACGAGAGCGCCACCGTCCGGCCCTCCAACTCCTGTGCTCTGCAACGCGGGGAACTGGCGGCACGCGCCCTCGCCCTGTACGAGACCGGCCAGTCGGCGGAGGCCGTCGCGGGCGCGCTGGGTGTCAACCCCAGCACCGTACTCCATCTCGTACGCGAGAACGGCGGGACGGTGTGCTCGCCCGGCCGGAGATCTACAGCGAGCGGTTGACCGCCGACAGCACGGCCTCCAAGGTCGCCGCCGTCGCGGACTCCCTCAGACCCACCCCCCAGACCTCCCCTCCGGACGTGGTCACTTCGGCGTACGAGGCCACCCCTGTGCCCGCGTTGCCCGCCACCGGGTGGTCGAGGCTCGTCCGGAGCCGCACCTCGTGGCCTGCGGAGGTGAGTGCGGCCGCGAAGGCGGCCCCTGCGTCCGGGCCACCTCCCTTGCAGCGGAGTTCCGTTCCGTCCTCATGGAGCAGGAGCGCTTCGACACGGACAGCGTCCGCGCCTTCGTCCGACAGCGTGAACTCCTTGAGCGCAAAGGGGGTTTGGCGGGACAGATATGCGGCGCGGAAGATCTCCCAGAGTTGCTCCGCGCTGAGCTCGGTCTCCTCAAGGTGCTCTTCGCCGTCTCCCTGGTCGGCGACGCCCTGCACCAGTTTGGCCAGTTCGACCTGGAGCGGGCGCGGGAGGCTCAGGCCGTAGTGGGCCTCGATGATGTACGAGACTCCGCCCTTGCCCGACTGGCTGTTGACGCGGATGACCGACTCGTAGGAGCGGCCCACGTCCTTGGGGTCGATGGGGAGGTAGGGGACGTTCCAGGGGATGTCCGCCGTCGCCGTGCCGCACCCCCGGGCGCGCTCGTCGAGTGCCGCGAGGCCCTTCTTGATGGCGTCTTGGTGGGTGCCGGAGAAGGCCGTGTAGACGAGGCCGCCTCCGTATGGGTGGCGGTGGTGTACGGGGAGTTGGTTACAGTCCTCGACCGTCTCGCGGATGGCGTCGATGTCGCCGAGGTCCAGTTGCGAGTCGATCCCTCTGCTGAAGAGGTTGAGCGCCAGGGTCACCAGGCACACGTTTCCCGTGCGCTCGCCGTTGCCGAAGAGCGTGCCCTCGATGCGGTCCGCCCCTGCAAGGAGGGCGAGTTCGGCAGAGGCGACGCCCGTGCCGCGGTCGTTGTGCGGGTGGACGGAGAGGATCAGGTTCTCGCGGTTGTCCAGGCGGCGGTGCATCCACTCGACCTGGTCCGCGAAGACGTTGGGTGAGTCGGCCTCCACCGTCGTCGGTAGATTGACCGTCACTGGGCGGTCGGGGCTCGCGGCCCAGATCGCCGTGACCTCGTTGCAGACATCGAGGACAAAGTCTGCTTCGGTGAGGTTGAAAGCCTCCGGGGAGTACTCGAAGCGGAGATGGGAGCCCGCCGCCTCGTCGGCTCGTCGCAGGACGTGTTCGGCCGCCGTGGTGGACAGGCTCCGTATCTCCGCCGGGGACATCTGGAAGACCACGTCGCGCCAGACGGGCGCCGTCGCGTTGCACAGGTGCACCATGGCTCGCTCCGCGCCCCGGATCGCCTCGAAGGTGCGGTCGATGAGTTCGGGCCGTGCCGGGGTGAAGACGGAGATCGTGACGTCGTCGGGGATGCGGTCTGCGGTGACCAGGTGGCGTACGAAGTCGAAGTCGGCCTGACTGGCCGAGGGGTAGCCGACCTCGATGTCCTTGAAACCCATGCGGACGAGGAGGTCGAACATGGCGTTCTTGCGCCGCATGCCCATGGGGTGGGCGAGCGCCTGGTTGCCGTCGCGCAGGTCCACGGAGGACCACAGCGGCGCGCAGTCGATGGTGCGGGCCGGCCACTGGCGGTCGGCGGGGTCCACGGCGAGGCGCGGTTCGGCGCGACGGTAGCGGGCGACGGGCATCGCGGAGGCGCGCTGCGGGTTCCACCAGGGCTGTTCCTGCGACGACATGGACATTCCTTCCTCAAAGGTCTTCCGGCTGTTCTCGCGCTCACCCAGCGAGGGTTCCGCTCACCCAGCGAGAGTTCCGCTCGCCCCGTGAGGGACCCGCTCAGCCCGCGAGCGCCTTGCGGTCGACCTTTCCGTTCGCGTTGAGCGGGAAGGCCTCTTGGTGGACGAAGCGGCCGGGGATCATGTAGACGGGGAACTGCTCCCGCAGGAAGGCGGTCAGCTCCGCCGCCGGGATCTCGGTTCCGGTGTAGAAGGCGACGAGCGTGCCGCCCAGGTCGCTCTCGCGGGCCACGGCCACGGCCTCGCGGATGTGCGGGTGGCGGGTGAGAGCGGCCTCGATCTCGCCGACCTCGATGCGGTGGCCGCGCACCTTGACCTGGTCGTCGACGCGGCCGAGGAAGACGAGGGAGCCGTCCTCGGTGCGGACGCGGTCGCCGGTGCGGTACCAGTGGCGTGCGGTGACGGGCTCATCTCCCGTGTGGACGCGGGCTGTTGTACCCGGTTCCCAGGTCAGGAAGCGGCCCGCGTCGCCCGCGGGGTCGAGATAGCCGTCGAAGCGCTGGTTGCCGCGCACGCACAGTTCACCGGGGTCGGCGGGGTGGCCGTCCTCGGAGAGGAGTACGTACTCCAGGTGCGGCAGGACCTGGCCGATGGGCATCGTGCCGTTAGAGCCGGGGCCGCGCAGCTCGCCCCGCTCGCCGAGGCGCTGGCCGGTGCAGATGATCGACACTTCAGTGGGGCCGTAGAGGTTGTGGAGTTCGGCGTGGGGCGCGGCCCCCGCCCACTGTTCGGCCTGCGCGGCGATGAGGCGCTCGCCGCCGAACACGAGCAGGCGCAGCGAGGGCATCGAGCCGGGGGCGAGCGCGCCGACGCGGGCCGCCATGTCGCCGACCGAGGGCACGCAGAACCAGTGCGTGATCTGCTTGTCGTTGACGAAGGCGGAGGCCCGTACGACGTCGTCGACGCGCGGCACCACGAGGGCGGCGCCGCAGCCCCAGGTCACGAAGAGCTCGTAGACCGCCACGTCAAAGGTGAGTTCGACATTCTGCGAGGTACGGTCCTCGGGGCCGAAGCCGTAACCCTTGATCATCCAGTTGATGAGGGGGACGACATTACGGTGCCGGATGGGCACGCCGCGCGGATGCCCGGTGGAGCCGGAGGTGTGCAGGATGTACGCGACGGAGTCCGCCGGGGCGGCGATCGGCTCAGCGCCCGGCCCGTCCGCTCCCAGCAGGGCTTCGGCGGTGAGCGGCATCAGCAACGCCCGGTGTTCCGTCGCCAGTTGGTCGAGCTGCTTGGTGCCCGCGCGATCCAGGACGATCAGGTCGACGTCGGCCGAGGTGGCGATCTCCAGGTTCCGGGCGGCCGGGAAGGTCGGGTTCATCGGGACGGCGGTCGCGCCGAGGCGCAGGGCGGCCACATAGGCGACGTACGTGGGCAGGCTGCGGGCGGCCAGGATGCCGACCCGGGCCGGGACGCTCCCGAGCTCCTCGGTCATGCGGGCGGCGAGGCGGGCGGCGGCGCCTTCCAGCCCGGCGTAGGTGAGCCGGTCGCCCTGGACCTCGAGGGCCGTGCGGTCGGGGTGGTGGGCCGCACTGTCCGCGAACAGCTCGTAGAGAGTGGTCATCTCGTGCTTCCTTAAGGGTGCAAGTAGGGCTGGGGCAGCGGGAGTTACGCGTCGCTCGGCTCCCACTCGGGTGCCTCGACAATCTCCAGGACGGCGCAGGCCCAGCTGAAGCCGATGCCGCTGCCCGCGAGGACGACCCGGTCTCCGGGGGCGAGCGCGCCGGTCTCGGCGAGGTGGTTCAGGCCGCCGAACTGGTCGCCCGCGCCCGCGTGCCCGATGCCGCTCCCCCACGCCCAGGTGGTGCGGTCCTCGTCGATGCCGAAGGTGTCCAGGTAGTCCCACTGGACCAGGGACTTGCCGACGTTGGGGAAGACGAACCGGGCAATGCCGTCGATGTCCGTGCCCGCGTCGCCAAGGGCTTCCTTGACCACGTTCTGCAGTCCCGCCGTGCAGCGCAGGGCGACCTCCGGCAGGCCGACGCGGTCCATGTACTCGCGCTTGCGCTCGCGCAGGTCGAGCGGCAGGCCCCCCGCGAAGGGAGCGTCGCTGAAGCCGTCGCCCCGGTACATCTCCTCCAAGCCCGGATCGGAGTCCATCGCAGTGGCGAGCACGCGGGCGAAGCCGCCGCGCCGGGAGAGGACGGCGGCCGATCCGCCGTCGCCGAGCACCATCCACTTGTCGCTGTTGTAGCGGTCGTAGACCGGCGGGCAGAACTTGTCGGCGGTGGTGACGAGCGCGGCGTCCTGCCCTTGGTGGGCGGACAGGTAGGAGAGGGCGAGGACGAGCCCGGCCAGGCCGCCGTTCGAGCCCTGCTTGATCTCCAGGGCGGGGGCCCGGCCGCCGGCGGTGCGCTCCTGGATGTAGGAGGCCGCGGTCCAGTGGTCCTGCCCCTGGTGGTGCAGGCTCGCGTGCAGGACAAGGCCAATGTCGTCGCCGGCGTGCCCGGATCGGGCCAGGGCCGGGCGGGCAGCGGACACAGCCAGATCTGCGGCGGACATCTCGCCCGCGATGCTGATGGACCGGTAGCCGTTCTTCTCGTGTTCCTGGGCGTCGTACCGGCCTTCGGCGACGGCCTGGGCGCAGTAGTCGCTCTGCGGGAAGCAGGAGCCGGTTCCGGCGATGTACATCTCGTTCCAGCGCATGGCCTTGCGGCCCCCTTTCACATACCTGGCATGGCCGCGAGGCCCGGGCCTACTTCACGACCTCTGCGGTGAGCCGCTCCATGTGGGCGGCGAGGTCCTTGAGTACGGGATGGCGGTAGAGGTCGGCCCACTTCAGCGGGGCACCGATCTTCGCGATGCTGCGGACCGCCTTCATCGAGTCGCCGCCGAGGGTGAAGAAGTCGGCGTCGCGGCGCACGCGTTCGATGCCGAGCGCCTCCTGCCACACGTCGGCGATCCGCTGCTCCCAGTGGCCGCGCGGGGCGTCGCCGTCGGCATCCTCCGCGCCGGGGCCCGGTGCGGGCAGGGCCTTGCGGTCCAGCTTTCCGTTGGCACTCAGCGGCAGGGCGTCGAGGACCATCATCGCGGCGGGGACCATGTACGCGGGCAGGGCCTCGGCCAGGTGGTCGCGGAGCGCCGAGGCGTCCTGTGCGGCGGGGTCGCGCAGCACGACGTAGCCGATCAGCTGCCGGTCCCCCACGGCGTCGGGGTGCGCGGCGACCACCGCATCCTTGACCTCGGGGTGGTCCCGCAGCAGCGACTCGACCTCGCCGAGCTCGATGCGCAGTCCGTTGACCTTCACCTGGAAGTCCATGCGGCCGAGCAGCTCGATCTGCCCGTCGGCGCGGTAGCGGGCCAAGTCGCCGGTGCGGTAGAGGCGTTCGCCGGTCACCGGGCCGTGGGACCAGGTGAGGAAGCGCTCGGCTGTGCGCTCGGGCTGGTTCAAGTAGCCCTGGGCCAGGCCGATTCCGGCGAGGTGCAGATCGCCGGGTACACCGACGGGAACGGGCTGGCCTGCGGGGTCGAGGATGTAGGTGCGCTGATTGGCCATCGGGCGCCCGTAGGGGATGCTCACCCAGGCCGGGTCGGTGCGGGTGACCTCGTAGATCGTCGAGTGGATCGAGGACTCGGTGGCCCCGCCGAGGGCGATGAAGCGGAGGTCGGGGGCGATGCGGCGGACACGGTCCGGCAGGGTCACCGGGATCCAGTCGCCGCCGAGCATCGCGAGCCGCAGCGCCGGCAAGGCCGAACCGGCCTGCTCCGCCTGGGAGACCAGGAGGTCGAGCAGCGCGGGAGCGGAGTTCCACACCGTGACGCCGTGCTCGGTGAGGAGTCCGACCCAGTGCGCCGGGTCCTTGATCCGCTCCCGGTCGGGAAGAACGACGGTGCCGCCCGCGAGGGTCATCCCCACCATCTCGTACACGGACATGTCGAAGCTGGGTGACGACAGCGCGAGAACCTTGTCGCCCGCGCCCACACCGAAGCGGGTGTTGAGATCGGCGAGGTTGTTGAGGACCCCGCGGTGGCGCAGCGCGATGGGCTTGGGGCGTCCGGTGGAGCCGGAGGTGAAGATGACGTAGCAGAGGTCGTCGGGGGTCACGGCGACGTCGGGGCACTGGGTGGGGCGGTCGGCGATGAGCGGCTCGTCCCGGTCGAGGAGCACCAGCGGCGTCTCCCTCGCGGCGCCGAGGTTGGCGCTCAGGTCGCCGCGGCTGACCATCGCCACGCATCCGGCGCCGTCCACCATGGTCGCGAGCCGCTGGGCGGGGTAGTCGGGGTCGAGCGGGACATAGGCGCCACCGGCCTTGAGGACGGCGAGCAGGGAGACCAGCAGGTCGGCGGAACGGTCGAGGCAGAGCCCGACGCGAGTGTCCGGGCCGACACCCACGTCGCGGAGGTGGTGGGCGAGTTGGTTGGCCATCGCGTCGACGCGGGCGAAGGTCCAGTGTTCGGTGCCGTGGAGGAGCGCGGTCGCCTCGGGGGTCCGGGCGGCGCGCTCTTCAAAGCGGTGGTGCAGACAGGTGTCGTACGAGAGGTCGGCGCCGGTGGCGTTCCAGTCAACGAGGATCTTCGTCTGCTCCGCGTCGGTGAGCAGCGGGAGCGTGCTCACTTCGCGGGAGGGGTCGGCGAGTGCGGCGTCCAGGAGGGTGGCGTAGTGGCCGAGGAGGTGCCGGGCCGTCTCCGCGTCGAAGAGGCCTTTGTCGTAGTGGAGTTCGGCGTCGAGACGGCCGGAGTCGCGGTGGACACGGAGCAGCAGTTCATGAGGCCCGCTGTCGCTGGCTCCGGTACCGAAGGCGACTGGTGAGGCTCCCTCAGCGGCAGCGCCACTCGCCTTGGTCAGAGTGGACAGGGAGTCCACCGCCTCGACGGTGACGCTCACCGATCGCCCGGGCGCGACGGACACCGCGAAGGACGTCTGTCCCGTGTAGCGGTGGCCGAGCGCCGCGAAGCAGGCGAGGAGCACGACGTCGTCCGTAACCCCCGAGGCGGCCGCGAAAGCATCGAGCGCGCCGGAGTCCGAGAGCCGCAGTCGCTCAACCGCCGTGAGGCCAGGGTCGGTTCGGCGGCGCGGGCGGTCGGTCGGCAGGAGCAGGGGACCGGGCACGCCGTCCTGGCTCGCGTCCTCGTTCGTGGTCCGGTTCAAGGCCTTGCTCCTGTCTCGTCGGCGGCGAAGGGCACAGCGGTACCGAAGGGCAGCGGGAAGCGGGCGCACAGCCGGGCCACTTCGCCGCGTACGTCTTCGCGGACCTGGGGGTCGAGTGCGTACGTGGTGTCGTCGAGCGGCGTCGTGGCGCCGAGGACGGTGTCGAGGAGGCGGGCGCAGTCGGCCATCTCAGCCGGGCCCATGCCGCGCTGGGCGAGGAGGTTGGTGCCCAGGCGCAGTCCGCCCGCGACCAGGGGCGGCTTGGTGTCGCCGGGGATGCGGTTGCGGTTGGCGAGGATGCCGCACTCCTCCAGGGCTCGTTCGGCGACCACGCCGGTCAGGCCCCGGTGCAGGACGTCGAGGAGCACCATGTGGTTGTCGGTGCCGCCGGTCAGGACGCGGTGGCTCGCGGCGGTGAAGGCGGCGGCGAGGACCTGGGCGTTCTCGACGATCCGCCGGGTGGTCTCCTTGAACTCCGGCTTGGTGACCAGGTCGAGGGCGCGCGCCTTGGCGGCGATCGCGGCCGGGTTCGGGGTGCCCTGGGAGCGCGGGAAGACCGCCTGCTGCATGAGCCGGGCCAGGGTGGTGCGGCCGTCGGGGGCGAGCGTGCGGTGCTCGCGGCCGATGAGGATCAGGCCGCCGCGCGGGCCGCCGAGCTGCTTGTAGGTGCTGGTGGTGGTGATGTGGGCGACGTCGATGGGGCTCGGGTGTTCGCCGGTGACGACCAGGCCCGCGATGTGGGAGATGTCGGCGAGCAGATACGCCCCGACCGAGTCCGCGATCTCCCGAAAGCGTACGAAGTCGATGGTCCTCGGGTAGGCGCTGGCCCCCGCGACGATGACGGCGGGGCGGTGTGCGCGGGCGAGTTCCGCCACGGACGCGTAGTCGATGAGCCCGTGCGCGTCCAAGCCGTAGTGCACGGACTGGAAGTGGCGTCCCGTCACCGAGGCGGGCGAGCCGTGCGTGAGGTGTCCACCCGCGTCCAGGTCGAGGCCGAGCAGCACGCCGCCCACCGGGATCAGACTGGAGAGCACGCTGAAGTTGGCCGAGGAGCACGAGTGCGGCTGGACGTTGGCGTACTGCGCAAGGAACGCCGCCTTGGCGCGCTCCACCGCGAGCCGCTCGACCCCGTCGAAGTGCACCGCGCCGGGGTGGTAGCGGGCGCCCGGGTATCCCTCCGCCGTCACGTTCGACAGGGCGGCGCCGCCCGCGGCGAGGACCGAGGGGTCGGCGGCGCTGGCCGAGGCGACCATGGCGAGGGTACCCGCCTGGTGGCCGACCTCCGCGTCCAGGAGGGCGGCGAGGGCGGGGTCAGTGCGGCTCAGGAGGTCCGCGCCGTGCCTCAACAGCCGTGCCTGGCCGGGCTCCTGGGCGCGCCTGGAAACCATGGCCTCTTCGTCCCGCCCGGAAACCGTCGGCGTCACAGCAACTCCTCGATGGTCTTCCACACCAGCGCCCAGTCGTCGGCGAGGTACATGTGGCCGCCGGGCATCTGCAGCTCCCGGAAGGCGGCCGAGGTGAACGCCGACCAGTCCCGCCACTCCGGCACCGGGACCATCACGTCGGCGTCGCCGCGGATCGCGGTGAGCGGGATGGGCAGCGGGGCCTGGCCGGCGGCGGGCTCGTAGTCGCTCAGGAGCTTGACGTCGGCGCGCAGCACGGGCAGCAACAGGGCGCGCAGATCAGGGTGGTTGAGTGACTCGATGTCCTGGCCCACCAAGTCGCGCAGGTCGGCGACGGCCTGCTCGTCGTCGTCCGCCGAGATGAGGCGGCGCTCGCGGTGCCGTGGGCTGACCGAGCCGCTGACGACGATCTGCTCGGGCAGCGGGCCGCCGTGCTCGATCAGTTGCTGGGTCGTCTCGTAGGCGAGGATCGAGCCGAAGCTGTGCCCGAAGAGGGAGTACGGCTCGGTGCCGACGGCCGCGCGGAGGCGTCCGGCGATGTCCTCGGCGGCCTCGGCGATCGTCGCGTAGAACGGTGCGCCGTACTCCTCCTCCCGGCCCGGAAGCTGGATCGGCACGGCCTGCAGCCGGGGTGTGGACATACCTCGCCAGGGCCGGTAGACGCCGGCGCCCGCACCCGCGTACGGCAGACAGATCAGCTTGGTCATTCGCGTGGTTCCTGGTTCCTTCAGTACGTGAGCGCGCTCAGTGCGTGGGCACGGTGGCGAGCCGCTCGAGGTGGCTGTCGAACGCGGCGATGAGATCGGGGAGTCGGCCGTCCCACGAGCCGTCCACGGGGGCCTGGACGAGGATGTCGAAGGCGCCCCCGTCGACCTCGTGCACCTGCATCTGCACCTCCGCTTGCGCGCCCACCGGCCGGACCGGCACCGTCCACAGCCGGGCACTCCCGGCCTGGTGGACGGTCCGCGTCCAGCTCTGGTAAGCGAACAGCGCCTGGAACAGCGGCATCCGGCGGCCCCGCCCGGTCCGGCACTCCGCCACGATCTGGTCGCAGGGCAGGTCCAGGTGGAGCACCGCGTCGACGACGGACTTCCAGACCTGGTCGGCCGCTTCGGGTTCGCCGAGGACGCGCATGCGGATGGGCACGGTGTTGAGCAGGCAGCCCACCTCGTGCTCCTGGTTCGGGCCCCGGGTGGCGATCGGGGTGCCGACGCAGAAGTCGGCGGCGGCTCCGGTGAGGTCGGCGAGGGCACGCCCGTAGGCGGTCAGCAACAACGCGTACGGCGTCTTGGCGCCCTCACGCGCCCGCTCCCGCAACTCCCCCGCCCGCCCCGCCGCACATGTGGTGCGGTGCTCGACGAGAGGGGCCCGTGCCAGGTCGCGCTGGCTCAACTCGGCGCCTTCGCCTGGCAGATCGGCGACGCCTGCGAGGGCGGTACGCCAGTGCGCGGCGAGCTCCTCGCGCTGGGCGGCGCCCAGGGGGGTGACGGCCGCACGGGGCCTTGGCGACAGCTCTGGGGCGGCACCCGTCAGGGACTGCCCATAGGCGTGGGCAAGGTCGGCGGTGAGGATTTCGTGGGAGAGGCCGTCGAAGGCGATGTGGTGCACCGCGATGTAGAGCATCGCGCCGTCCGCGTCCGGCGCCACGGCGGCCCAGTGCAGGACACCGGCGGCGAGATCGAAGCCGGTCTCGTCCAGCCGCGCCGCGACGGCGTCGAAGCCAGTGCCCTCCGCGAGCGGCACGGGCGTCCGCGCGGGCACCGGCTCAACGACCTTGCGTACGAGCTGCTGTCCTTCGAGGACGAACGCCGTGTGCAGCGCCTCGTGTCCGCGCACGACGGCATCCAGTGCCCGTGTGAGAGCCGGGAGATCGAGGGTGCCCTCGATGCGGATCTGCCCCAGGGCGATGTTCGCGGCCGACCCGCGGGCGACCTGCTCGCCGAACCAGAATTGCCTCTCGGAGGCCGAAGCAACGTGCACAATCTGGGAGTTGGCCATCAGCGCACCGTGTATCCCGCGTCGACGGTCACGGTGGAGCCCGTGACGTGGCGCGTGGCGTCGCAGGAGAGCCAGAGCGCGGCCTCGGCCACGTCGGCGGGGTCCACCAGGGTGTTCATGGGCTGCTGTTCGGTGAAGAGCGCCTCGTGCCCGGCGAGCGGGATGTCCAGGGCGCGGGCGACCTCGGAGAGCATGCGTCCCTCGGCGGCGGGTTCGTCGCGGATGTTGCCGGGGCACACGGCGTTCACGCGGACCTTGAAGGGCGCGTAGTCCAGCGCGGAGGCCCTGGTGAGGCCGATGAGGCCGTGCTTGGCGGCGACGTATCCCGCGAAGTTCCGGTAGCCGACGAGCCCGGCGGTGGACGCGATGTTCACGATGGATCCCGCACGGCGCTCGGTCAGGAGCGGCGCGAACAGCTTCGTCATCCGCCAGGCCCCGCTGAGGTCGATGTCGAGGAGCAGCTGCCACTCCTCCTCGCTGGTCTCGTGCACGGGGCGGCCCGAAGGGGCCACCACGCCCGCGTTGTTGACGAGCGCGTCGACCTGTCCGAAGCGGTCGACGGCCCGCTCCCGCACGACCGTCAGCGCGTCCAGATCCCGCACGTCGGCGGGGACGGTGAGGACCTCGACGCCGTGCTTGCGGCACTCCTCGGCCGTGTGGTGCAGCTGGCTCTCGCCGGCCAGCGGATAAGGCACCTCGGGGATGTCGGCGGGAACGTCCACCAGGACCAGGTCGGCGCCCTCGGCGGCGAAGGCGGTGGCACAGCTGCGGCCGACGCCACGCCCCGCGCCGGTGATGACGGCGACCTTGCCTTCGAGCCGTCCCGCCCTGTTCACGTCGGTCCTAGTCATGGGCGGGCTCCTTCTCCTTCTCCCCGGCCTCTGCTGCGGGGGCCGCGTCCATGTCGCGCAGGGCGCGGCTGCGCAGGGAAACGAGGATCAGTACGAAGTACGCCGTGCCGAAGCAGGCGAGCGCCCAGGTCAGGCCCGCGCCGTCGACGGCCCATCCGGCGGAGAGGATCCCGAGGGGGGCTGCCGCCATCGCGACGGCACCGGAGAGTCCGAATACCCGGCCGCGCAGCTCCTCGGGCACGCGCTCCAGCATCACGGTGCTCAGGACCGGGTTGAGGGGGCCTGCCGCGAGTCCGCTGGCGAAGGTGAGGGCGACCATGAGGACCAGACCCGGGTGCGCCACCATCAGCAGCCGGAGCGCGGCGATGACCGCGAAGCAGCCGAGCAGCGTGTAGCGGCGGCTGGCCAGGAAGCGGCGGCTGAGCGGCGGGTAGAGGAAGGTGCCCGCGATGGCCCCGACCCCGGAGGCGGCAAGGAGCCAGCCCAGGTATTCGCCGTTACCGAGGATCTCCTTGGCGTACACCGGCAGCATCAGCGGGGTGAAGGCGTCGTCGAGGAAGTTGGTGACGAAGACGAAAGCGGTCATCGCGCCGATCACCGGGATCGTCCTGACGACTGCCATGCCCTCGGTCAGCTGGCGTACGAATCCGAGCTTCTCGCCCGACGAGGCGGCCGGACGGGCGCGCGGCACGGCGAAGCCCACGAGGGCCGAGGCGATCAGGAACGTCGCCGAGTCGACGTACATGCCGACGACGGAACCCGACACCGCGACGAGGAGCCCGGCGAGCGGCGCGCCGACCACCAGGCCGAGGCGCGGGGCCGCCTGGAACCAGGAGTTGGCACTCGCCAGGCGGACGCCGGCCGTCTCGGCGAGCGGTTTGATCAGGCTCAGGCGGGCCGCCTGCGCGGGTGTCGCGACGACGGTCCGGCCGAAGAGCAGCGCCATCAGGAGGGGCAGCGGAAGGCCGATGGTCCGGTCGAGCAGCGGGACGAGGCCGATGAGGACTCCGGCGAACAGATCGGACAGGACGCTCATGCGCCGTCCGCCGATCCGGTCGATGAAGACCCCGCCGATCGCGCCCGCGAAGATCAGCGGCAGGGCGTTGGCGAATCCGGCGAGGCCGGTGGCGATCGAGCTGCCGGTGGCGCCGAGGACGTAGAGCGGGACGGTCACGATGGTGACCGCGTTGCCGAAGGCGGACAGATACTGCGCGATCAGCAGGACGGAGAGCGGCCCGCGCCGCCGGGACTCGGTGGGCGTGTCGTTCACGGCTGCTCCAGGCGTACGTCGCTGAGTTCGGCGAAGAGTTGATTCATCCGCTCCTCCGACACCCCGGTGATGCCGGGTACGTCGTCGGGCTCGCCGTGCGCCTGAAGGAGCGCCGTGAGGTCGGCGGCGGCGCGGGCCGCGGCCTCGCGGACGGTGGTCTCGGCGACGCGGGCCGGGTCGAAGAGCCAGCGGAAGACCGCCTCGCCTCCCCGGATCCCGAAGGCCACGTCCAGGTCCACGTCACGTCCCGCCCGCTCGTACGCGTCGGCGGCGAACTCGCCTCCGCCGGTGAACAGGCCTTCGCTCCCGTCGGCCGGATCGGCGAGGGCGCCAAGGTAGTTGACGACGACGCGCGGCGTGGGCAGCCCCTTGAAGCGGGCCCGGAGTTCGGTGTCGGCGGAGGCGCGCAGCAGGCCGTAGGCCTTGCCGCCGTCGGGGATGTGGCACAGAGCGGTGTCGACAGCCACGAGGTCGTCCTGGGCTGTGCCGCCGGTGAGCGGCAGGTGCAGGGGGTAGGGGCAGGAGTAGTAGCCGACGGCGCGGGTGGGGTCCCAGGTCCGCAGCGCGGCCAGCGGCTCACGGCCGAGTCCGATTGTGGAGACCACGACCTCTTCGGTGTGCGGACGCAGGGCCCGGGCGACGGCGGTGAACGCCTCAGCCTGGAGCGATCCGTGCTGTCCGGCGAGCGGCACGCTGACCTCGAACTGCCGTACTCCTTCGGCCACTTCGGGCATGCCCCAGTCCAGGGGACGGACGGCGGCGAGGTGCCCGATCCAGAAATCGGCCTGCGCGGCGGGGTCGACGGCATGCAGCGCGGCGGCGTACTCCAGCGCTCCGGCCGGTTCGGCGATGAGGGCCCGGTCGCGGTAGGCGCGGGCCAGGTCGGCGACGACGATGCCCCAGGACATGCCGTCGATCACCAGGTGGTTGGCGCTGATGACGACCTGGTCCGGAGCGCTTTCGACGCCCTGGTCCAGGGTGCTTGCGCCCGGGATCAGACTGACGGCGAAGAGCGCCCCGCTCTCCGCGTCGAACGCCGCGCGCTGGGCGGCCGCGACCTGACGGGACTCACTCCCCGAGGCCTCGGTGCTCCACGACCAGCGGCTGCCGACGCGGGCACGGAGCCCCTCGGGGCTCGTGCGGAACTCCGTGGACAGTCCGGGGTGGGCGGCGACCACCGCCTTGACGGCGGCTTCCAACCGGGCGGCGTCCAAAGGCTCCTCGGCCTTCAGGACGAAGGTGTGCGCGAAGGACTCGACCCGGTCGAGCCCAGCCTGGTACAAGAGCTGCTGCTCGGGACCGAGCGGGCCGAGCGGCAACGCTCCGTCCTCGCCCGCCACTTGGCGGTCCCGGGTGAGCAGCACCTGGGCGAGCGCGCCGAGCGTGGGGTTGCTGAAGACGTCCCGGAGCGTGAGCGTGAACCCCTCGGCCTTGAGCAGGTGCGTCAGGCGCACGGCGAGCAGGGAGGTCCCGCCCACCTCGAAGAACACATCCCCGGGGCCGGCTTCGGACACACCGAGGGCCTCGCGCCAGGCCCGCTCGACGCGGTCGAGGCCCTCGACGGGCGCGCTGCCGTGCTCGGCGGGTGCGGACAGGACCGACGCCACGGGCGAGACTGGAGGCACGGACCGGGTGCGCAGCGGCGTGTCGGGCGAGGTCGCGAAGAGCTCCACGAGCTGGAGCAGGCGGCGCGCCATACGCTCGATGGTGGACGGCAGGAAGAGGGCGGTGCGGTACTCAATGCGCCCGTACATGAGGCCGTTGACCTGCCACCACGCTACGGTCATGTCCATCGAGGAGATGCCCTCGGGCACGGCGTTGGCGTAGACGTCGGCGCCGGGCACCTTGAACAGGACCGAGTCGCCGAGGTTGAGCTGGACCAGCATCGTCTGCAGCAGTGGGTACTGAGTCACCGCGCGGTTCGGCGCGACCGCCTCGACGATCTCGCCGAACGGCACCTCGCGGTGGTCGGCAACCGCCATGGAGCCCTCGACCGTGGCGGCGAGTATCTGGGCGGGCGTGGGGTTCTCCGGTAGGCGCACGCGGATCGGCACATTGGTGAGCAGGAAGCCGATGAGGTCCTGGACTGCGTCCTCGCCCCTGGTGACGCTCGGCACACCGACGATGATGTCGCGGGCGCCGGTCTCCTCGTGCAGGAGCGCGACGTACGCGGCGGTCATCGCGGTGGCCATGGTGGTGCGCGCCTCGCCCGCACGGGCGGTGAAGGCGGCGGCCACGTCCTCGTTCAGGATGAAGTTGTACTGCTCGCCCGCGTGGTCAGAGGTGTCGGGCGTGGCGTCGTAGGGCAGCGGAAGACGCATGGGGGCACCGTCGAGATACGTACGCCAGAAGGCGCGGTGCTCCTCACCCTTCGGGCTGGCGAAGTAGTCGCGCTGCCACTGAGCATAGTCGCCGAACTGGACCGGGAGGTCCGGGACTTCAGGGTCGGCGCCTTCGAGGTAGGCGCGGTAGTGCCCGATCAGCTCGTGGTTGAGGCGGACATAGGACCACTGGTCGGTGAACGAGTGGGGCATCGTCTGGACCACTTGGTGGTCGCCGTCCGCGACGCGACCGACCGCGAGCCTGAGCACGGGGTCGTCGCGCAGGTCGAAGGGGCGGCGCACCTGCTCGGCGACGAACGCGGCCCGGCGCTCCTCGACGTGCTCGTGGTCGGCGGGTCCTTCGGAGACGTCGGTGAAGGTGACGTCGGCGCCCCGGTCCTCGTGGACCTTGAGGTAGGGCTTTCCGTCCTCGGTCTCAACGCCGGAGCGCAGCAGCTCGTGGCGGCGGGCCACGGCGTGTGCGGCCCGGGTGAAGACATCCAGGTCGAAGGCGCCGTGGAAGCGGAGGCCGAAGCCGAGGGTGTAGGTGGTGGTGCCGGGGTCCAACTGGTCGAGGATCCAGAGGCGTTCCTGGTCCATGCCGAGCGGGAAGCGGTCGCGGGGTCCTGGCCGGGTGCGCAGCGGCGGGCCCGACCGGGCGGCGACGAGGCGGGCGGCGAGGGCGGCGCGCTGGGCGGGGTCGAGGCGGGCCAAGCGGGCGGCGGCCGAGCGGTCGGGGGTCATATGCGCGCTCCTTGCGGGGCTTCGGCGCCGTCCTGGTCCTTGGAGTCGGAGAGGGCGAGCAACTGGGGCAGAGCTGCCACGACATCGGCGGCGGGCAGGCCGAAGTCGATGAGGTGGCCGACCTCGTCGACGCCCGCCTCGCGCAGTTCGGCGAGGACGGCCCGGGCCTTGGCCGGTGTGCCAAGGAGCGAGGGCCCGTGCAGGAAGTCGAGGTAGGCGCTCTCCAGGAGGACCTCCTCGTCCTGGTCTGCGGCCGTGGTCTGGCTGCGGAAGGACCGGAGGTAGGAGTGCATCGCGGGCCGCAGGAACTCTTCGAGGTCCGGGCGTTCGCTGACGTGCGCGTGGACCATGACGACCACGTCACCGTCGCCCGCGTGGCCTGCCTCGCGCCAGGCGGCGCGGTAGCGGGCGATGTTCTCGCGCAGCCCCTTGAGCGTCTGGCCAAGGAGGGCAGTCATGATGCCGTAGCCCGCGCGGCCTGCGGATTCGAAGGTCGCCGGGTTGCCCGCGGCGGTGAGCCAGACCGGCAACTCGGCTTGGACCGGCCGGGGTTGGGTCCGCACCTCAGCCTCGCCGCCCGCCGTGGTGGGGTAGCGCACGGCCTCGCCGCGCCAGTGGGCGCGGACCTGCTCCATCGTGCGGGCGGTCACCTCACGCCGGCCGGCGAAGTCCTCCCGGGCGAGGATGAAGTCGTCCGGGTGCCAGCCGCTGGCGAAGGAGATGCCGACCCGGCCGCCGGACAGGTTGTCCACCAGGGCCCAGTCCTCGCTGATCCGGGCCGGGTGCTGGAGCGGTGCGGCCACGCTGCCCGCGCGGATGCCCAGGCGGGTGGTGGTGGCGGCCACGGCGGCGCCGAGGACGGCCGGGTTCGGTGAGAATCCGCCGAAGTCCACGAAGTGCCGTTCCGGGAGCCAGATGGCGTGGAGTCCGGCCCGGTCCGCGAGGGCGGCGGCCTGAAGCACCAGCGGGTAGTAGTCGCGGGCCTCGTGGGCGTCGGCACTTGCGAAGAAGTACAGGCTCTGCCGGTCTGGAAGCAGGGCCGGGCCGGCCACGGCCGCGGGGGCCGCCGCGCGCGCGTCACGGCGGCGCAGGTTCTCGTTCAGGCGCTTGCGCTGCTCGGGCGTGAGCGCCTGCAGGCGCTGGGACAACTCGGTCATGCCTCTCCCTCCAGGGCGCCGCCGCCGTTCTCGATCTCCTCGAGCAGCCGGAGCAGTTCGTCGTCGTCACGCTCGGCGACCAGCGCATCGGCGCGCGCCGCGAAATCGCCGAGTGACGAGTTCTCGTACAGATCCTGGAGCCGCATGTTCAGGAGCAGTTCGTTGTTGACGACCGTGATGAGCTGGGCTGCCTGCAGTGACGTCCCGCCGAGCGAGAAGAAGTTGTCCTCGGGACGGAGGGGGGCGCCGCCGAAGGCGCTCTGCCAGAGGGAGGCGATGACGGCGGCGGTGCCGTCGCTCTCACCGTCTGCCGGGGCTGATTCGGGCCCGTCTTCGGCTTGCGGCGGGAGCTCGACCGTCTCTTGTACGTTGCCTGCGGACGCCCGGCGCTCAGGCGTGGGTACCGCGTCCACCCAGTGCTTGGTGTCGGCGAAGGGATAGGCGGGCAGCCGGACCGTGCGGCCGGGGTGCGGGATGTCGAGATCCGGTGCGCAACCGGCCGTCCACAGCTGTGCGAAGGCGTCCTGCACCGCCAGCGGCTCGTCGCCTTCCTTGGTTCCGAAGAGGTCGGTGATCAGTGGGGAATGGCCCTGCCGTCGCGCCTCCTGCCGGGCGAGGTTGGTCATCGTCTTGCCGCGGTGGAGGCCGAGTACGACCTCGGGTACCGCGTTCAGGAGGCTTTGCAGCGCGTCGTCGAGGCGCACGGTGGAGCGCAGTTGCCGCGCCCAGTAGCCGGGGTCGGTGGCCTGCTCGGCGGTCAGGGGCGCGCCGGTGAGGTTGGAGAGGATGGTCAGGTCCTGCGACGGCGTACGCAGCGTGAACTGTCCCAGGAACCGGGCGAATTCATCCGCCGCCTCCGTCATCGTCCGGGAGTGGAATGCCCGGCTGGTGGCGAGGCGGGTCACGGCGATACCCCGGTCACGGCACCGGTGCTCCAGCTCGCTCACGGCGTCGGGAGCGCCGCCGAGGACGGTGTTGTCGGGCGCGTTGAGTCCACACACGTCCACCGGGAGGCCTTCGGCGAGTCCGAGAGCGGTGCTCTCGTCCGCGCGCACGGCCGTCATCGCGCCCTGTGGGGCGCCCGCCATCAGCCTGCCGCGCTCGACGACGGCGGCGGCGGCCTCGCCGACGGTGAAGACTCCGGCGTGGGTCGCGGCCGTCAACTCGCCGATGCTGTGCCCGAGAAGGAGCACGGGCCTGATGCCACGGCGCTCCAGGAGCCGCAGCGCCGCCGTGCCCAGAACGAACAGCACGGGCTGGACGACGGCGGTGTCCGCCAAGCGCGGGTCGTCGGCGGCCCACTCCCCGAAGGTGCTCAGATCGGGGCCACCGGCGGCGGCCACCTTCGCGGTCAGTGTGCCGATATCCGCGCGGAATGCGTCGTCCACGGCCGCGTACGAGGTTCCGACTCCGGCCAGGGACACGCCTTGGCCCGGCAGCAGGGCGGCCACGGTCGGCTGGGCGACGACGCCCTGGGTCCGGCCGCCCCCTCCAGCTAGCGTGGTCAGCTCGTCGCTCAGTCGCTCGCGGGCCGCGGTCTCGTCGGCGGGCAGGGCGGCCGCCCAGCGCCGGCCGAGGGGGCGCCGGTTGTGCTTCAGGGTCCCGAGGATGTCGGTGAGCGGGGTGTCCGTGCCCGGGCCCTGGAGCCAGTGGGCGAGTGAACGGGCCCTGTCCCGAAGCGCATTGTCGGTCGCGGCGGAGAGGACGGCGGTGCCGAGGTTCCGTACAACAGGCGGCTCCTCCGGCTGCGGCGTGCGCGCGGGTGCCACGATGACGTGGGCGTTCGTACCGCCAAGGCCGAAGGAGCTCACCGCCGCGTGCTGGGGAAGCTCGTCACCCCAGGGCTCGGCCTTGCGCGGGATGAAGAAGCGGGGCGAGCCGAGCGCCACATCGGGGCCGTCGCCCGACTGCGCCGGGGTCGGCGGCACGGTGCGCTCCCGCACCGCGAGCACCGTCTTGATGAGGCCGACCACACCGGCCGCCGTGTCGCAGTGGCCGATGTTCGGCTTCACCGCGCCGAGCGCGCACGGGGCTTGGCCGTACTCGGCGCCGTACGCCTCGGCGAGGGCGGCGAGTTCGATCTGGTCGCCGAGGACGGTGCCGGTGCCGTGGGTCTCGATGTAGCCCACGTCGGCGGCCGAGAGTCCCGCCGATTCGAGCGCCTCGCGGATAACGTCCGCCTGGCCACGGGGACTTGGGGACACCAGGCTCATGCGGTCGGCGCCGTCGTTGTTGACCGCGCTGCCGACGATGTGCGCGTGGACACCGCTCGCACCGTGCTCATCGAGGTCGGCCGCGCGGCGCAGCACCACGACTCCGGCACCGCTCGCCGGCACGGTGCCCAGGCTTCCCTCGGTGAAGGCGCGGCAGCGGCCATCCGGGGAGACGATGCCGCCCTCGGTGAACTCGTATGTCGGCTGCTCCACCGGGTGGATCGTGACGCCGCCCGCCACCGCGATGTCGCACTCGTAGGTGAGCAGGCTCCGCACGGCCTGGTGCACCGCGACCAGCGACGTCGAGCAGGCGGTCTGCACGGTCATGCTCGGCCCGGTCAGGCCGAGCCGGTAGGAGACAGCGGTGGCGAGGAAGTCACGGGAGTTGCCGAGCTGGATCTGCTCCTGCCCCTGCACCCGCACCAGCTGCTCGTCCCCGAGCACATTCGCGTGCAGATACGCGTCCGGGCCGCACCCGGCGAACACACCCACCCGGCCAGTGCTGGCCCCCGGGTCAATCCCGGCATCCTCGAGAGCCTGCCACACCAGCTCGGTGAGGACCCGGTGCTGCGGGTCCGTCACCGCGGCCTGGGCCGGGGACATGCCGAACAGCTCCGCGTCGAACTCGGCGAACCGGTCGATCTGGCCTGCGAGGAGAGGGCCGCCGGCCTCCCCCACAGACCGCGCCGCGGGCAGGCTGACCTGGCCGTCGGCGAGGCCCGACCAGAAGGTCTCCGGGTCCGCGGCGCCCGGCACCCGCAGGGCAAGGCCCACGACCGCCACCGCGTTGTCCACGTCGGTCATGCCGATTTTCCTCCAGGCTTGCTTGCGTTCTGAACCGCGCCGCCACGGGACTCGATGGCCTCCGCCAGGCGGCGCGGGGTGGAGTGACGGAAGATGTCCCGCAGTCGCACTTCGGGGAAGCCGCTCTTGCGGAGCGCCGCGTTGAGCTGGACGGCCAGCAGGGAGTTTCCGCCGAGGTCGAAGAAGTTGTCGTCGGGACCGACGGGGACACCGATGACCTGCTGCCAGATGGCGGCGAGGGCGACCGGGCAGGTGTCTTCGCCCCCGGGTTCCGGGTCGGGGGATGCATCGGCATCGGCATCGGCATCGGCATCGGCATCGGCATCGGCAGGGAACGGTATGACGGGATCCGGAAGCCGGACGGCATCGAGCTTGCCGTTCGGGGTGAGGGGGAGCTCGGGCACGGCGGTGAGGGTCGCCGGGACCAGATACGCGGGCAGCCGCTGAGCCAACACCTGCCGGATGTTCGGGAGTTCCTCGGGGTCCGCGACGACTACGTACGCATCCACCCGCGCGGTGGCGGGCCCATCTGGCGTCCGGACGAGCGCAGCCGCCGCGCTGACGCGCGAGTCTTCGAGGAGGGTGGTGCGGATTTCGCCGAGTTCGATGCGGTGGCCGCGGATTTTGACCTGGTCATCCAGGCGGCCGAGGTGTTCGAGGA